>NZ_JBEYXP010000049.1:0-97488 GCF_040704615.1 Streptomyces sp. NPDC046862 | reverse complement strand
GGGGTGGGGGTTGGGGTGGGTTGGTCGGGTGCGGGTGGGTGGGGGCTGGTCGCGCAGTTCCCCGCGCCCCTAAAAGCCGTGCAGATCCCCGCACCATCCAGCCCCTCCCGCGTTTGAGGAGCGGGGTCCGGGGCGGAGCCCCGGTGGGGTCGAAGGGGCGGAGCCCCTGGGATGGGAAGGGTAGGGGCGGCGGGGGCGAGAACCGTCCAAGCCCGCGCCCCGCCCCCACGCCCATCCCGATCGATACCGCACCCCTGTCGAGCCCGCCCCGGTCACGAGATATCTTGATGTCGAGCAATGTTGCAGACGTGGAGCGGAGCACCCGGTGACTGACTCGACCATCATCTACACGCACACTGACGAGGCGCCCGCCCTGGCGACCTATTCCTTCCTCCCGGTGATCCAGGCGTACGCCGCACAGGCCGGGGTCACCGTCCAGACCCGTGACATCTCCCTGGCCGGGCGCATCATCGCCCTCTTCCCCGAGTACCTCGAAGAGGGCCAGCGCATCCCCGACGCCCTCGCGGAGCTGGGCGAGCTCGCCAAGACCCCCGAGGCGAACATCATCAAGCTGCCCAACATCTCGGCCTCGATCCCGCAGCTGAAGGCCGCGATCGCCGAGCTCCAGGGCCAGGGTTACGCGCTGCCGGACTACCCGGACGACCCGAAGACCGACGAGGAGCGCGAGATCCGCGCCCGCTACGACAAGGTCAAGGGCTCCGCCGTGAACCCGGTCCTGCGCGAGGGCAACTCCGACCGCCGCGCCCCGGCCTCGGTGAAGAACTACGCCAAGTCCCACCCGCACCGCATGGGCGCCTGGACCCCCGAGTCCAAGACGAACGTCGCCACCATGGGCGTGGACGACTTCCGCTCCACCGAGAAGTCCGTGGTGATCCCCGAGGACGGCGCCCTGCGCATCGAGCTCAAGGGTGACGACGGCTCCACCACCGTCCTGCGCGAGTCCGTACCCGTGCTGGCCGGCGAGGTCGTCGACGCCTCCGTGATGCGCGTCGCCGCGCTGCGCGAGTTCCTGACCGCGCAGGTCGCCAAGGCCAAGGCCGAGGGCGTGCTGTTCTCCGTGCACCTGAAGGCCACGATGATGAAGGTCTCCGACCCGATCGTCTTCGGTCACGTGGTGCGCGCCTTCTTCCCGAAGACGTTCGCGAAGTACGGCGAGACGTTCGCCGCGGCCGGCCTGACCCCGAACGACGGCCTCGGCGGCATCTACAAGGGCCTGGAGTCCCTGCCCGAGGGTGCCGAGATCAAGGCCTCCTTCGACGCCGAGCTCGCCGAGGGCCCGGAGCTCGCGATGGTCGACTCGGACAAGGGCATCACCAACCTGCACGTCCCGTCCGACGTGATCGTCGACGCCTCCATGCCGGCCATGATCCGCACCTCCGGCCACATGTGGGGCCCGGACGGCCAGGAGGCCGACACCCTCGCGGTCCTGCCGGACTCCAGCTACGCGGGCGTCTACCAGGCCGTGCTCGACGACTGCCGCGCCAACGGCGCCTACGAGCCGAACACCATGGGCTCGGTCCCGAACGTCGGCCTCATGGCGCAGAAGGCCGAGGAGTACGGCAGCCACGACAAGACCTTCGAGATCCCCGTCACCGGCACGGTCCGCCTGGTCGACCAGTCCGGCAACGCCGTCATCGAGCAGACCGTCTCCGCCGGTGACATCTTCCGCGCCTGCCAGACCAAGGACGCCCCGATCAGGGACTGGGTGAAGCTGGCCGTCACCCGCGCCCGCGCCACCGGCGACCCGGCGGTCTTCTGGCTGGACGAGACCCGCGCCCACGACGCCAACCTCATCGCCAAGGTCAACCAGTACCTGCCGGAGCACGACACCGAGGGCCTGGACATCAGGGTCCTCTCCCCTGTCGAGGCGACCAAGCTGTCGGTGGAGCGCATCCGCCGCGGCGAGAACACCATCTCCGTCACCGGCAACGTGCTGCGCGACTACCTGACCGACCTGTTCCCGATCCTGGAGCTGGGCACCAGCGCCAAGATGCTGTCGGTCGTCCCGCTGATGGCGGGCGGCGGCCTCTTCGAGACCGGCGCCGGCGGCTCCGCCCCGAAGCACGTCCAGCAGCTGGTCAAGGAGAACTACCTGCGCTGGGACTCGCTGGGTGAGTTCTTCGCCCTGGTGCCGTCCCTGGAGCAGTACGCCAAGCTCACCGGCAACGGCCGCGCCCAGGTCCTCGCCGAGACCCTCGACCGCGCCACGGCGACCTTCCTCAACGAGGACAAGTCCCCGACCCGTCGCGTCGGCGGCATCGACAACCGCGGCAGCCACTTCTTCCTGTCCCTGTACTGGGCGCAGGAGCTGGCCAGGCAGACCGACGACGCTGAGCTGGCCAAGGCCTTCGCCGCGTTCGCCGAGACGCTCACCGCGAACGAGCAGACGATCGTGGACGAGCTGATCGCCGCCCAGGGCAAGCCGGCCGAGATCGGCGGCTACTACCAGCCCGACCCGGCCAAGGCCGCGTCCGTCATGCGCCCGTCGGCGACCTGGAACGAGACCCTGGCCTCGCTCGCCTGACGCATCACCGGCAACACCACCTGCACCACCGCGGACCGTGGGTCCGCGCCTCCGCCGCCCCGACCGGAAGCGTTTCCGGCCGGGGCGGCTCCCTTTTTTCTTACAGCTTTCCTTCCGCCGCGAACGCGGCGAGAGGCGTCTTCCTCCCTCTCGCCCGCACCGCAGTACCGTCGGACGAGAGGCACCGTCGGGTGTCCGCCCCGCGGGCGACGGGCCGGTGCCCACTTGGCACGGCCTTTGCCGGGATGGGACCCCCTTGACGTCGGCTTTGCCCGGCGGGACCCAGCGTTCGTCTGATCTTCGCTCATGACGCGCGGCCGGGTTGTCCGGCGCGCACCTAGGGTTACGGCGCTCCCACCCCCCGTACGTCCGTCAGCTCTGTCCGGAGGACAGTTATGACCGCCGTCAAGGCTCCCAAGCGCACCCGACGTCCCCTCGCCGCGCTGGCAGGGGCCGCAGCTCTCACCGCCTCCTCGATCGGCCTGTGGGCCGTCACGGGCGCCACGGCCCACGCCGCCGCCCTTCCGACCCCCGACCACGTGGTGGTCGTGGTGATGGAGAACCACGCCTACTCGCAGGTGATCGGCAGCTCGAGCGCCCCGTACATCAACAACACCCTCAAGGCCGGTGGCGCCAACCTCACCCAGTCCTACGGCCTCACCCACCCCAGTGAGCCGAACTACTACATGCTGTTCTCGGGCTCCAACCAGGGCCGCACCGACGACAGCTGCGTCAGCGTCGGGTCCATCAACAAGCCCAACATCGCCTCCGAGCTGATCGCCGCCGGGAAGACCTGGGCGAGCTACAACGAGTCGCTGCCGAGCCAGGGTTCGACGACCTGCAGCAGCGGCAACTACGCGCAGAAGCACAACCCGTGGTTCGGCTTCTCCAACGTGCCGACCAGCACCGCGAAGACCTTCGCGCAGTTCCCCACCGACTTCACGACCCTGCCCAAGGTCTCCTTCGTCACCCCGAACCTGTGCAGTGACATGCACGACTGCTCGGTCTCCACGGGCGACACCTGGATCAAGAACAACCTGGGGGCCTACGCCACCTGGGCCAAGACCCACAACAGCGTCCTCGCCGTCACCTTCGACGAGGACAACAAGCTGTCCGGCAACCGCATCCCCACCGTGTTCTACGGGGAGCACGTCACCCCCGGCAGCTCCAGCTCCACCACCTACAACCACTACAACGTGCTGCGCACCGTGGAGGACCTGGCCGGTCTGAGCGCGCACGCGGGCAACGCCGCCTCGGCGTCCGACGTCACCGGCATCTGGAACTGACGCCTGTGTATCTCGCGGATTCCCGTGGCACCAAGGCCGCCGTCGCCCCGGACTCCCGTCCGGGGCGGCGGCCGGCCGCCGTGCCCGGCACGGTACTGGCCCTGGGTGCGGTCAGCCTGATCACGGACATCTCCTCGGAGATGGTCACGGCCGTCCTGCCGCTCTACGTGGTCGCGGGCCTCGGCCTGTCGCCGCTCGGTTTCGGGCTCCTCGACGGCATCAACAACGGCGTCGGGGCCCTGGTACGGCTGGCCGGCGGCCACCTGGCCGACCGGGGAGGCCGACGGCACAAGGTCGTGGCGGGCCTCGGCTACGGCCTGTCGGCGCTGTGCAAGCCCCTGCTGCTGGTCGCCCACAGCCTCCCCGTGATCAGTGCCGTGCTCGCGGCCGACCGCACCGGCAAGGGCCTGCGCACCGCGCCCCGGGACGCGATGATCTCACTGGCCACCGAACCCGCGACGCGGGGACGGGCGTTCGGGGTGCACCGTGCCATGGACACCACCGGCGCGCTGCTCGGCCCGCTCCTCGCCTTCGCCGTCCTGCGGGCCACGGTGGACGGCTACGACGCGGTCTTCGCGGTCAGCGGCTGCGTCGCCGCGCTCGGCGTCCTGGTGCTGGTGCTCTTCGTACCCCGCCGTATCACCTCCGCCGGCACCGCCCCGCTGCCCGAACAGGACCGTCCGGCGCTGCGTGACGCGCTCGGGCTGCTGCGCCGCCCCGAGCTGCGCCGGCTCACCGTGTGCGCGACCCTGCTCGGCCTGACCACCGTCAGCGACTCCTTCCTGTATCTGCTGCTCCAGCGCGAAGGGGACCTGCCCGCCCACCTGTTCCCGCTGCTGCCGCTGGGCACCGCCGCCGTCTTCCTGCTGCTCGCGGTCCCTCTCGGCGCATTCGCCGACCGGGTCGACCGCCGTCTGCTCTTCCTGGCCGGCCATGGCGTACTGCTGCTCGGCTACGGACTGGTGCTCTCCCCGTGGCACGGGGTCCCCGCCGTGGTCGCCGTCCTCGTGCTGCACGGCACCTTCTACGCGGCCACCGACGGAGTGCTCGCGGCCGCCACCGCGGGGGCCGTGCCGGCGCGGCACCAGGGTGCCGGGCAGGCGCTGGTGGGGACGGGCCAGGCGCTGGCCCGGTTCGCCTGCTCCCTGGCGTTCGGCGCGGCCTGGAGCCTGTGGGGCGGGCGGACCGCGCTCGCCGTCACCGCCGCCGCGCTGGCCGTCAGCGCCGTCGTGGCCTCGTATCTCCTCCGCGGTGCCGACGAGGTACCCGCACGTACCGCCGATGAGGTGTCCGCATGACCAGAAGCACCCGCATGGTGATCCTGCTGACCGCCGTGGTGCTGCTCGGGACCGTCTGCACGGGGGCGGTGCTGCACGCCGCCCACCGGTCCGGCATGCGTGACCGGCAGCAGGCGGACGGTCCGGCCGTACGGGCCGGGACGGTCTCGCTCAGGTCGGCGCCGGGCCGCCGTCTGGTGTTCCGGAACCTGGCCTGGGGCCCGCACCGCGACGAGATCGCCACCGTGCCCGCCGGCCGTCCCCAGGGCCCGCGCACCGCTTCGGGCGTCAAGTGCCTGCGCTTCCACGCGGCAGCGGGTACGGGCATCTGTCTGCAGGCCGTGCACGGCGCGCTGGAGGACACCTACCGGGCGGTGGTCCTCGACTCGCACCTGCGCGAGCTGCACCGCTTCCCGGCAGCCGGCATCCCCACCCGGGCCCGGGTCTCGCCCTCCGGCCACCTGGTCGCCTGGACGGTCTTCGTCAGCGGGGACTCCTACGCGGGCACCCACTTCTCCACCCGTACCGCCATCGTCGACACCCGCACCTGGAAGATCGACGACAACCTGGAGACCTTCCACATCGTCAAGGACGGCCACCCCTATCACGCGGCGGACACCAACATCTGGGGCGTCACCTTCTCCGACGACAACGGCTTCTACGCCACGCTCGCGACCGGCGGCCGGACCTATCTCGTCCGGGGCGACGTCACCGCACGCACCCTCACCACGCTGCACGCCAACGTCGAATGCCCCTCCCTCTCGCCCGACGGCACCCGGATCGCCTACAAGAAGCGCGTCAAGGGAGTCTCACAGGACGCTCCGTGGCGGTTGTACGTCCTCGACCTGCGCACCATGAAGGAGACCCCTACCGCCGAGCACCGCAACATCGACGACCAGGCCCTGTGGTCCGACGACTCCACGCTCGTCTACGCCCTGCCCGGTGACTACGGCTCCGACCTGTGGACGGTTCCCGCCGACGGCACCGGCGCGGCCCGCCGGCTGGTCACCTCCGCCGTCGCCCCCGCCTACCTGGGGTGACGCCGTTCACCGCTGCTCTTTCAGAAACAGCTCGACGACCGGGACGAGTACGTCGGGGCGGGTCACCGGGAGCGTCAGCGT
This sequence comes from Streptomyces sp. NPDC046862, assembly GCF_040704615.1. NCBI lineage: Bacteria > Bacillati > Actinomycetota > Actinomycetes > Kitasatosporales > Streptomycetaceae > Streptomyces > Streptomyces sp. NPDC046862. Next base: position 91,259 of record NZ_JBEYXP010000049.1, on the reverse strand, counting down.
CAGGGTGTCGGCGGCCTGCGGCAAAGGGGCGAGGTTGGCGTGCGGCTGCGGGGTGCGGTCGAGGACGCTGAGCCCCACTTCGCTGCCGTCGTTGAGGAGTTGGGCGTACTGCACCCGGCCGGCCAGTCCGGGCAGGTGCACGTGCTTGAACGGCCAGGAGAACAGGTGCAGATAGAGGCGGTTGCCGCGGAGGGTGTAGACGCCGTGGGCGGGCGGCGTGAACGGAGCGGGACCGCCGCCGTGGACGGCGCGGGCGTGCAGCCGCATCCAGTCGGCGATGGAGTCGAGGACGGCACGGGCGCGGGGCTCGATGCTGCCGCGGCCGTCGGGGCCCACGTTGAGGATCATGTTGCCGTTGTTCGACACGGACTGGACGAGCATGCGCACCACGTCGCCGGGTTCCTTGAACTCCAGGTTGTCGCGGTGGTAGCCCCATGAGCCGTTGAGGGTCTGGCACGCCTCCCACATGACCTCGACGCCGTCCTCGGTCAGTGGACGGTCCGGCTGGAACTGCTCGGGAGTGACGTAGTCACCGGGGATGCCGAGGCGGTTGTTGACCACGATGCCGGGCTGGAGGGCGCGGGTCATCTCCATGAGCGCCGGCGAGTCCCAGTCCTCCGGGCCCTTGCCCGGCATTCCCCCGCGGTTCCAGGGAAACGTGAAGTCGTAGAACATGAGGTCGACGGGGCCGTACGAGGTGAGCAGCTCCCGGACCTGGGCGTGCAGGTAGGCGCGGTATCGGCCCATGTCACGGCCGGAGTTGAGGGCGGCCACGTCCGGTGCGTTGCGCAGCGGGTGGATGCCGTCGATCACGTAGTCGGGGTGGTGCCAGTCGATCACCGAGTGGTACAGCCCGACCCTGAGGCCCTCGGCGCGGCAGGCGGTGACGAACTCCGCCACCAGGTCGCGGCCGCAGGCGTGCATGGCGGTGTAGTCGCCGGCCTTGGAATCCCACAGGCAGAACCCGTCGTGGTGCTTGGTCGTCAGTACGGCGTAGCGCATGCCGGCGGCGCGCGCCGTGCGGGCGATGTCGGTGGCGTCGAACAGGTCGGGGTCGAAGTGGTCGACGTACCGCTGGTAGTCGGCGTCCCCCATCTCCTCGTAGCCGCGCACCCATTCGTGCCGTGCGGCCATGCTGTAGACGCCGAAGTGGACGAAGAGGCCGAACCTCGCCTCCCGCATCCAGCCGGTCGCCGCGGGCCGGCCTGCGGGTGTGTCACGCGTCTGCGTCAATTCATTTCCTCCAGTTCGACCGATGGCCATTCTTGCCCCTCCATGGCATCCGAGGAAACCCGCCGCCGACATATGAACCTGGTTCAATTGTTTTTTGGAACCTGGTTCGTAAGTCGCGGTTCTCCGCACTTTCCTTGACACCCGGAGTTTTCCGAACTCACAATGCGGCATCCAACTCGGGAGGTCAGCGGTGCGGCTCAGGTATACCTTCAGAACCGGTCCGGTCGCGGTCGCCGTGGCGATGAGTCTGGCACTCACTGCCTGCCAGGGCGGCGATTCGGCGAGTTCCGGAAACGGCTCGATGATGATCAACTACGCTTCCGGAAAAACCGTGCTGCAGCGGAACTTCAATCCGCTGACCACCACGGGAGATGCCTCTCCGGGTACCAGGATCTACATGTACCAGTCGCTCATGGGCGTGAACGTCCTCAAGGGCGGAGAATTCGAACCGTGGCTCGCCTCCGCGCAGAAACTGTCGTCGGACGGCAAGACGCTGACCGTGGACGTCGACAAGAAAGCCACCTGGAGCGACGGGAAACCCGTCACCGCCAAGGATGTGGTCTTCACCTTCCAGCTGGTGAAGAAGACGCCCGCACTCAACTCTTCCGGCGTGTCGTTCGTATCGGTGGCCGCGCAGGGTGAGAAGACGGTCGTCTTCCATTTCGACAAGCCCGCCTTCACACAGGTCGCCTCGATTCTCCAGCAGTACATCGTTCCCGAGAAATACTGGGCGGGTAAGAACCCGGTCACCTACGCCAATCCCGATCCTGTCGGCAGTGGCCCGTACACCCTGAAGCGGTTCGCCTCGCAGCAGATCACCCTGGGGCTGCGCGGCGACTACTGGCGCAGCAGGATCCAGGTCAAGGAGGTCCGGCTGCCGGTGGTGAACTCGGCCACCGAGATCTCGCAGCTCACCAGCGGTCAGGAGGACCTGAGCGGCGGCGCGATACCCAATCTGGAGAAGCAGTACGTCGACAAGGACCCGTCGAAGAACGGCTATTTCTACCCGACGTACGGGTCGCTGATCCTGGTCTTCAACCACGACCGGGGTGCGCTGAAGGACGTCCGCCTGCGCAAGGCGGTCGAGCTGGCGATCAACCGCCAGCAGCTCATCCAGCTCGTCACCCAGCTCGGCGCCAGCCCGATCAGCCAGACCGGCCTGGACGCCGCGACGCAGGGCAAGTGGCTCGACCCCGCGTACAAGGACGCCGTCCAGACCGATGTCACGGCCGCCAAGTCCCAGTTGGAGCAGGCCGGTTACAAGCTGAGCGGCGGCAAGGCGATGAAGGACGGCAAGCAGCTCACGCTCAACTACATCGAGGTCTCCGACTTCGCCGACTCCGTGCAGCGGGCCCGGATCATCGCCGACCAGCTCGGCAAGATCGGCATCAAGGTGAAGGTCCAGCCCCTGGCCCAGGCCACCTACAACGACACCCGTCAGAAGGGCGACTTCGACCTGGCCTCGTACGGACTCGCGTACGGCGCCGTGCCGTGGCAGATCTACAACCCGCTGCTGAACAGCCAGTTCGCGGGCACACCGAGCGGCGGCAAGGCGCAGACCAACAACTACCTGCGCTGGCGCGACAAGACCACCGACGGCCTGCTCAACGAGCTGGCGAACACCGGCGACGAGCAGACGCAGATCGAACTCACCCGGAAGCTGGAGAAGATCATCGTCGATCAGGTGCCGTTCGTGACGCTGTCGAACATCACCGCCGGCTGCGCGTGGAGCGCCCGCAACTGGACCGGATTCCCCAGCAAGGACGATCCGTACGACATCTGCGCGCCCTGGAACGGCGGACCGGCGTTCGAGAACGTGCTCGCCCATCTGAAGCCGGCGAAGTCGTGAGCCCGTCGATGGCACGGAAGGTGACGGCACGGAAGGTGACGGTGCGGCAGGGAACGGCACGGAAGGGGGCCGCCCAGTGACGGCGACGACGCTTCCGGTCGGGGAGGCACGGCCGGAAGCGGCTGCCGACGGACCCGTACGCCGCCGTCGCGGCGGGCGGGCCCGGGTCCTGCTGCGCCGCCTCGGCTTCTACCTCGGGACCGCCGCCGTGGCCATCACCCTGAACTTCGTCATCCCCCGGCTCATGCCGGGGGATCCGGCCTCCGTGATCCTGAACAAGCTGGCCCAGCGCTCACAGGTCACCCCGGCGACCGAGAAGTCCATCAGGGCGCTGTTCGGTGTCCCCGACGAGGGCCTGTGGCAGCAGTACCTGCACTACCTCTCCCAGCTCGCCCACCTCGACTTCGGTATCTCCACCGCGTACTTTCCGGCGCCGGTGGGCGAGATGATCTCGCAGGGCCTGCCGTGGACGCTGGGCCTGGTGAGCCTGACCACCGTTCTGGCCTTCCTCCTCGGCACCGGACTCGGCATCGTCTCCGGCGCCCGGCCCGGCAGCCGCCTGGACAGCGTGATGGCACCGCTCGCGACCTTCCTCGGCTCGATGCCGTACTTCTGGGTCGCCACCATGCTTCTCCTGCTGCTCTCGGTGAACCTTCCGGTCTTTCCCTCGCAGAACGGCTACGACCTGAGCCTCGAACCGGGATTCAACCTCACGTTCGTCACCAGCGTGATCGAGCACGGCTTCCTGCCCGCCGCGACCATCGTCATCTCCTCCGTCGGCGGCTGGCTGCTCGGCATGCGCAACATGATGATCACCACCGTGGCCGAGGACTACGTCAGCCTCGCCGAGGCCAAGGGCCTCGGCCGCTGGCGGATCCTGCTGGCGTACGCCGCCCGCAACGCGATGCTTCCGCAGGTGGCGGGCCTGGCCATCTCGATCGGCACGGTCGTCGGCGGCTCCCTGCTCGCCGAGGCGGTCTTCGCGTACCCCGGCATCGGATATCTCTTCTACCAGGCCGTCGTGAACCTCGACTATCCGCTGATGCAGGCGCTCTTCCTGATCATCTCGCTGTCGGTGCTCGTGGCCAACTTCATCGCCGACTCCGTCTACGTCCTGCTCGACCCGCGCACCAGGGAGGACGCATGACGCTCGCCGCCCCACCGGCCGCCCCGCTCGCTCCCACGGCCGGCCGGCTGACCTGGCGCACCGCGCTGCGCCGGCTGATCCCGGCCAACGGCAAGGCCCGCGTCGGGCTCGCGATCATCGGGGTGTACGTCCTCGTGGCCGCCGTCGGCCCGTGGGTCGTGCAGTCGCTGATGGGCCTGTCCCCCACGGAACTCACCGGAGCGGTCCTCCAACCCCCGTCCGGGGCCCACCCGTTGGGCACCACCCAGGACGGCACCGACGTCCTCGCCCAGCTCGTCGTCGGCACCCGCACGTCCCTGCTCGTGGGCGCGCTCGCGGCCGTCGTCTCCACCACGCTGTCGGTGGCCGTCGGGCTGATCGGCGGCTACTACGGCGGCATGACCGACTCGGTGCTCGGCGCGCTTACCAACGTCTTCCTCGTCCTGCCCGGGCTGCCGCTGGTCATCGTCCTCGCCGGGTATCTGCGCGGGCGCGGCGGGCCGTTCGCGGTGGCGCTGGTCATCGGACTGACCGGCTGGGCCTGGGGAGCCCGCTCCAAGCGCGTGCAGACGCTGTCACTGCGGAACAGGGACTTCGTCCTGAACGCCCGGCTGCTCGGTGAGAGCAATGCGCGGATCATGCTCGTCGAGGTGCTGCCGAACCTGCTGCCGGTGATCTCGGCGACGCTGATGCTCTCGCTCGTCACCTCCATCCTCGCCGTGTCCGGCCTGGACTTCCTCGGCATCGGCGACATCAACACGGTCAGCTGGGGGACCATGCTGTACTTCGCCCAGCAGCGGCAGGCCATGGTCTCCGGTGCGTGGTGGTGGTTCGTGCCGCCCGGGGTGGCGATCACCGTGCTCGGCGCCGCCGCCGGGCTCGTCAACTTCGGCATCGACGAACTGACCAATCCACGGCTGCGCGGCGCCCGCCGCAAGGCCGTGCGGATGTCCGCGCGCAAGGGGGCACGGTGAACCTGCTGCTCGACGTGAAGGACCTCAGTGTCGACTACGGCACGGAGACCGAACCCCTGCCGGCCGTGTCCCAGGTGTCCCTGGAACTGCGCCGCGGCGAGATCCTCGGCATCGCCGGGGAGAGCGGCAGCGGCAAGACGACTCTGATCAACGCTCTCCTGCGGCTGCTGCGCCCGCCCGCCGTCGTCCGGTCGGGCAGCGCGACGCTCCACCCGCGCACGGGCGAGCCCGTCGATCTGCTCCACGCCGACGCGCGCGAACTGCGCAGAACGCGCTGGGAGCACACGGCTGTCGTCTTCCAGAGCGCCATGAACGCCCTCAACCCGGTGTCCAGGCTGAGCGCCCAGTTCACCGACGTACTGCGCGCCCACCGCCGTATGCCCAAGTCCCAGGCCCGTGAGCGCGCCGCGCACATGCTGGAACTCGTCGGCATTCCCACCACGCGGCTCGACAGCTATCCGCACGAGCTCTCCGGGGGGATGCGCCAGCGGGCCACCATCGCGCTCGCCCTGGTCTGCGAGCCCGACCTGCTGGTGATGGACGAGCCCACGACGGCCGTGGACGTGGTGATGCAGCGGCAGATCCTGCGCCAGGTCATCCGGCTGCAGCGGGAGTTGGGATTCTCGGTCGTCTTCATCACGCACGACCTGTCCCTGCTGCTGGAGATCGCGGACCGTATCGCCGTGATGTACGGAGGACGGATCGTGGAGAGCGGACCGGCCGGCGATCTGTACCGGGACCCGAAGCACCCCTACACACGCGGACTGCGCGACTCGTTCCCGCCGCTGCGCGGACCGATGCGCACCCTGCACGGCATCCCCGGCAACCCTCCCGACCTGCGCGGCCTCCCGCCGGGCTGCCCCTTCGAGCCGCGGTGCCCGCATGCCACGGCGGCGTGCGGGACGGCACCGCCCGAGTTGACCGGACTCGGCGCCGGGCGCGCGGTGGCCTGCGTCCACGCCGACGACCTGCCCGCGCCGACAGCCGGAGGACGAGCATGACCGAAGAGCCGGCTCCCGTACTGGAAGCGGTGGACGTCACCGTCCGCTACCCGGTGCACCGCGCCCGCGGTGAGACCGTGCACGCGCTGGAGAACGCCTCGCTGCGTCTGCGCCCGGGCCGCACCGTGGCCCTGGTCGGCGAGAGCGGCAGCGGCAAGTCCACGTTCGCCCGGACCCTCGCCCTCGCCCAGGCGCCCACCAGCGGCAGCATCCTGCTGGACGGGGAACCGGCCTCGGCGCGCGGCCGCCGGGCCCGCCGCGCCTACGCCCGCCGGGTCCAGATGGTGCTCCAGGACCCGTTCGGCTCCCTCAACCCCCTGCACCGCGTGCGGTACCTGCTCGAACGACCGCTGCGGCTGCACGGCTCCGTCACGGGCCAGGACGACCTGGAGCAGCGCCTGCGGACACTGCTGGAGCGCGTGCGGCTCACTCCGCCCGAGCGTTTCCTCGACGCCTTCCCCCACGAGCTGTCCGGCGGGCAGCGCCAGCGGGTCGCGATCGCCCGCGCGCTCGCCGTCGATCCGGAGGTCCTGCTCGGCGACGAACTGGTGAGCATGCTGGACGTCTCCATCCGGCTGGAGATCCTCAACCTCCTCGCCACGCTGCGCGACGAGGAGCGACTGGCCATGCTGTACATCACCCACGACATCGCCGGCGCCCGCTACTTCGCCGACGAGATCGCGGTGATGTACGCCGGGGAGATCGTCGAGTACGGCACGGCGGAGGACGTCACCCAGACTCCGGCCCATCCGTACACCCGCCTGCTGCTGGACTCGACTCCGGATCCGGACCGGATGGAGTTCCTGGCCGGCCGTACGAGCCGCGACGACGGTGTGGCGCCGGATGCCGCGGAGGACGACCTCGGCGAGCCGCCGGACCTGGTCCATCCCCCGTCCGGCTGCCGCTTCCATCCGCGCTGCCCCCTGGCACGCGCGGCATGCCGCACCGGGCCGCCTCCGCGTGTCGAGGTGACGGACCGTCACTGGGCCCGCTGCGTACTGCTGGTGGAGCCGGACGAGGACGCCCACGGCCACACGACGACTCCGGAGATGACCCCGTGACCGCGCTCCCCGGAGATCTGGTCGAGGCCGCGAACCGCTGCCTCGTCGTGGGCTTCGACGGCATGACACCGCCCGGCGAGCTGAAACGGCTGGCCGACACCGGACTCGGCGGGGTCATCCTGCACACCCGCAACGTCGCAGGCCCCGCCCAACTGCGTGAGCTCACCGACGAGTTGCGCTCGCTGCGGCCCGGTCTGCTGGTCACCGCGGACCAGGAGGGCGGCGGCATCAGCCATCTCGCGAGGGCCGGGGCGCCGCAGACGCCGGGGGCCTGGGCGCTCGGTGTCGTCGACGACACCGCGCTGACCGCCGCCCTCGCGGACGCGCTCGCCCGGCACCTGGCCGAGTGCGGAGTGACCGTGAGCTTCGCACCGGTGGCCGACGTGCACAGGGTCGGCGCCAACCCCATCGTGCGGACCCGCGCCTTCGGCGCCGACCCGGCTCACGCGGCCCGTCATGTCACCGCCTGGATCGAGGCCACGCTGGCCGCCGGCGTCGCACCGTGCGCCAAGCACTTCCCCGGCCACGGGTCAACGACCGTCGACAGCCACCTGGGCGCCGCCCTCGACACCAGGGACGAACACGTCCTGCGCGAGATCGATCTCGTGCCCTTCCGTGCCGCCGTCGCCGCGGGTGTTCCGCTCGTCATGACGGCGCACGTGGTCTACCCGGCGCTCGACGCCACCGCGCCCGCCACCCTCAGCCGCCGTGTCCTCACCGACCTGCTGCGCACCGAACTCGGTTTCCAGGGCGTCGTCGTGACCGACGCCCTGGAGATGAAGGCGATCGCCGGCACGGTGGGCGAGGCGTCCGCGGCCGTCGCCGCGATCGGTGCGGGTGCCGACCAGCTGATCATCGCCCGCCCGGACCCGGCGCTGTGGCTGCGCTGCCGTGACGCGCTGCTCGACGCGATGGCCGACGGCAGGCTCGACCCCGCCCGGGTCGTGGACGCGGCACGCCGGGTCGACGCCCTGGCCGAGCGGTTCGCGCGGCCACCGGCGGCCACCGGGCCGGGCCCGGTCCCCGGCTCCTCTGACGTGGGGCTGATCGCCGCCCGCCGGGCCCTGCGCTGGAAGCCGCTGCCCGGTCCGGTCCTCGATCCCTTCGTGGTCGACCTGCACCGTCCTCCGCGCCCCGCGCTGGAATGGGCCCGTACGGATCTCGTCACCCTCCTGCGCGAGGTCATGCCCGGCACCGAGGGCGTCGTGGCCGCGCAGGGCCCCGTGGACGTGCCCGGCATCCTGCGGCTCGCCCAGGGACGCTCGCTGCTGATCGCCACCGAGGACGCGGATCTGCACCCGTGGCAGGCCGAGGCCCGTACGGCGCTGCTCACCGGCCGCCCCGACGCGCTCCTCATCGCCACCGGCATGCCGGACGCGGAGACGGAGGCGGCGGACGGGCTGTGCTCGTACGGGCGGGGCCGGGCCAACCTGCGCGCGGTTGCCGAGGCGCTGTTGTAGGTCCCGTCGTCACCTGCGTGGTAGGCGGGCGGGTGACGGCGGGGCCCTGCCTCGGACTTCACACGGCCGTGAGGGGATGCCCGTCGGCGGAACCGGTCAGGGCCGCGTCGATCGCCAGGCGGTACAGCCCTGTCGGCCGGCCCTTCCGGTGGGTCTGCGCGCTTCCCTCCGAGCTGGCCAGGCCGTGGGCGTGGAGTTTGCGGAGCAGACGCCGGCCGCTGGGGTCGGTGATGGCCATGGCGTCGGCCAGTTCGCTCGGTGTGACGGTCCGTCCGGCCAGGTCCTGCTCGATCGCGGCCAGCCTTGACAACGTTGCCGTACTGAGCCCGACGGTTCGCGCGAGCTCGCGCAGACGGTCACCCTGATCGCGGTCGCGGTCATCCTGATCGCGGTGGAGGCCGGTCCGCGGCGGTCCTCCCGGCCCCATCGGTCCGACGACCAGGCCGCTGTCCTCCATCAGATAGCCGCACGGCCGGTTCTCCGACTCCGCGCGGACGGCGGCTCGTTCGGCCAGCACCACGGAGGTACGGGCCGAGGGTCCCACGCCGAAGCCGGCGGCCACCCGCACACCCAGCGATTCCCGGGCCTGGTCCAGCACGGGAACGACGAGCCAGTTGCGGCTGAAGCGCTCGAACAGCGTCCGGCGACCGAGGACGAGCACGCCACGTCGGCCGCGGTCCTCGATCCAGGCGTCGGTGAGCTCGGGCGTGGCCCGCAGCAGGTGGAGCAGACCGGTGCGGCTGCGCTCCAGGTCGCCGGGGCGGCCGTGCCTGCCGACGCAGAAGACACCGGCGGCGAACCCGGAGGCGCCGGCTCGCTCGTGCCGGACGCGCGACACCAGCTCGTGCAGTTCCGAGCGGATGCTGGACGGCACGGGCGAGCCGTTCAGCACCCGCAGGGCGCCGCGCAACTGCCGCAGTACGGCGGTGCGTGCGGTGATGACGTATCCGCTGCCCTCCTTGAGGGACCGCTGGTGGAAGGCGCAGATGTCGTCGACGCTCTGGTCGTCGTCGTAAGGGAGGCACGTGACGCGGGTGCGGTCGAGGTGCAGCGCCTCCGTCACCTCGGCGACCACCTCGTGGTCGAAGGTGTCGATGCTGACCGGAACCGGCTGCCAGCCGCGGACCTGCGCCTGGGACAACGCCAGCGCCAGGTCCAGGGCGGAGCTGCGGGGGACCGCCACGGGGAGACGGGGTGGGAGGACGTCGCGGCAGGCGCGATACGGAACGGCGCCCACCAGCAGTCCGTCCAGGGCATGCCCGTCGACGAGGCTCCGCACGAGCGGCCGGATGTCCCGCTCGTGCCCGTAGGTGACCCACTTCAGTGAGATGCCGGACAGCGACTCGACGGCCTCCTCGAAGACCCCACGGCGGCTTGCGTGCACGACGAGCCCTATGGACAAACTCAACTGCCCCGCCCTTCACGAACGTGGCCCTGAGTCGTCGTCCTGGAGGCCTGACGGATCCCTCGATACATCGGGTGTATCGGTGAACCTAAGCACGCTTCGCTCACCTGTCAATGACCTTCACGATGGCGAATCGGTATCAGAGTGGTTCGTAGCCTTCGGCCCCTCCGACGTATGTGCCACTTCGCACTCGCAGGGACAGCAGCCCGGAGGGCGGTACGGGCAGCTTCACCGGGCCGCCGCCGACGAGGTCGAGACCGTACTCGCCAGCGGTCTCGCCGGTCACGTCGTACGCGGTGCACCGCGCGTCGTACGGTCCCCCGTCGGCGAGGTCGAGGACGAGCGCCTCGGCGGCCGTGGCGTTGACGATGTCGACCCGGCGGCGCCCGGCCAGGTCCAGCGGCACGGTCCGCTCGGCGTGCACGACGACGGCCTCGCTCTCCGCCTTCGCCGCCCGCACCAGGGGGTACAGCTCGTCGGGCCGCCCCGGTTCGACCTCCCCCTCGACGAGCAGCGGCCGCAGTCTGGCCCACTGCGCCAGCCAGAACTTCAGCGCCTTGTAGTGGAGCTGCGGTAACTCGCCGAGTCGGCAGGAGAGTTGCGGGGTGGCGTGGAGGACGGCGAGGAGCTGGCGCAGGGCGGCCTGCGGCGTGTGGTCCGGGTCCCACATCAGCATGTCGGAGTGGACGGCGCCGCCGGAGCGCAGCAGCCCGGCGTCCACGGTGCGGACGCGGTTGGCGACGGCGTCGGCCGGGCAGTCGGTGGCCCGCAGCAGATTCCCGTAGGCGGCCATGCCGTGCCCCAGGTAGGGCTGGCGCAGCTCGATGAGAGGTGTGGCGCGGCACAGCGGGGTGAGGGCGTCGCGGATCTCGCCGAGCAGCAGGTCCATGGCGGCGCTGACGTCGTCGCGTCCGTCACCGCGCCCTTCATCGCGCGCGTCATCGGCGTACACCATGGCGTCGTCGAGGAAGTCGAGTTTGAGGCCGTCGAGTTGGTGGTCGCCGACGAGCCGTGCGCAAGTGGCGACCACGTGGGCACGCACCCGGGGGTCACGGGGGTCGAGGACGTGGGCACCGGGTGCGGTGGGGCTGGGAAGCGGGGCGAGCGGGGCCAGGTCGCGCCACAGGGGCGAGTCGGGTCCGGCGAGCAGGGGTGCCACCCAGGCGATGTACGCCATGCCGAGGCCGCGCACCTCGGCGACGTGTGCGGCCAGGTCGGGGAACTTCTCCGTGTCGGTCCGCCAGTCCCCCGCCCAGGCGTAGCCGCGACTGCGTCCGCCGCGCTGCCAGCCGTCGTCGAGGATGAGCAGTTGGCAGCCCAGCCGGGCCGCGAGCCGCGCCTCGTGGGCGACGGCGTCGGCCGTGACGTCCTGCCCGAGCGCGTACCAGGTGGAGTAGGCGGGGCCGCGACCCGCCGGGGGCAGGCCGAGCGGCGGCTGCGCGGCGGTGGCGGTGAGCCGGTCGCGCAGGCGGCGCAGGGCGGTGGCGGGGCTCGGTGCGCGCGGTGCGAGGAACAGGGTGTACGGGCCGGTGGGGGCGGTGAGTTCGAGGTGGACGACGAACCGTTTGCCGGCCTCGGAGACGCCGTGCACCAGTCGGGCGGGGGTGACCGGGTCCTGGGCGGCGAAGGCCAGCAGGGTCGCGCCGTCGCAGGCGTAGAGGCAGCCGGCGGGTGCGCCCCGCACGAGGGATGTGGTCATGGGCGCGGACCAGTCGGGCGGCAGGGTGCGTGTCCAGCCGCAGGTGGGGTGCCAGTAGCCGACGGCGTCCCGCAGGGGGACCGCCAGCCGGATCTCCAGGGCCGCTCCCGGGGGCGCGGTCACGGACAGGGCGAGCACGCCGTCGGACCGCCGCCGCACGTGAGGGCGTACGGGTCTGCCGTCGGCGAGGACCGCGAGGGTGACGTCGTCGAGGAGCGGGGTCGTGGCCGCGGGCGGGCGCTCGGCGGTGGTCACGGCACTGGTGGTCACGGGGTGAGGCTCCTGGGCTTGGAGGGCGACGAGGGGGGCCGTGGGATGGGCCGTGGGGTGCCCTGCGCCCCGTGCTCCGTGGCAGGGCGCAGGTGGTGCCCGGTGAGGGCGGTGGCGAGGGCGCCGTGAATGGCGTGCGGGTGGTGGGCGCGGATCGCGGGGCGGGTGGTTTCGTGGCCCGTGCCTGGTCATCCCTTCGTGGCCCCGCCGGTCAGGCCCTTCACGAACTGCTTCTGCAGCGCGAGGTAGAGCACGAGGACGGGCAGCGTGGCGAGGAACATCAGCCCGAAGACGGTGCCGAAGTCGGCCTGGTACTGGCCGATGGCGCGGTAGATGCCGGTGGTCACGGTGGTGCCGGACCCGGGTCCGAGGATGATCAGCGGGTTGAGGAAGTCGTTCCAGATCCAGACGCCGAAGAAGATGACGCAGCTGGCGGTGGCGGGCCGCAGCAGTGGGAAGACGACCTGCCAGAAGGTGCGGAACCAGCCCGCCCCGTCGATCGCCGCGGCCTGTTCCAGCTCCACCGGGACGCCCTTGACGAACCCGGCGAAGACGAACACCCCGAAGGGCACGTAGTAGCCGACGTTGAACAGGACGAGGCCCTGCACGGTGGCCATCAGGTCGAAGGCGCGCAGCACCTGGGTGATCGGCAGCAGGATCACCTGCGGCGGGATCATCAGGCCCGACAGCAGGACGAGTGTGGCCACGCGGCCCCAGCGTGAAGAGGTCCGGGCCAGGTAGTGGCCGAGCATCGCGGAGAGCACGGTGAGGACGGCGACGGACAGCGTGGTGACGATCAGGCTGTTGGTGAGGGAGACCCAGAACAGGTGGTCGGGCCGGGTCAGGACGGACGTCAGGTTGTCCAGGGTGGGCGGGAGCGGGAGGGCCGCGGGGTGGGGGGCGATGTCCGCGCCCGCCTTGAAGGCGTTGGCGAGGACGACGTACAGGGGGACGGCGAAGAAGGCGCCGAGGACCGTCACGGCCAGTGGGCGCAGGGTGGCTCTCACAGGTCGACCTCCCGGCGCTGGAGCAGCTTGAGCGCGAGAGCCGCCGCGCTCGCGACGATGACGAGCATGACGAGCGCCATGGCGCTGGCGTAGCCCTGCCGGTTGGCGGTGAAGCCGGTCTGCAGGATGACGAAGGCGACGGTGGCGGTGGTCCCCGAGCCGGGGCCGCCGTTCGTGATGACCTGGATGTGGTCGTACGCCTTGAAGGCGGTGATGAGCAGCACGACGGTGTTGATGGTGAGGGCGGGGGCCAGCAGCGGCCAGGTGACGTGACGGAAGCGGGCGAGCACGCCCGCCCCGTCGATGGCGGCGGCCTCCAGGAGTTCGCCGGGTACGGACTGCAGGCCGGCCAGATACACCACGACGCAGAAGCCGAGCATCTGCCACGCCATGATCGCGGCGAGGGAGTACAGGGCCAGGCCGGGGTCGGAGAGCCAGCCGACGGGGTCGACGCCGACTTGGCCGAGGGCCTGGTTGACGACGCCGTCGTCGGCGAGCAGCCGGGTCCACACGAGGGAGACGACGACGGAGCTGAGGACGACGGGTACGAAGAACACGGCCCGCCAGGCGTTGTAGAACCAGCCCTTGCGGTCGAGCAGCAGCGCGATGCCGAGCCCCGCGGCGTTCGGCACGATCACGAGGATCACGGTGAGCTGCACGGTGACTTTCAGCGACTGCAGGAACTCCTCGTCGCGGAAGAGGAGTTGGAAGTTGCGCAGGCCGACGAACTCGGTGGGCGGGTTGAACGGGTTGTAGTTGGTGAGGCTGTACGCCACGCTCACGACGACCGGTGCGAGCACGAAGCAGGCGTAGACCAGCAGGCCGGGCGCGCCGAAGACGGCGAACCGGCCGAGGTGGGAGCGCAGTCGGCGCCCACGCCCACGGGAGGCGGCCCGCGGGGCGGGCTTCGGCGGCGCGGCGGGACGGACCGGGGTGTCGGTGGCCATGGGTCAGGAGGCCTTGTCCCACTCGGTGTCCAGGAACTCGGCTGCCTCCTTGGGTGTCCTGCGGCCGATGATCACGTCCTGGGTGGCGGCGTGCACCTTCGCGTCGAGGCCGGGGAGCAGGGCGTCACCTCCGGTCTCCCAGGCGAACGCCTTGACCGTCGCGTTCTGTTCGCTCGCCTCGCGCCACAGCTCGTACGTCTCCTTGAAGACGGGGCCGGTGTCGGTGGGCGGGGTGTAGCCCTTGACGGCGGGGAACAGGGAGTCGGAGCGCACCGAGTTGTCGAGGTTGGTCTTGTCCAGCTGGAAGGCGAGGGCGAACTTCTTGGCGACGTCCAGGTGCTTGGAGCGGGCGTTCACGGACAGGCCTCCGCCGGTGTATCCGGAGGCGAGCGGCGAGCCGTCGTCGGTGGGCCAGTCGAAGACGCCGATGTCGTTCTTGATGGCGCTCTTGTCGCCGGCCGCCGCGAACCAGCAGCCCATCGGGTACATCGCGCCCTTGCCCTTGAGGAAGGCCTGTTCGGTGGCGGCGTAGTCGAGCGAGACCATCTTCTTGTCGATGTAGCCGCGCCGGGCCAGCTGCCGCACCTTCGTCAGCGCCCCGACGAAGGCGGCGTCGGCGAACTTCACCTTTCCGGCGCGGCGTTGGACCATCCAGTCGGGGTCCTTCCTGTACACGTCGGTGGCGACAGTGCCGGTGAGCGGCAGCACGGTGGGGAAGGCGTCCTTGCCGCCGCCGACGACGAACGGCTGGATGTCCTTCGCCTGCAACTTCGCGGAGGCGTCGAGCAGTTCGGCGTAGGTCTTCGGGGCCGCGGTGATTCCCGCCCGCTTGAACATGGACTTGCGGTAGTAGACGACGGGGATCGACTGGGTGTTGGCGGGCAGTTGATAGACCTTGCCGTCGATGGCGCCCCCGTCGGGCACCTGGAAGTCCTTGAGCTCGTCCGGCTGCCACGCGTACAGGTTCCCGGCGTCTCCGAGCCCGGTGGGGGCCACGGCGATCATGACGTCCGGGAACTGGCCGGAGGCGAGCAGCTGCTTGGCGTACGCGGTGCGGTCGGTGGTCGGCGCGACCAGCTTCTTCACGGTGATGTCCGGGTACTTCTTCTCGATCCGCTTGATCGCCGCGTTCCAGTACTCCGGCGTCAGGTTGGGCGTCTCGAAGGTCAGGAAGGTGATCTGCTGCCTGCCCTTGCCCGCCGAGTCGGACGTGCCCGCGCCCTCGTCCACCGAACACGCGGTGAGCGGGAGGGCGAGGGCAAGAGCGGCGGCGGTCAGGACGGCCCTGCGGGATGTGTGCATCACGGATTCCTTCGTCAGAAGGGAGCGACTGGCACAAGGGGGCGACGGGCGCAACGCGCACTCGGCGACGGACGTCGCCCCCGCCACAACGGTGTGAGCGCTCACGGGAGCGCTCACAGAGAACCATCGGGCCGAGTCGACGCCACGTCAACCCGTCGTGCGGAACGGTGATTTGGGATGCACGCCCGATATCCGGCCACGCGTCACGCAGCGCGGTGCACACCGTTGACACTGTTCCGACGGCCCGCTCATCATGACCGTGAGCGCTCACGTGAACCGTCGCCCCGCGTCGGCGGCGGCACCGGCATGGACCCGCAGCGGCTCCGGTACGGGCCCATCACAGGCCCGGCACGGACCCGGCAGCATCCGAGACAGACAAGGAGACGGACCCGGTGTCCGCACCCCCTGGGCCCACGGCCCCCGCACCGGACGGCCCCGAGGCCCCGCAGGCCGGTCCGGAGGATCCGCAGGCCGGCCGTTCCCGGCCCGCCACCATCGACGACGTGGCCCGGGCCGCCGGAGTGTCCCGGCAGACCGTGTCCCGCGCCATCAACGACAAGCCCGAGATCGGCCCCTTGACCCGCGACCGGGTGCTCTCCGTGGCCCGCGAGATGGGCTACCGGCCCAGCCGGTTCGCCCGCGGACTGGCCAGCCGCGGCGTCACCAGCGTGGGTCTGGTCATCGCCGACGTACTGAACCCGTTCTTCCCCGAAGTGGTCGCCGGCGTGATGGAGGCCGCGGACGAGCGGGACTGGCAGGTCGCCGTGTACAGCACCGGGGCGGCCCTCGAACGTGAGATGGCCGTGACCCGCGCCCTCACCCAGCACGTCGACGCCTGTGTCGCGTTCCTGCTCGACGAGCGCGCCGTCGACCAGGTCCGCGCGGCGGGCATTCCGGTGGTCCTGGTCGACCACGACCGGCGGCAGGGTGTCGCGGGTGGGGTGCGCATCGACTTCGCGTCGGGCATTCGGCAGGCGATCGGCCATCTCATCGAGCGCGGACACCGGCATCTCGCGATGTTCGACGACGGCGCCCGTCACGACACGGACTCCGCGGGCAGCCGTCACACGCTCTTCCTGGACGTGGCGCAGGAGTACGGGCTTCCGGCGCGGGAGGGCTGGGTCGTGCCCTGCGACAACTCCCTCCAGGGCGGGGCCCGTGCGATGGACCTCCTGGTGGAGTCACGTCCCGAGGCCACCGCCGTCCTCGCGTACAACGACCTGATCGGGATCGGGGCGATGCGCCGGGCGCGGGACCACGGCCGGTCCGTGCCGGACGACTGCGCCTTCGTGGGGTGCGACGGGCTCACGCTCGGCGAGCTGGTCGATCCGCCCCTGACGACCCTGCACATCGACAAGCGCCATCTGGGCCGGGCCGCCGTGCGACAGCTCGACGCGCTGCTGTCCGGAAAGGAACCGGCCGAGACGGTGATCGTGCCGCGGCTGGTGGTGCGTGCGTCCAGCTGACGCTCCCACAGCAACAAATACATCCGATCTATATCCATCCCACTCCCCCAGGGCGTCTCCAGCGCACCCTCAAAAGCCAGCACTTACGGCCAAATTGGCACTGCCTGGCGAATTTCCCCGGTGGTGCACATTGACGTCATCCGATGTCTCTCCTACGTTCCTCTCACTCAGCCGGTTGCGCAACCTTGCGCACAGCGAGAGGACTCGCATGACCGACACGTCGCCCCGCATCACCGCGGTCGACACGTACGACGTCCGCTTCCCGACCTCCTCGACCCTGGACGGCTCCGATGCCATGAACCCCGATCCCGACTACTCCGCCGCGTATCTGGTGTTACGCACCGACGCCGCCGACGGACACGAGGGACACGGCTTCGTCTTCACCATCGGCCGGGGCAACGACGTCCAGGTCGCCGCCATCGAGGCACTGCGCCCGCAGATCGTGGGCCGGCCCGTGGACGAGCTGTGCGCCGACCCGGGCTCACTCAGCCGCGACCTCGTCGGCGACTCCCAACTGCGCTGGCTGGGCCCGGAGAAGGGCGTGATCCACATGGCGATCGGCGCCGTGGTCAACGCCGTGTGGGACCTCGCCGCCCGGCGCGCGGGCAAGCCGCTGTGGCAGCTGCTCGCGGAGGTGCCCGCCGAATGGCTCGTCTCCCAGGTCGACTTCCGCTACATCGACGACGTGCTCTCCCCTGACCGCGCCCTCGAACTCCTCAGCCGCGGCAAGGAGGGCGCCGCCGAGCGGGCCGCGCGGCTGCGCGAGCGCGGCTATCCGGCGTACACCACCTCGCCCGGCTGGCTCGGCTACGACGACGCGAAGCTGACGCGGCTGGCCCGGCAGGCCGTGGCCGACGGGTTCACGCAGGTGAAGCTGAAGGTGGGCGCCGACCTGGACGACGATCTGCGCCGGATGCGGACCGCGCGGGCCGCCGTGGGCCCGGACATCCGGATCGCCCTCGACGCCAACCAGCGCTGGGGCGTGGCCGAGGCCGCCCGCTGGATGGCCGCGCTCGCCCCGTACGGCCCGTACTGGATCGAGGAACCCACCAGCCCCGACGACGTCCTCGGCCACGCCTCGGTCCGCAGGGCCGTGGCCCCGGTGAAGGTCGCGACCGGTGAACACGCCCAGAACCGGGTCACGTTCAAGCAGTTGCTCCAGGCCGAGGCCGTCGACGTGCTGCAGATCGACGCGGCGCGCGTCGGCGGCGTCAACGAGAATCTGGCGATCCTGCTCCTCGCCGCCGAGTTCTGCGTCCCGGTGTGCCCGCACGCGGGCGGCGTCGGACTGTGCGAACTGGTGCAGCATCTGGCGATGTTCGACTACGTGGCGCTGTCCCGTTCCACCGAGGACCGGGCCATCGAGTACGTCGACCACCTCCACGAGCACTTCACCGACCCCGTCCAGCTGCGCGGCGGCCGCTATCTGGCGCCGCGGCGGCCGGGTTTCTCCGCCCGCATGAAGGAGTCGTCGCTGGCCATGTACCGCTATCCGACGGGGGGTTACTGGTCCGCGGCATCCACCGCCTCCACCGCGTCCACCGCCTCTTCGTCCGTCATCGCGGCGGGGTCACCGTGACGGCGGCACCAAGGGTGCGGGTCCGGTGCTCTCGCGCACCACCAGGGTGGTCGGCAGCTCCAGGTTCACCGACTCGGGCCGCTCACCACGCGCGAGCCGCACCACCAGGCGGGCGGCCACGGCGGCCATCTCGTCCAGCGGCTGCCGCACCGTGGTCAGCTCCGGCGTGATCCACTGCGTGAACGGCAGATCGTCGAAACCCACCACGCTCACGTCGTCCGGCACGCTCAGCTTCCTCTCCCGCAGGGCCCGGTAGACGCCGAGCGCCTGCAGGTCGTTGCCCGCGAAGACGGCCGTCGGCGGCTGTGCGAGTTCCAGCAGCTCGTGCATGAGGGACCGCGCCGGCGCCCGGTCGTACGTCCCGTGGCGCACGAGGTCCGGGTCGAACGGCAGCCCGGCGTCCTCAAGGGCGGCGCGGTAGCCGTGCAGCCGGATGCGGGGCGAATGCCGGTGGGCCGGGCCCATGAGCGCGGCGATGCGGCGGTGTCCGAGGTCGGCGAGATGGCGCGTGGCGGCGTAGGCGCCGTGCCAGTTCGTCGAGCCCACGGACGGTGCGTCGGCACGGGCGTCGGTCGACGGCTGCACGATCACGAACGGGATGCCGTGGTCACGCAGGTCTGCCTCGCGGTCGGCGGACAGCTCGGAGAGCACGAGGACGGCCCCCATCGAGCCGCGTTCGCGCAGCGCCCGGCCCCATCGCTCGGCCTGCTCCTGGTCCTGGTGGACCGCGCTGACGACGAGCCCGATCCCCTCGGGGCGCAGCGCCGCCTCGGCGCCCCGGATCAGTTCGGCGGCCCACGGGTTGTCGAGTTCGTTGATGACGAACTCGATCTGTCCTCCGCCGGGCGGACGGTGGCCGCGGCCCGGCTGCGGATAGCCGTACTGCCGCAGCAGACGCCCCACCCGCTCGCGAGTGCCCACCGATACATCCGACCTACCATGCAGAACCTTGGAGACCGTCGGCATGGACACCCCTGCCTCTTCGGCGATCGCCGCCAGTGTCTTTCGCTTCGCCACTACGCAACTCTTCCTGATCACGGCCGAGTTCCAGCACCTAGGCAGCACGGAAACATCCGACGCGAGCCCTTGACGACCTCCGATGTTTCTCTTACGTTACGGCCAATCGGCCGGAGTTGCGAAAGCTTGCGCAGAGATCGTCCCGCACGTCATCGCACTGCCACGCACTGCCTCGCACCTCACAGAACCGCACCTCACCGCACCGCACGCATCCCGGGCTCGCCTCAGCCCCGCACGGTTCGCTCGCACGGTTCACCCGCAAGGCCCGCTCACCCGGTTCGCTCGCACGGTTCACCCGCTCGCTGTTCGTCGCTCGCACTCTCCGCTGCCTCGATCCGCCGGCCTCCTGTTCACTCCCCTCGATCGGAGCTCTCCTCATGCGTACGTCCCGCCGCCTCTCCGCCGCGCTGGCGGTGGCCGGCCTCACCGCCCTTACCGCCTGCGGATCCGGCTCCGGTTCCTCCTCGGGCGGCTCGTCCGACGGGCCTCTGGAGGTGTGGTCCCGCTCGTCCACCGTCACCGGAGCCGTGTACATGAAGATCTTCACCGAGTTCACCAAGGAGACGGGGGTGAAGGTCAAGTACACCCCGATCCTGGACAACTTCGAGCAGCGCGTCGCCGAGGCCGCGACCGCCCGGGACCTGCCCGACATCGTCATCAACGACTCCGGGATGCTGGGCACGAACGTCTCCCAGGGGCTGGTCCAGGAAGTCGACAGGGACAAGCTGAAGGGGTCGGCCGACGTGCTCGACCGGGCGTGGGACCAGGCCAAGGCGTACGACGGCAAGTACTACGGCGTGCCCTTCAACGTGCAGTCGTTCGCCACGTTCGTCCGCAAGGACTGGCGCGAGAAGCTCGGCCTGAAGCAGCCGAAGACCTGGGACGACCTCACCGCCCTGGCCAAGGCCTTCCAGACCCAGGACCCCGACGGCAACGGGAAGGACGACACGTACGGGATGCTCGTGCCCGCCTCGACCGATCGCGGCTACGCCTCCTGGTGGGCGTCCTCCTTCCTGTGGCAGGGCGGCGGCGACTTCCTCACCGAGTCCGGCGACGGCAAGTACGTCCCCGCGGTCGACTCCCAGAAGTCCGTGGCCGCGGTGAAGTGGATGCAGGACCTCTTCTGCGAGGAGAAGGTCGTCGTGCCGGGCGCGCTCACCCTCCAGACCAAGGACGCCCACGAATTCTTCAGCAGCGGCAAGGCGGGCGTCTACATGACCGGCCCGTACATGGTGGGCAAGTACGACGTGGACCTCGGCAAGAAGTTCGAGGTCATCGCCTCTCCCGCGGGGCCGGGCGGACAGGCGACGCTGGCGGAGGGCGAGAACGTCTACCTCATGGCGGGCTCGAAGCTCCAGAAACAGCAGCGCCGCCTCGCCGAGTTCCTGATCTCGCCCGAGGGCCAGAAGATCGGCCTCAACAGCACCAAGCCCGAACCGCCCGTGCGCCTTTCGGTGAACAAGAAGGTCGACACCGTCGCGGAGCGCGGCGGCGATGCCCGCTGGAAGATGTTCGCCGACGAGTTCAACGCGCACGGCCGCTACACCCCGAACGTGCCCAACTGGCAGCCGTTCCGCCAGAAGTCCGGGGAGACCCTCAACGGCCTGTTCGCCCGCTGCGACGCCGATCCGAAGGCCGAACTCACCAAGCTGGCGGATGAGTTCAAGCAGGAGCTCGAAACCCAGAAGGTGTACGGGGGATGACGGCCGCCGCCACGGGCTCGTCCTCCGCCAGGGGCTCGTCCGCCGCCACAGGCCTCGATCCCACACGCTCGGACCCGGGGCCGCCTCCCCCGTCCCCCGGGTCCGTCCCGTCGGCCCGCCGGGTCCGGCTGCGCCGGGCGGCCCTGCCCTGGCTGTTCCTCAGCCCGGCGCTGCTGCTCTTCCTGTACTTCAAGTACCTGCCGATGGCGAAGGGCATCAACCTCAGCTTCTACAAGGTGCAGCCGTTCCTCGGCGACCAGTGGGTGGGCCTGGACAACTACACGCGGATTCTCGACGAGGAGTCCTTCCGCCGGGCGTTCGGCCACACCGTGGTGTACGCGGTGGCACAGACGGCGGGCGCGATGCTCCTCGGGTTCGTCCTCGCGCTGCTGCTCGAAGGACGGGCGCGCACCCTGTGGTTCGTGCGGTCGGCCGCGTTCCTGCCGGTCGTCGCGGCGGTCGCCGTGGTCGCCGAGGTGTGGCGGCTGCTGTACTTCCCCGGGCAGGAGGGCATGCTCAACTCCCTGCTGTCCTGGTTCGGTTCGGACGCCCAGCGCTTCCTCGACAATCCGGACCAGGCCCTCGGCTGGGTGATCGTCGTCGGGATCTGGAAGAACGCCCCGTACGACATGATGATCGTGCTCGCCGGACTCGCTTCCATCGACCGGCAGTTGTACGAGTCGGCGGCCCTGGACGGGGCCGGGGTGGTGCGCCGGCTTCGCCATGTGACGCTGCCCGCGCTGCGTCCGGTCGTGACGATCCTGCTGACGCTGGCCGCGATCCGCGGGATGCGGGTCTTCACCGAGGTGTACATCCTCACCGGGGGCGGCCCGGCCGGTTCCACGGACGTGCTGATGACCCGCATCTACGACCTCGGCTTCCGCGCGAACGACCTCGGGTTCGCCTCGGCCTGCTCGGTCGTCCTGTTCCTTCTCACGCTCGTCCTCACCGGCGGTGTGACCTGGTACCGGCGCCGGAAGGAGCTGTCATGACAGCATCCCGTACGGCCCCCGGTACGGCTTCCCGTACGGCACCCGGTAAGGCATCCCGTACGGCGTCCCCGACGGCATCCCGCTACGACACGGCGCTGGGCTGGGGCTGGGGCCGCGGCCGGCCACTCGCCTCCACGACCCGGCTCGTGCTGTACGCGCTGGTGCTGCTCGTGTTCTGCGGCCCTCTGCTCGCCGTACTCACCGGCGCCTTCGACCGCACGCCCGACCCGGCCGAGATGTCCCTGATTCCCCGTCACCTCACCCTGGACAACTTCGAGGTCGCGGGCGAGCGCGGTCTGTGGACGTATCTGCGCAACTCCCTGCTGATCACCGGGAGCGCGCTGCTGCTCCAGGTGAGCGTCACGGTCTTCGCCGCGTACGCGCTGGCCCGGCACCGCTTCCGCGGGCAGGCCCTGGCGCTGATGGTGATCCTCGCGACGATGATGCTGCCCGAGGAGGTCATCGCCATCCCGCTCTCGCTGGTCCTGGGCGACCTTCCGGGCCTGGGCGTCAGCCTGCGCGGCACGCTGCTCGGCATGATCCTGCCGATGGGCGGCTGGGGTTTCTCCATCTTCGTGCTCAGCGAGTTCATGAAGGAGATCCCCGTCGAACTGGAGGAGGCCGCGCGGGTCGACGGCGCGGGCGAGCTGCGGATCTTCGGCCAGGTCATCCTGCCGCTGTGCAAGCCGGGCCTCGGCGTCGTCGTGATCTTCGGCTTCAACATGATCTGGGACCAGTATCTGCTGCCCCTGATCGTCGCCACCTCCCCCGACCAGTACCCCCTGACCGTCGGACTGCAACTCATGCGCTCCGTACCGGAAGTGGGCATCGGGGCGCTGCTGGCCGGCGCCCTGGTCGCGCTGGTGCCGAGCGTCCTCGTCTATCTGGCCTTCCAGCGCACGTTCCTGTCGGGCCTGACCACTGGAGCAGTGAAGGGATGACCGCCTCGTGACCCCGACCGACCGGACCACCGATCCGCGCGCCCGGCGGATCGCAGAGTTCCGCGACCAGCGCTTCGGGCTCTTCGTCCACTGGGGCGTGTACGCGGCCGCCGCTCGCCACGAGTGGGTGCGCCAGCGCGAACGCCTGACGCTCGATCAGTACCGGTCCTACGTCGACCACTTCGACCCGGATCTGTACGACCCCGGGGCCTGGGCCGAGGCCGCCCGGTACGCGGGGATGCGGTACACGGTGCTGACGAGCAAGCACCACGACGGGTTCTGCCTGTGGGACTCCGACCTCACCGACTACTCCGTGACCGCGACCCCGTACGGCAAGGACCTGGTCGGCCCGTTCGTGTCGGCGTTCCGCGCGGCGGGGCTCGGAGTGGGCTTCTACCACTCGCTCCTGGACTGGCACCACCCGCAGTTCCCGCTGGACGGCATCCACCCCGAGTGGGACGACTCGACCGGCGACCCCGGGGACCGCGACATCTCCGTCTACGCCGACTATCTGCACGGCCAGGTGGAGGAACTCCTCACCCGTTACGGCCCGGTGGACACCCTGTGGTTCGACTTCAGCTACGCGGGCCGGATCCGCCAGGGCAGGCCGGTCGTCGGCGGCAAGGGCCCCGCCGAGTGGCGTGCGCACGAGCTGATGGCGCTGATCCGCAGGCTCCAGCCCGACTGCCTGGTCAACAACCGGCTCGGCGTCCCCGGGGACCTCTCCACCCCCGAGGAGTACCAGCCACTGGTGCCTCCGGGCGAGGTGTGGGAGGCCTGCCAGACGCTGAACGGCAGTTGGGGCTACGACCGCGACAACCTCAACTGGAAGACGCCGGAGCAGCTGATCGCCCTCCTCGTCGACACGGTCTCCAAGGACGGCAACCTGCTGCTGAACGTGGGCCCCAACGCCCGCGGCGAGTTCGAGCCCCGTGCCCTCGCCGTGCTGCGCGGCATCGGCGACTGGATGCGGCTGCACTCCCGCTCCATCCACGGGGCGGGTCCCTCCCCCCACACCGCCCCCACCGGCTGCCGCTACACCCGGCGCGGCGACCGGCTCTACGTCCATCTCCTGGAGTGGCCGTACAAGCACCTGCACCTGCCCGGGCTCGCGGGGCGGGTGCGGTACGCCCAGTTCCTGCACGACGCCTCCGAGGTGCGCCCCGTGAACACCGACCCGAACTGGGACAACGGCAACGTCACCCCCAAGGGCATCCCGCCCGGCGCGTACACCCTCGAACTCCCGACCCGCAGGCCGGAGGTGGCGCTCCCCGTGATCGAGCTGTTCCTCGACGCCGACGAGGCCGACGACGCCGACAAGAGAGGCCGGGCATGAGACGCCGTATGTTCCTGAAGTCGTCCGCGGTGACGGCGCTCGCCGTGTCCACGGGGCTGCCCACGACAGGATCCGCACAGGCGGCGACCGCGGGACGGCCCGACATCGCGGCGTTCCTGGAGACGATGGCCGCCACGGTGACCGCGCCGATCTCCCGGATCGCCACGGACAAGTTCACACCGGGCATGCTGCTCGGCAACGGCGACGTCGGCGTGATCGTCGGTGACGAGACGGCGGACCGGCAGACGTTCCGCCTGGGGCGCGCCGACTTCTGGGGCCGCAAGTCCACCGACCCGAGCTGGCAGACGACCATCCTCACGGCCGGCGCCCTCACCCTTTCCTCGCCGGAGGCCACGACGGGTGACCCGTTGTCCGGCTACCGCATGGAGCAGGACATCCTGCGCGCACGGGTCACCACCCGCCTGCGGCTCGGGGGCGCCCGCGTCACGCTGCGGTCGTGGACGCCGGACGCGGAGGACGCCCTGGTCACCGAGGTGTCGTCGGCCGAGGGTGACCCGGATGTGGTGCTCACGGCACGGGTGTCGGTCCCGGCCGAGAGCGCGTACCCGTACGGGGCGGGTGTCGAGGACGGCGGGCTGTGGACGACGCGCCAGGACAACGAGCTGACCCCGTTCCGCAGCGGTTGCGCCACCGCGACCCGCCTGATCGACGCCGCCTTCACGCGGACCACGTCGGGCCCGGCCGAGGCGACCGGCACGTTCGTGCTGCGCGGCGGCCGGACGGTGCGCCTGGTGACGACCCTGCGCGGTTATTTCGAGGTCCCCACGGGCACCACCACGGTCACCGCGCTGCGGGACGCGGCACTGGCCGCCGCCCGGGTGCGTGCCCGGGTCGTGACGAGGGACTGGTGGCCCGACCACCTGGGCTGGTGGCGGGACTTCTGGTCGCGCTCCTTCGTCCGCGTCCACGACCGGACGCTGGAGGAGTTCTACTACGGCGCCCAGTACGTCCTCGGCGCAGCGACCCGCGAGGGGGCCGCGCTGCCCCCGTCGCTGTGGGGGCCGTGGCCGGCCGGGGAGCCGACGCGCTGGGGCGGCATGTACTTCCTCAACTACAACACCCAGGCCCCTTATTACGGCGTGTGCTCCTCCAACCGGCCCGAGCTGATCACCCCGTACGAGAAGTACGTCGCCGCGGAGAACCCCTGGCAGCGGCAGCGCACGGCGCAGGCCGGCTACCAGGGCATCTGCTACGGGCGCGCGTTCACCCCGTACGACATGGTGCGACCCGCGCCGAGTCCGACGCCGGTGGCCCCCACCAAGGACTGGAAGAAGCTGCCCAGCGACCAGAAGTCCAACGCGGTCTTCACGCTGCTGCCGCTGATCTGGCGATGGGAGTACACGCGGGACGTCGACTACCTGCGCGAGCACGTCTATCCGCCACTGAAGGAGATGGACGTCTTCTACCGCGACTACGCCGAGTGGGACGCGGCCGGGAACGGCGGTGCGGGCCGCTGGGTGATCCCCAACTCCTCGGCGCACGAGGGTGCGGTCGACCTCAACCCCAACCTCGACCTCGGGTTCGCCCGGCGGGCCGCCGCCACGCTCGTCGAGGCCAGCGAGGTGCTGGGCGTGGACGCCGGACTCCGCCCGGTGTGGAGGGAGTTCATCGACAAGCTGGCCGACTATCCGACCGGCACCGTCGACGGCACCGAGGTCTTCCACATCGCCGAGGAGGTCCGCTACAAGGACCCGGCCGTCCCGAACCTCCTCTTCGAGCCCGGCAACCAGCCCATCAACATGGAGGGCACCGTGCACCCCGGCGAGATGGTGTCGGTGGGCGGTGACGAGCGGCTGCTGAAGCTGGCCCGCGACTCCCTGGAGAAGATGGGGTCCTGGTGCACCGCGCCGGGCGGGGCCAGCAACAACGGCTTCCCGAAGGTGTGGCCCATCGCGGCGCGCGTGGGCTGGCCGGCGGCCGATCTCGTCGAGAAGTTCAAGGCCGGCATCCGCTACCTGTGGCGCTCCTCGAACCACACGTGCTTCCAGGGCGGTGGCGGCATCGAGACGTCCGGCGCCACCGAGGCCCTCAACTCGATGCTGCTGCAGAGCGAGTCGGGCGTCATCCGCCTGTTCCCGGTGTGGCCGAAGGAGCGGGACGCCGCGTTCTGGACGCTGCGCGCCAAGGGTGCCTTCCTCGTCTCGGCCCGCCGGGCCGGAGGTGTCGTACGCGAGGCGGAGCTGCACAGCGAGCGCGGCGGCACCGTCCGGGTCGCCGACCCGTGGGGCGCGGGCGCCGCCCGCCTCACGGACGCCCACGGCGCCAGGGTCCCGTACACGGTCAAGGACGGCCTGCTGACCTGGCGCACACGCCCCGGAGCGACGTACACGCTCAAGCCCGCCCGTCCCCGACACCGCCAGGAGCCGTGACCGCCATGTCCGCGCTGAGCAGACGCAGCTTCCTCGCCTCGGCCGTCGCCGTCTCCGCCGCCCTCACCGTCGGCGGCGCCCTCGGCTCCCTCCCCGCGTATGCGGCGGCCCCCACTCACCACCGCGGCCGCGAGTGGCTGCGGGACGCGCGCATCGGCCTGTTCCTGCACTGGGGCATGCGCACCATCCCCGAGTACACCGACGTGGAGGCGTGGGAGGCCCGCGTCACCGGGGACGGCTGGAGCGCCGACTACTGGGTCGACGAGGCGATCAAGCTGCACGCCTCGTACCTGGTCCTCGCCTCGTTCCACTCCAGACTCGGCTACGCCCGCACCTGGCCGTCCCGCATCCCCGGCTCGCCCCGCACGCGACGTGACTTCCTGGGCGAACTGATCGCCGCCGCCAAGGCCAAGGGTCTCAAGGTCGTCCTCTACATGACGGACGACCCCCAGTGGCACAACGAGTCCGGCTTCGAGTACCTCGACTCGGCCGCGTACTCCGCCCACAAGGGCGAGTCGGTCGACCTCACCACGCTCGACGGCTTCGGCATGTTCTCGTACGACAACTTCGTCGAGGTCATGGCCGACTACCCGGACCTCGCCGGGTTCTGGATCGACAACGACAACGCGTACTGGGAACGCAACGGCCTCTACGAGCGGATCCGCCGCGAGCGGCCGGAGATGACGCTCAGCAACAACAACGAGGACACCCCGATCATGGACATGGTCAGCCATGAGCAGAAGAGCGGGATGCTCCCGGACTACGACTACGCGGCGGCCACCTGGACCCCGCTGCCGCGCCTGGCGGAGGGCTGCTTCACGATCGCGGGTCGCTGGTGGTACAACGGCACGGACAACGCTGTCAACGAGGCCCTCACTCTGCGCCGCGTCATCTCCAACTGCGGTTCTTCGATACGGTCGTTGGTGGCCGAGGGCGCACAGCACGGCGGCCGGTTCCCGGCGAAGACCGAAGCGTTCAACAACGCCGCGAAGACGTGGCTCGACGGCGTGTGGGGCTCGCTCCGGGGGACGGAGGGCGGCGGCTACCTGTACGGCGGACTGCAGCCCGGCTGGATCCCGGACGGCGGGTTCGTCGCGGTCACCGTCGACAGGGACGACCCGACCACCCAGTACCTGCACATCACCACGCGCCCGTCCGGCAACACGGTCAGGGTCCGGGACAACGCGCACAAGGTGCGGCGCGTCGAGGACTTCCGTACCGGGCGCCGGCTCGCCTTCGAGCAGCGGGACGGGTATCTCACCGTCTTCGGCATCAAGCGCTGGGACCCGTACGACACCGTCCTGACGATCCGCACCGCCGCGCACCGCACCGGTCTGATCCCGTCCGCCGAGATCACGGCGACCGCGACGAGCTCCGCCGCCGCCTTCCCCGCCGCGAACCTGGTCGACGGCGCCTTCACGACGTACTGGGACGCGGGCGACACGATCCCCGTCTCGGTGACGCTGGACGTGGGCGAGGTGCGGCACCTGGCGTATCTGGCGCTCAACCAGCGGGAGTGGTCGCCCACGCAGAACCGGGAGACGTTCGGCCGCAAGGAGGACTCCGCCCGCATCAAGGACTACCGCGTCCTCGTCAGCGACGACGGGGCGACGTGGCGTCAGGAACCCGTGGCGGCCGGGGTGTTGGAGAGCGCGAAGGGCGTGCGCGTCATCGATCTCGGGGTGCGCTGCCGGTACGTACGGCTCGACGTCGACTCCACGTGGGCGGCCGAGACGGTGCCCGCGTTCTACCACAAACTGCGCATCGACCACATCGGCGTGGCCACGCACTGCCCGAGAGGAGGCGGCCGTGGCTGACACCGAACTGGCCCGGCGCGGCTTCATCGGGACGGCGGTGGCGGCGGGTGCCGCGCTCTCCCTGCCCGCGGTGCCGGCCTCCGCCGACGCCTCGGACGGCGCCGCGCACGGACGGCCACCGGTGGTACGGGACCTCACGCGCACGGACGGGCAGTGGGCCCGCTTCCTCAAGGACCAGGACCTGCTGTGGCAGCGGGTGCCGCGGTCCTGGACGGAGGGCCCGTTCCTGGGGGACGGGCGGCTCGGCTCGATCGTGTTCGTGCCGAGCGACGGACGCAGCGTCCGCTTCGAGGTGCAGCACAGCGAGGTGCAGGACCACCGCCCGGAGTTGGGCGGCACTCTGTACGGCCTGGCGCGGCTGCCGCTGGGGTACCTCAGCCTCGACACCGTCGGCACCGTCACCGACGTCGACTGGCGCCTCGACCTGTGGAACGCCGAATTGTCCGGCACCGTCACCACCACGGCCGGCGAGATAGCCCTCACGGCGCTGGTGCACAGCACACGCTCGGTGCTGATGGTGCGGCTCGTGCCCAGCGCGGGCGAGCGCGACGCCGGCTGGACGTTCCATCCGGCGGACGCGATCAGTCCGCGCCAGTTCACCAACCCGCTCGACTCCTACGTCTACAACCCCGCACCCGAGGCCCGGCAGGACGGCGGCACGCACCTGGCGGTGCAGCAGCTGCTCGCCGGCGGCCAGCACGTCACCGCCTACCGGGAGGTGAAGCGTGCGAAGGACCGCTGGCTGTACTGCACGGTCACCCACTCGCATCCACGGCGCACCGCCGAGAAGGCCGCCATCGCCCGCCTCGCCGACGTGGTCGCGACGCCTCCGAGCGTGCGCGTACGGGCGCACCGCGCCTGGTGGCACGCCTACTACCCCAAGAGCTTCGTGTCGCTGCCCGACGGGCGGCTGCAGAGCTTCTACTGGATCCAGCTCTACAAGATCGCCTCGGCCACGCGCCGGGACGCCCCCGTCATGGCGACGTCGGGCCCGTGGCTGCAGCCGGGCGGCTGGCCCGGGGTGTGGTGGAACCTCAACGTGCAGCTGGAGTACTGGCTGATCCACGGCTCCAACCACCTGGAGCTGGACTCCGTCACCCGCACCCTCGACGAGAACCGGCAGCACCTGATCGAGAGCGTGCCCGCCGCCTATCAGCACGACTCGGCGGGGGTGGTGCGCGCCACCGACCAGTTCTGCCAGGTGGGCACCCTGCGCGTACCGGGCGACCGTGACCCCGAGGTCGGCAATCTGACGTGGGCGCTGCACAACGTGTGGCTCGGCTACCGCCACACCATGGACGTCTCGATCCTGCGGGACGTCCTCTTCCCGCTGCTGCGCCGCGCAGTCAACTTCTATCTGCACTTCCTCCAGCCCGGCCCGGACGGGAGGCTGCATCTGCCGCCGACGTTCTCGCCCGAGTACGGCGGTACGGCTCCCGACTGCAACTACGACCTGGCTCTGCTGCGTTGGGGCTGCACGACGCTGATCGACTCGGCCCGCGTCCTCGGTGTGGACGATCCGCTGCTGCCGCGCTGGCACGAGGTGCTGCGCACGCTCGTCGACTGTCCGGTGGACGAGAACGGCTTCATGATCGGCGCGGGGGTGCCGTTCGCGAAGTCGCACCGGCACTACTCGCACATGCTGTCCGTGTATCCGCTGTACCTGGTCAACTGGGAGCAGCAGGAGCGGCGTGAGCTGATCGAGACCTCGCTGAACCACTGGATCGGCTTCACGGGCGCGCTGCAGGGCTACAGCTTCACGGGCGCCGCCTCGATCGCGGCGCAGATGGGCCGCGGCGACCAGAGCCTCGGCTACCTCAAGGACCTGCTCGCGCAGGGCTTCATCCAGGCCAACACCATGTACCGGGAGGGCGGCGGCCCGGTCATCGAGACGCCGCTGTCGGCCAACCAGTCGCTGCACGACATGCTGCTGCAGAGCTGGGGCGACACCATCCGGGTCTTCCCCGCGGTGCCGCGGGCCTGGGACGCGGTGACGGTGCGGGACTTCCGGACGCAGGGCGCGTTCCTGGTGACGGCGGTGCGCCGGGAGGGCGCCACCCGGTGGATCAGGATCCGGAGCCTGGCCGGGGCTCCGTGCCGGGTGCGCCACGGCATCGACGGGCCGGTCACCGTGCACGGGGCGAAGTGGCGCGAGTCCGGGAACGGGATCGTCGAGCTGGAACTCGCCGCGGGCCGGGAGGCGTTGCTGCTGGCCGACGGAGTGCGCGAACGCGACCTCGTCGTCGAACCGGTCGAGGTGTCCGGGGACTGGCAGGCCTGGGGGCTTCCGGCGCTGCCGCCTCCGGGCCGCACCACCCCTGTCGACCTGACGGCGCACTTCGACAGCGACGGGATCAGCGCCCACGAGACCATGCGGGACGGCGACTTCGACGGCACGGGACGCACCTATCCGGCCGAGGAGCTCCCTGCCGCGGGGCCCTTGACGTTCGAGGGCATGCGCTTCACCTTCCCGTCGTACGCGGACGGGGCTCTCAACAACGTGACCGCCAAGGGCCAGACGATCCCGGTGCCGCCGGGCCGCTACGCGAAGGTCCGCGTGCTGGGCGCCTGCTCGTACGGCGCCCTGAAGACCACGTTGACCGCGAGGTACACCGATGGATCCACGCAAGAGGTGGAGCTGGCGATGAGCGACTGGGCGGGGACGGCCCCGGCTGGCGGCAGCGAGGTGGTGCGGTGCACGCACCGGCACGGATCCAGCGGCCCCGACACACGCCAAGTAGCCCTCTTCCAGACGCCTGTGGCGGTGGATCAGGCCCGCGAGCTGAGCTCCCTCACCCTTCCCGACACCACGAAACCGGCGCTGCACCTGTTCGCCCTGTCCGTGGAGGAGCCCCGATGACCTGCGCGAAACCGTTCTCGAAACCGC
This sequence comes from Streptomyces sp. NPDC046862, assembly GCF_040704615.1. NCBI lineage: Bacteria > Bacillati > Actinomycetota > Actinomycetes > Kitasatosporales > Streptomycetaceae > Streptomyces > Streptomyces sp. NPDC046862. The sequence goes on along the minus strand of NZ_JBEYXP010000049.1, from coordinate 59,797 downwards.
TCAGCCGCCGCGCCGTCCTCGCGTCGGCCACCGCCCTCTCACTCACCCCACTGGGTCTGGCCGGGCCTTCGGCGCAGGCCGCGACCGAGGGCCGGGCCACGGTCGACGGCGACGCCTTCGACACCCTGCGGGACCGCTGGCGCACCATGATGACGGGCGGGAACCTCGACGCGGGCGACGCTGCCTACCAGGAGCGGATCGCGGACATCGACGCGTCGGCCGAGGCGCGCTGGCGCACCTTCGACGCGGGCGCCGACCGCACCGCACTGTGGCCGGACCTCCCCCTGACCGACCCGAAGACCGGCAACTTCAGCAAGTCGTACGGCGCCCTGCGCACCCTCGCCACGGCCTGGGACACCCCCGGCACGAGCCGCCACCACGACGAGACCACCGTCCAACTCCTCGTAGAAGCACTGCAGTTCCTCTACGACCACGCCTACAACGAGACCCTCGAACGTCAGGACAGCAACTGGTTCTGGTGGGAGATCGGTGTCCCGCGCTCGCTCGTCGACACATGCACGCTGCTGTACGACCACATTCCCGCCGACCGCCTGGCCGTCTGGTTGCGCCCGGTGGACCGCTGGTGCCCGAACCCCGACCGGCGCATCAGCAACCCCACCATCACCGAGACTGGCGCGAACCGCACCGACAAGGCGGTGATCGTCGCGGTGCGCGGGCTGCTCGGCAAGGACGCCCACAAGCTGGAGCTGGCCCGCGACGGCATGTCGGACGTGGCCGGCGGCGGCCGCTACAGCCTGCTCGCCTACACCGAGGGGCCGGGCGACGGCTTCTACCCGGACGGCTCGTTCCTGCAGCACGAGTGCTACTCGTACACCGGCGCGTACGGATCGACGTATCTGAGCGGGGTCGCCCAGCTGGTCGCGCTGCTCGCCGGGTCGTCGTGGCAGAGCATCGACCCCGATCTGCGCAACGTGTACGACATCGTGGACCGGGCGTTCGTGCCGGTGGTGCTCGACGGGCACATGATGGACGCGGTGCGCGGCCGGGGCGTCAGCCGGCAGAGCGCGGGCGCCGAGTACGTGGGCCGCCAGGTCACGGAGACGGTGCTGCTGCTCGCACAGGGCGCCCCCGAGGCGTACACCGCGCGGTGGCGGCCCCTGCTGAAGGGCTGGCTGACCCGGCAGACGTACCAGCCGATCCTGCGCGGCGTCTCGCTGCCGTCGATCCGACCGGCGAAGGAGATCCTGGACGATCCGGCGGTGGACGTCGGGAAGCGCACCGTGGGTACGTACGTCTTCGCGGACATGGACCGGATCGTGCACCGCAGACCCGACTGGTCGTACGCGATCGCCCTCTCCTCACGCCGGGTGGGCGCCGTGGAGTCCATCAACCAGGAGAACCTGCACGGCTGGTACACGGGCGACGGCATGACGTACCTGTACACGGCCGACGACCAGACGCACTGGGGCGACGAGTACTGGCCGACCGTCGACGCGTACCGGATGCCCGGCACGACGGTCGACACCCGGCTGCGCGCCGACCTGCCGCACAGCCAGAACTACCGGCCGCCGGCCGACTGGGCGGGCGGCGCCGTTCTCGACGGCGCGTTCGCGGCGGCGGGGCTCGACCTCGTGCCGGACGGGGTGGGCCTGCGCGCCAAGAAGTCCTGGTTCCTGCTGGAGGACGCGGTGATCGCGCTCGGCGCCGGCATCACATCCGGCGACGGGCGCACGATCGAGACGATCGTCGAGAACCGCAACACCCACGACACCCACCCGCCGTTCGCCCGGGGCGGCAGCTGGGCGCACCTGGAGGGCACGGCGGGATACACGGTGCTGGACGGCGGGCGGTTGCGGGTCAGGCGGGAGGAGAGGACCGGCACCTGGTTCGCCATCGACCAGGGCGCCACCACCGGCGGCGACACGACCCCGCGCACCCGGCACTACACCACGCTCTGGCTCGACCACGGATCGAACCCGCGGGGCGCCCGGTACGCGTACGCCGTCCTGCCGGGCGCCTCCGCCGACCGCACCAGACGGTACGCCGCCCGGCCCGGGGCCGAGGTGCTCGCCAACTCCCCACGCACACAGGCGATCTGGTGCGGCCGCGCGCGTCTGCTCGCGGCGAACTTCTGGCAGGCCGCCGGTGTCCGCACCGGTGACGGCGGCGTCCTCGGCTCCGACGGCCCGTGTTCGGTGCTGCTGCGCCGCGACGGCCGGCGGCTGCGGCTCGCCGTGTCCGACCCCTCGCGCACCACGGACACGGTGACGCTGACCCTGCCGTGGCGGGTCAGGGGCGTGGAGTCGGCGGACACGACGGTCTCGCTCGACGCGCGACGGCGCACGATGACGGTTCGCACGGCCGGGTCGCGCGGGCATACGCACGCGGCGGTCCTCATCCTCTCTTGACCCTGCCGGGTTCACACAACTCCCCCCACACGAAGGGAAGTTCGACATGCGCAGACGAACGCTGCTGAGTGGCGGCGCGGCCGCTGGGCTCGGCCTGGCCGGCTGGGGCGTGGCCGGTGCGCCACAGGCCCAGGCGTCCCCCATCGGCACCGGCTGGACCGAGGTGAATCCGGGGTTCACCCTCCAGACCCCGCCCGGCACGACGCGCTACGAGTACCTGTCGGCGACAGGCGAGCACCACCTGTGGCTGAACGACAGTGACCCGTGGCTGTGGCCCGACAGTTCCTCGGGGCCGCGCAGCGAGATGCGCTGGAAGAACGACTACACCAGCGGGCAGTCGCAGTTCGAGTGCGACATGAAGATCGGCTCGGGGGCACACCGGGTGTCCGTCTTCCAGATCTTCGGCGGCACCTCCTGGGCGACAGCGCTCATGACGCTCGCCATGAACACCAACAGCATCAACTACTACGACACGACGACACAGATACACACCCCGGTCTACGGCACGTACATCCGCCTCAACGTGGTGCACGAGACAAGCACCGGCAGCATCCACGTTTTCGTCAACCGGACGTTCGTCAGGACGTTCCAGGACCACGGCGCCGGCATGCACTACTTCAAGGCGGGCCTGTACGGCCGGGATGGGATGTCTGCACGCAGCGACATCTACCTCAAGAACATTCACCTGTACAAGAAGTGACGGTGCTTCGGTCATGACGCGAGGAAGACGCACGGCCGCTCTCTGCGCGGCCGTCGCCGCGTTGCTGCTCGGCCTGCTCACCGCGCCCGCGGCGCCCGCCGCCGGAGCAGCGGGCGCCGCGCCGCAGGCACGCAGCCAGAGCTTCGACGAGGGCTGGCGGTTCGCGCTGGTCAACACCGAGAGCGCCACCGACCCGACCGGCGCGTACGCGGACGCCTACCGGCCCTCCTACGACGACTCGGCGTGGCGGAGGCTCGACCTGCCGCACGACTGGGCGATCGAGCGCCCGCCGACCACGACCGGCTCGACCTACAGCGAGGGCTTCTACCCCGGTGGCCTCGGCTGGTACCGCAAGACCTTCACCCTGCCACCCCGACTCGCGGGCAAGAGGCTGTCGTTGGAGTTCGACGGCGTCTACATGGACTCCTCGGTGTACGTCAACGGACAGGTGGCAGCCCGGCACCCGTACGGATACACGGGTTTCGAGGTCGACCTGTCGGACCTCGTCCACACCGACGGCTCCACGCCGAACACGGTGGCCGTCAAGGTCGTCAACCAGGTGCAGAGCAGCCGCTGGTACTCCGGCAGCGGCATCTACCGCCATGTCCGGCTGATCACCACGGACCGGACGCACATCGACCGGCACGGTGTCACGGTCACGACACCTGACCTCAAGGACACCTACCAGGACGGGTACGCGAAGGTCCGCGCGCGCACGCGGGTGGCAGGCGGCGACGGCACCGTGACGACAACCGTGTACGACGCGAAGGGCACCGAGGTGGCCCGGGCGGACGGCGCGGACGCCGAACTTCGCGTGCCCGACCCCCAGTTGTGGTCCCCTGACCGCCCCTACCGCTACACGGCCGTGTCGACGGTCACGGTCGACGGCAGGAAGGTCGACTCGGTGCGGACCCGGTTCGGGATCCGCTGGTTCTCCTTCGATCCCGATCACGGCTTCTCCCTCAACGGAAGACGCACCAAGCTGCGGGGCGTCAACCTCCATCACACGCTCGGTCCGCTCGGCGCGGCGGTGAGCGAGGACGCGATGCGGCGCCAGCTGACGAAGATGAAGCAGATGGGCGTCAACGCGGTGCGCACCTCGCACAATCCACCGGCGCCAGAGTTAGTGGAACTCTGCGACGAGCTGGGCCTGTTGCTGATGGTGGAGGCGTTCGACACCTGGCGCACGCCGAAGAAGCCGTACGACTACGGGCGGTTCTTCGACGAGCACTCCGACAGCGACATCACGGAGATGGTCCGGGCCGCCAGGAACTCACCCGCGGTGGTCATGTGGTCGATCGGCAACGAGATCCCCGACGGCACGTCCGTGGAGATCGGGGTGCCCATCGCCCGCCGCCTCATCGACGACATCAAGGCCGCCGACCCGACCCGGCCCGTCGTCATCGGCTCGCACAGCTACACCAGCGTGCCCCAGGACGGCTCCGCCCAGGACCAGATCCTGCGCATGCTCGACGGCGTCGGCCTCAACTACAACTCGGCCAAGTCGATCGACGCACTGCACGCGAAGTACCCGAACACGTTCTTCTTCGAGTCGGAGTCGGCGTCGGCGACCTCCGCGCGCGGCGCCTACCAGGACCCTCAGTGGGGCAACACGGCACAGGACTACACGCCCGGCCGGCGCGAGCCGTCCTCCTACGACAACAACATGGTGTCGTGGGCATCGAGCGGGGAGCACGCCCTGAAGAAGGACCGGGACCGGGAGTTCTTCGCGGGCCAGTTCATCTGGTCGGGCCAGGACTACATCGGGGAGCCGACCCCGTACAACAACGTCTTCCCGGTGAAGACCTCGTACTTCGGCGCCGTGGACACGGCCGGCTTCGCGAAGGACCAGTTCTACCTGTACCAGAGCCAGTGGACGTCACGGCCGATGGTGCACCTGGTGCCGATGGACTGGACGACCCACGAGCCGGGCGAGCAGGTCTCGGTGTGGGCGTACAGCAACGCGGAGAAGGTGGAACTGTTCCTCAACGGCCGTTCGCTGGGCGCGCGTTCCTTCGACCGCAAGACGACGACGTACGGAGCGGCATACCGGGAGACGACCGAGCCGACGGGCGACGACAAGCAGTACCCCTCCGGCAGCTACACCAGCCCGAACGGCTCCACGGGATCGCTGAAGCTGCGCTGGAACGTACCGTTCGCGAAGGGCGAGTTGACCGCGGTCGCCTATCGGGACGGCAAGCCGGTCGCCCGGGACACGGTGCGCACGGCGGGTTCTCCGGCAGGCGTCCGGCTGCGCGTGGAGCGCGGGAAGAAGCTGTCGTTCGTCACGGCCGACGTCGTCGACGCCCGCGGTGTCCTGGTCCCGTACGCGGACAACCTGGTCGCCTTCCGCGCGAAGGACGGCCGCGTCGTCGCCACCGACAACGGGCGGCAGGAGAACGGAACGTCCTACGCCTCACCCGCGCAACGCGCCTTCCACGGCCGGGTGATGGCCGTGGTCACGACGGGTTCGCACGTCACCGCCAGCCTGGGTCCGGCGTCCCCGGCGCCACCGGCCGACGCGAGTTTCTCGGCCTCGGCCACCACGCTGCCCGAGGCGATGACCGACGACGACCCCGCGACCGGCTGGTCGAGCCTCGCGACGAAGGGCGCGAGCCTTCAGTTCCCGGCGATGACCCACGCCCACGCACGGGAGTGGGTGGCCCTCAACTGGACCGGCGAACGCTCCGTCTCGCGCCTGACCGCGCGGTTCACCACCGGTGGCGCCCTGACTCTGCCGCAGTCCGTCCGTGTCACCTACTGGAACGGCACGCGGTACGTGCCCGCTCCGGGCGTGCGCACCACCTGGGCGGACACCTCGGACGCACCCAGCACGTTCGCCTTCTCCCCGGTGGAGACGAGCAGGCTGCGCCTGGAGATGACCAGCCCGACACCCGGTGCGGCCACGGGCTTCTTCCGCATCAGCGAACTGACCGCGGAACCATGACGGCCGTGGTGTGACATCTGACAGCGGCGGCCCCGGGACATTCCCGGGGCCGCCGTGCGCCGGTTCCTCGTACGCGGTCACGACGGCCCAGGGACGGCTGTTGGTGATCTGGGTCGGGCGGACGCGGTCAGCAGCGCCGCCGCGCCCAGGACGACGAGGCCGGGACGGATTCTGGTCGAACTCACGCGTTCTCCTTCGGTAAGGGTGGGGTTCGGACAGCCGCACCAGGCCGGGCGTGACTTCGGCCGCGGCCTGCTGACGGGCGTCCAGCAACGGCGAGCCGACTGCACGGTCACAACCGCCCCTTATCGGAGGCCGGTTCAGTGCGGTGGGGAGAGGTGAGAGGAGGAGGCGGCGTCGGCATCCCGGACCTGCCGTTGCCGGACTGGCAGGAGGTGGTCGACCGGGAGTACGAGCGATGGGACCTCGAGCGCGTCGTCGTCGACACGGCCGGGCGGGAACCCAGCGCGTCACTGGCCACACTGCTCGCAGGCCTCGGGCCGGGTTGAACCACGAAAAGGGCCCCACAGGCTCTCGCCCGCGAAGACCCGCGGCCAGGGACTGTGCCACCGTCGCAGTGGCGGCAACCAGAATCAGAACGGGCCGTGGAGGCTGCCCAGCCTGTCGGTCAGACGCAGGTTCTCGGAGTAGTCGACCGGGCAGGCGATCACGGAGACCGCGTCGTCGTCCAGGGCGTGGCGCAGTACGGGCAGCAGTTGGTCGGCGGCCTCGATGGCGTAGCCGCGCGCGCCGAAGCTTTCGGCGTAGGCGACGAGGTCGGGGTTGGTGAATCGGGTGTGGCTGTGGCGGCCGAGTTCGAGTTCCATCTTCCAGGTGATCAGACCGTATTCCTGGTCCACCAGGACCAGGACGACCAGCGGGACGTGTTCGCGGATGGCGGTCTCCAACTCCTGGGAGTTCATCAGGAACGATCCGTCACCCATCATCGCCACCACGCGCCGGTCGGGTCGCGCGAGTTTGGCGGCGATCGCGCCCGGGAGCGCGAACCCCATGGTGGACAGGCCGTTGGAGACCAGGCAGGTGTCCGGTTCGTAGGTCGGGTAGAGGCGGGCCATCCACATCTTTCCGGCGCCGGTGTCGGCGAGGACGATGTCGGGGCGGTCGAGTGCGGTGCGGACGTCGGCCACGACGCGCTGTGGCACCAGGGGGAACGCGTCGTTGCCGCGCCCGTAGTGGAGCTCCTCGTCGAGCAGCGTACGGATCTTCTCGCTGCTTTCCGCGCCGTAGGTGAGTCCGTCGGGCAGTGCGGCCGCGAGTGCGTCCAGCGCCTGCGAGGGGTCGCCCTCGACGCCCACGGTGACCGGGTAGTGGTCGTCCACCTCCGCGGGGAAACGGTGCACGTGCACGATCCGCTTGGCGCCGTCCGGGTTGATCTTGGCCGGGTCGAACTCCTGGATCTCGTAACCCACACAGAGCAGCACATCGGCGGTGTCGAAGCCGAAGTTGCCGTAGTCGTGGCGCATGAAGCCGACCGCGCCGAGGGCGCGCGGATGGTCGTCGGGGAAGACGCCCTTGCCGTGGAACGTGGTCGCGACGGGGATGTTCAGCCGCTCGGCGAACCGCACGAGGGCGGCTGTGGCCCCAGCCCTGGCGGCGCCGTGGCCTGCCAGCACCACAGGGTGCCGTGCGGCGGTGAGCACCTCGGCCGCCCGTGCGATCTGGGTGGGCGAGGGCGCGTCGGCGTGGACCGCGTCGATGTGCAGGGGTGCCAGCGGCCCGGCGGGACGCTCGGCTTCGATGTCCTCCGGCACGGCCAGGAACACGGCGCCGGGGCGTTCGCTCTGCGCGGTCTTGAACGCCTTGCGCACCATCTCCGGTACCGCGTCCGGACACTCGATGCGGGCCGCCCACCGCGTGACGGGCGCGAACATCGACACCAGGTCGATGACCTGGTGCGACTCCTTGTGGATACGCCGCAGCGACCCCTGAGCCGCCAGGGCCACCACCGGTGCGCTGTTGGTCATGGCGTCCGCGGTGCCGAGCAGCAGATTGATCGCGCCAGGTCCCAGCGTGGCCGAACACACCCCGGCCCGACCGGTCAGCCGTCCGTAGATCTCCGCCATGAACGAGGCCGCCTGCTCGTGGCGCACCAGGACGTACCGGATGCCGGAGTCGTTCAGCGCGTCGACGAAGCGGATGTTCTCCTCACCGGGAATCCCGAAGACGTACTCCACGCCCTCGGCCCGCAGACACCGCACCAGCAGGTGCGCGACATCGTCCACCGCTGCCGTGCTCCCCGACTCGGATTCGCCTTCGGTGCCCATGGGGCGAACCTAGGCAGGGCCCGTCCGCCCGGCCACTCGACGACCGCCGACCAGGTGTCCGCCTGAGCCATCCGGAGGCGCTGCGGTGGCGCCTGCCGCGGTCTGTCCCCACGCTGGCTGTGACGGACGCGCCGCCGTGCACGGTGGCAGGGCTCTGGGAGGACCGTGTGACCGCTACGCCGCCCGCTACCGACGCACCGCCGGCGCGGTACGACGACCTGCGTGCCCTGGTGATCAACTGCACGCTCAAGCGCTCGCCGGAGACGAGCAACACCCAGGGACTCATCGATCGCAGCACCGCCATCATGGACGCACAGGGGATGCGGGTCGACGTCCTGCGGGCGGTGGACCACGACATCGCCACCGGCGTGTGGCCCGACATGAAGGAGCACGGCTGGGAGACGGACGTCTGGCCGGAGCTCTACCAGCAGGTCCTCGCGGCCGACATCCTCGTGCTGGCCGGGCCCATCTGGCTGGGCGACAACAGCTCCGTCATGAAGCAGGTGATCGAACGGCTCTACTCCTGCTCCAGCCTGCTCAACGAAGCCGGCCAGTACGCCTATTACGGGCGGGTCGGCGGGTGCCTGATCACCGGCAACGAGGACGGCGTGAAGCACTGCGCCATGAACGTCCTCTACAGTCTGCAGCACCTCGGCTACACGATTCCGCCACAGGCGGACGCCGGCTGGATCGGTGAGGCGGGTCCCGGGCCCTCGTATCTCGATCCCGGCTCGGGCGGCCCGGAGAACGACTTCACCCACCGCAACACCACCTTCATGACCTGGAACCTGCTGCACCTGGCCCGCGCGCTGAAGGACCTCGGTGGCATCCCCGCGTACGGCAACCAGCGCACCGCCTGGGACGCCGGCTGCCGCCACGACTACGAGAACCCCGAGCACCGGTAGCGATCGTCATCGTGCTGCTGCCGGTGTCGTCTTACGGACTCGTGACGTGATGGGCGTGGTCGTGTGGCGCGGCGGGGGTGCCGCCCTAGCGTGGGCTCATGCGTGTACTGGTCACCGGCGGTGCCGGGTTCATCGGGTCCCATGTCGTCGAGGCGCTACGGGCGCGCGGGCATGAGCCGGTCGTGTTCGACGTGCGCGAGAACGCGGACGCGGACGTGCGGGACGGGGAGGCTGTCACCCGCGCCCTGTCGGGTGTCGACGCCGTGTGCCATCAGGCGGCGATGGTCGGACTCGGTACGGGGTTCGCCGACGCGGCGGAGTACGTCTCCCGCAACGACCTCGGCACCGCCGTACTGCTCGCCGCCATGGCCGAGAAGGGTGTTCGACGGCTGGTGCTGGCCGGCTCGATGGTGGTCTACGGGGAGGGCAGGTACACGTGCGGGCGCCACGGAGTCGTGCGGCCGGGCCCGCGAGCGGTCACCGATCTGGCGGCCGGGCGGTTCGAGCCGCGCTGTCCGGTGTGCGGGGAGGACCTGTCGCCGGGGCTGGTCGGAGAGGACGCACCGGCCGATCCGCGCAACGTGTACGCGACGACCAAGCTGGCCCAGGAGCACCTGACTGCCGCGTGGGCGCGGTCGACGGGCGGGTCGGCGGTGTCGCTGCGCTATCACAACGTGTACGGGCCCCGGATGCCTCGCGACACACCGTATGCCGGGGTCGCGTCGTTCTTCCGTTCGGCGCTCGCCCGGGGTGAGGCCCCGCGGGTGTTCGAGGACGGGCTGCAGCGGCGGGACTTCGTGCACGTACGGGATGTGGCGGCGGCCAACGCGACGGCGCTGGAGGCGGATGCGGCTGTGGGTGCGCTGGCCGTGTACAACACCGGCAGCGGTGAGCCGCACACCGTCGGGGAGATGGCGCGGGCGCTGGCCGCGGCGTACGGCGGGCCCGAGCCCGTCGTGACCGGGGAGTACCGCCTGGGCGACGTCCGGCACATCACCGCCGACTCGTCGAGGCTGCGGGCCGAGCTGGGCTGGAAGCCGGAGGTCGGCTTCGCCGAGGGCATGCGCGAGTTCGCGCGGGCCGAGATGCGCGGCTCGTAGGTCCCGAGGACCGGTGGTGCTGCCCGCATTCAGGAAGCGGCCGCGGGCAGCACCACCTCGAAGCGGCAGCCGCCGGGGATGTTCCGGACCGTGGCCCGGCCCTGGTGGGCCTCCACGATGCCGCGGACGATGGCGAGGCCGAGCCCGGCGCCCGCCGGAGGCGTGCGGGCGTGCGTGCCACGCCAGCCGGTGTCGAAGACCCGTGGCAGGTCCGCCTCCGGGATGCCGCCGCAGCCGTCCGTCACGGACAGCACCACGCCGTCGGGCAGGCGTTCGGCGGCCACCATGACGGTGCCGTCCGCGGGAGTGCGCCGGATCGCGTTGACCAGGAGGTTGCCCAGCACGCGGCTCATCTCCTTGCCGTCCACCTCCACCGGTACCGGCTCGACGCGATCCCCGACGAGTCGCACCCCGTGTTCGTGGGCCAGCGGATACACCCCGGCGAGGGCGTCGCCGATCAGGTCGTAGACGGACATCCGCGAGGGTGACAGTGCCAGGGTGCCGGCGTGGATGCGGGAGAGTTCGAAGAGGTCGCCGACCATGTCGTTGAGGCGTTCGACCTCGGTGCGAATCTGTTTCAGGTAGCGGTCGGGGTCGGTGGCGACGCCGTCCTCCAGCGCTTCTGCCATCGCACGCAGTCCGGCCAGCGGTGTGCGCAGGTCGTGGGAGATCCAGGCGACGAGTTCACGGCGGGAGGACTCCAGGGCGCGTTCGCGTTCCCGGGACTCGGCCAGCTTCGTGCTGGTGGCCTGCAGTTCGCGGCTGAGCGCCGCGAGTTCGGCGGTCGCGGCGCCGGTGGGGGCCGCGAAGTCGCCTCCGTCACCGAAGGAGCGGGCCGCGAGTTGGAGTTCGCGGCTTCGGGCCACCACCCAGCGGCCCAGCAGCAGCGCGGTGACCAGGGAGACGACGGCCGCCATCGCGACCACCGTCGTGACCACGGACAGGTCGTGCGCGGACAGGAACATCGCCCAGGCCACGGCCAGCGTGCCCGCGAGCATCGCGGTCACGGCGACGGCGGCCACGACCGTGAGCGAGGCGGTCAGTGAGCGGCGGCGCAGCAGCCACAGCGTGCCCGCGCCCAGCAGCCCGGCCGCGGCGGCGCCGAGGAAGGCGAACAGGGCGATGAGGAAGGTGTCGCGCATGATCACTCCCCTCCCTGGGCGGACGCGGCGGCCGGATCGAACCGGTAGCCCACGCCCCAGACGGTCTGGATCAGGCGAGGCCGGGCCGGATCGTCCTCGACCTTGTTGCGCAGCCGTCGGACGTGCACCGTGACGGTCGACAGGTCGCCGAAGTCCCAGCCCCACACCTCACGCATCAGGTCCTCGCGGCTGTGCGCCCGGCCCGGATGCCGGAGGAAGAACACGAGCAGGTCGAACTCACGGAGGGTGAGGGCGAGTTCGGTGCCATTCCTGGCGGCTCGGCGGGCGGCCGGGTCGACGGTGAGTCCGGCCGCGCTCAGGGGGCGCGTCGCCGCGACGGGCCGTGTCCGGCGCAGTACCGACTCCACCCGCAGCACCAGTTCGCGGGGGCTGAACGGCTTGGTGACGTAGTCGTCCGCGCCCACCTCGAGGCCGAGAATGCGGTCGTCCTCATCGCCACGGGCCGTGAGCATGATGACCGGAACGGGGCCGAGGTCGCGTATCCGGCGGCACACCTCCAGTCCGTCCATGCCGGGCAGCATCAGGTCCAGCACCACCAGGTCCGGCCAGTGCGCGGCGGCCCGCGCGAGCGCCGCCGGCCCGTCCCCGGCCCGGTCCACCATGTATCCGGCGCGGTCCAGGTACGTCGAGACGACCTCGGCGACCGTGGGGTCGTCGTCGACCACGAGGACGCGACCGGCCCCGGGCCCCCGGCCGACCGCCACCACTTCGGAGGGTTGCTGTTCCATGCGGCCAGCCTCGCACCGTGGGACGTTCTCCGTCGCGCTTCGAGCCGCCCATGGACTCCGGCGTCCGTGTTTCGTAAGGAGCCGGAGTCCGATATGTACCGTTCGCGTTCGTAGGGTGACAACCGTGATGACCTCTCCCCCACCCGAGGACGTCGACGTCGTCCTCCCTTGCCTGAACGAGGCCGAAGCCCTGCCCTGGGTGCTCGGCCGCATCCCTCCCGGCTGGCGTGCGCTCGTCGTGGACAACGGGTCCACCGACGGCTCGGCCGACATCGCCCGCGCACTCGGTGCGACCGTGATCCACGAGCCACGGCGCGGCTTCGGCTCCGCCTGCCACGCCGGACTGACCGCGGCCACGGCCGGCATCGTGTGCTTCTGCGACTGCGACGCCTCGCTGGACCCGGCCCTGCTCGCACCCTTCGTCCGCGAAGTGCGGGAAGGCGAGGCCGACTTGGTGCTCGGACGGCGCCGCCCGCGGGGCCGGGGCGCCTGGCCCGCGCACGCCAGGGCGGGGAACCTCGCGCTCTCCCTGATGCTGCGCCGTCGCACCGGACTGCGCCTGCACGACCTCGGTCCCCTGCGCGCCGCCCGCCGCGAGGCACTGCTCGGCCTCGGTCTGACCGACCGGCGCAGCGGCTACCCGCTGCAGATGGTCGTGCGCGCCGCCGACGAGGGCTGGCGCGTCACCGAGCACGACGTCCCGTACCTGCCGCGCTCCGGCGCCTCGAAGGTGACCGGGACCTGGCGCGGCACCTGGCAGGCGGTACGGGACATGAGCCGCGTCCTGGCCGAAGCGCCCACCGTCACCACGACGACCGCGGGACGGGCAGGAGGAGTCCAACGATGAATCCACCGATGAGTCCACCGATGAACACCCTGCTCGTCATCGCCAAGGAGCCGCGGCCCGGACGGGTGAAGACCCGCCTCACCCCGCCGTTCACACCTCATGAGGCGGCGGCGCTCGCCGAGGCCGCCCTCGCGGACACCCTGCGCGCGGTGGCCGCGGCACCCGCCCGGCGCCGCGTCCTGGTCCTCGACGGGGAGAGCGGACCCTGGCTGCCGCCGGGCTTCGACGTCGTACCGCAGTGCGCGGGCGGCCTCGACGAGCGGCTGGCCGCGGCCTTCGCCGAATGCGACGGCCCGGCCCTGCTGATCGGGATGGACACCCCGCAGGTCACACCGGGCCTGCTGACCGTGGACTTCGACGGAAGCGACGCGTGCTTCGGTCCGGCCGAGGACGGCGGCTTCTGGGCTCTCGGGCTGGCGAAGCCGGACCCCGAGCTGCTGCGTGGGGTCCCGATGTCGACACCTGCCACGGGCGCCGTACAGCGTGACCGGCTCGTCACCGCGGGCCTGCGCGTGCGCGACCTGCCGCGTCTGCGGGACGTCGACACCGCCGCCGACGCCGAGGCTGTCGCCGCCGTGGCGCCGGACGGCCGCTTCGCCTCGGAGCTGGCCGGGCTGCGAGCGGACGGCGGACGATGAGCACGGCACACGAGACAAGCACGGCAACGGCACACGAGGGGATACGGCGGGACACCGAGGAGCACAGCTGGTCCACCGACCCCTACGCCGACGCACTGCGAACCGGCCGCGGACCGCTCTTCCTCCGCCGCAGCGACGGCTGGCTGCTGCCGCTCGACGTGGAGCGGTGGTGTGCGCGGGCCGACGCCGTGGACCTGCGGGTCCTGGACCGGTGTGAGGGCACCGTGCTCGACGTGGGCTGCGGGCCGGGGCGCCTGGTCGCGGAGCTCGTGGCCCGGGGCCGGTCCGTACTCGGCATCGACGTCAGCGAGGCCGCCGTCGCCCACACCACGGGGCTAGGAGGGCGGGCCCTGTGGCGCTCGGTCTTCGAACCGCTGCCAGGGGAGGGCCGCTGGAACACCGTCCTGCTCCTGGACGAGAACCTCGGCATCGGCGGCGATCCGCGGGCCCTGCTCCACAGACTGACCGAACTGCTCTTGCCCGGCGGTCTGTTGATCGCCGAGACGGTCCCGGTGGACGTGGACGAGCGTGTCGACGTCCGCCTCGTGCGCGGCACCGATGCCCGGGGCGGCGCCGGCACCCCGTTCCCCTGGGCCCGGCTCGGCACCCCGGCGCTGCTCCGGTACGCCCGCCCGCTGGGCTGGCGCAACGTCGATCAGTGGTCGGCCGGTGGCCGCTGTTTCGTCGCCCTGCGCAGCCGCAGCACCAACAGCAGCGCCGAGCCGCCGAAGAGCGCGGCCGTGATCAGGAGCCAGCGGGCGAGGAAGCCGTCGGCGGACAGCCCCGTCACCGCGGGGTAGTGGTCCGCCACGCGGCCGCTGATCAGTGGGAACCACACGAGCAGCAGGAGCCCGGACAGGGCCGCCGGCACCCGGACGTACAGGGTCCAGTTCCGGCGGCCGACGGCACCGAGCGCACCGGTGACGCCCCGGTCCGCCGTGGCGTACAGCGGCAGAAACACCAGGTCGTGCAGCACGGCCGCACCCACGAACCACAGCGCCACCCCGAGCCCGTCACCGGACAGCAGACGCACGCCCGCGTACCCCGCCAGCGCGAACGAGCAGGCCAGGAGCAGGATCTGCAGGGGGCTTCCCAGCGGTGGGAACAATCGGCGCATCACAGGTCTCCGAACGTCATCCGCGCCACCCACTTGGTGTTCAGCACGCCGGGCACGGCGGGCGCGATGACCCGCGCCGGGAAGCCGTGGTCGGGGGTCAGCGGCTCTCCGTTGACGTCCAGCGCCAGCAGGGAGCGCGGGTCCCGCACCTGGTTGGCGCGCAGGGCCGCCCGGCGGAAGGCGCCGTGACGTTGGAGGGACTCCACCAGGACGTCGGGCGCCTCCTCCGCGTCGTAGCCCACCAGGGCGGCGAGATCCCGCAGCCGTACGCCCCGCCACCACTGGTCGGAGGTCGACCAGCCCTCCACGCAGGCGATGGGCAGCGCCGAACTGTGCAGGGGAAGTTCCAGCAGCTCGGCCCGGCTCAGCCGCACGGTCCCGGAGCGCCCTTGGACGACCAACCGCCACGCCTCCTCACTCGTCTCCGACGCGACGATGCCCCTGGACGCGGCCGTCTTGTTGATCTGGAAGCCGTTCGGGCCGCTGCCCGGGTCGGCGCCTCCGTGGGGTGCGAGGAGAGCCGTCCGCCGCAGCGGACCGTCGACGTTCTGCCCCACCGTGGTCCCGAACAGCAGCAGCGAACCGCCGCCGACCAGCCACAGCCCACCACGTCGTGACACGGTGGGCTCCGACGGCCGCGGGGACACCAGCGGGAACTCCGGCTGCACGCCGGTCTCCTCCTGCGGGCTCTCGCCCTCCCTCGCACGACGCAGATTGCGTACGGCGGCCGGCGCCCGCAGCGCGACGTGCACGACGAACGCGGCGAAGAACACCCACGCCCCGTAGAAGTGCAGCGGGTAGAAGGAGCCGGGGAAGACGTAGTCCAACTGGATGTTGAGCACGCCCGTCACGAACTCGAAGAGCGCGCCGCCGACCAGCAGGAGCAGCGAGATCCGCTCCAGTGCGTGGGCGAGGGATCGGGCGGGCGGCAGGGCGAACAGCTTCGGCACGACCGACCACAGCTTGGCCAGCAGGACGGGGACGAGGGTGATGCCCAGCGTGACGTGGACGCCCTGGGTGAGCCGGTACAGCCAGTACGGGTCGGTCGGCCAGGCGAAGAGGTAGAAGCCGAGGAGCCCCTTGTCCGGTGTCTTGTCGTTCACCGGCGACAGGTCGGGGTTGTAGGCGGCGTAGGACAGCAGCCCCGTCACGAACAGCACCGTGATGCCCGCGAGCAGCACGACACCGAGCACCGAGGTGAACCAGGGACCGCGCAGGGGACTGCGCCAGAAACCGGGAGAGGAGGGAAGCCGTTGGTCGGGCATGTCCCGACGGTAGGCCGGAGCCGGCCTGCGAAGGGGTGCTCGACCCATGACGAAACGCTGACGTCAGCGTCGCGAGCGACGGTGTTCGCCCCCTTCGGCCCTAGCGTTCCCATGTGATCCGCACCCCGATCGGCATCTCCCACCGCGCCCTCGACGGCACGTCGAACCGCGCCTCGATCCGCATTCCGCTCCGCGACCTGGTCGCCGCCCTGGCCGCCGCCCTCCTCGTCGTGGTGGCCGTCCTGGTCGGCCGGCACATCGAACACACCCACGGCACCCTGCACGTCGGCTGGCCCCCGCTGTACGCGAACTGGGGCCCGCACGCCGGTCCGGGTACCCCGGCCGCCCTGGCGGTGGCGGCCGCCGTCGTCGCGTACGGCCCCGTCCTCGCAGCCAGGCTGCCCTGGCGCGCCCTGCTCCCGGTGGCGTGGGGCACGGCCATGGCCTGGATCTGGTCCCTGGCCCTGATCGACGGCTGGCACCGGGGCATCGCGGTGCGGCTCACCACCCGCTACGAGTACCTCCAGGTCATCGACCGCTTCCACGACATCCCGGCAACCCTGCGCGACTTCACCCACCACATCCTGCTCGGCTCACCGGACCACTGGCCCCCGCACGTCGCCGGGCATCCACCGGCGGCCACCCTCACCTTCGTCCTTCTCGACCGGATCGGCCTGGGCGGCGGTGGCTGGGCCGGGACCTGGTGCATCACCGTCGGCGCCACGGCGTGCCTCGCCGTGCTGGTGACGGTGCGGGCACTGGCCGGGGAGGACCTCGCACGACGAGCGGCACCGTTCCTGGTACTGGCCCCTGCCGCGGTGTGGATGGGCACGTCGGCCGACGGGTACTTCGCAGCGGTCGCCGCATGGTCCGTGGCGCTGCTCGCGCTCGCCGTGACCGCCGGGCCCGGGCCGCGCGCGCGGGCCGCCGCCTTCGCCGCGGGGCTGCTGTTCGGCCTGACCTGGTACCTCTCCTACGGTCTGACACTGTTCGCGCTGATCGCGGCGGGAGTGGTGCTGCTCGGAGGCAGCAGGGCGCGACCACTCCCCCTCGTGCTCGCGGGAGCCACCGTCGTGCCGCTCGCCTTCACGCTCGTCGGCTTCCACTGGTGGGAGGCGTACCACCTCCTGGTCGAGCGCTACTTCCAGGGGGCCGGCGGCATCCGGCCCTACGGGTACTGGGTGTGGGCGAACCTCGCCTGCACCGTGTTCCTCGTGGGCCTGGCGACGGCGGCGGGCCTGCGACACTCCGGCGCCACCCTGCTCGCCGAACGCGGCGGCCTCCGTGTCCGGGCGGGCAGCGGGAGCGGTCCCTCCGCCGATGCCCGCCTCGCCCTGCTCGTGTCCGTCGCGGCACTCGCCGTTCTCGTGGCCGACCTGTCCGGGATGAGCAAGGCCGAGACGGAACGCATCTGGCTGCCCTTCGCTCTGTGGCTGCTCCCCGCGTGCGCCTTCCTCCCGCGGCCACGCACCTGGCTCGCGGCCCAGGCCTGCCTCGCCCTTCTCGTCAACCACCTGCTCATGACGGGATGGTGACAGCGGCAACGGAAATACGCGAAGCCGCCCTCCCTGAAGCGAGAGAACGGCCTCCGACCTGCATCAAAGCTGGTCGGGACGACAGGATTTGAACCTGCGACCCCTTGACCCCCAGTCAAGTGCGCTACCAAGCTGCGCCACGTCCCGATGCGTCACCGCGGGTGTTCCGCGTGATCACGCACGTCAACCCTACCGCACCTGGACGGGAGCCAACGCCCCGGGCGACGGCCGTCGCGTCCGGAACCGGTCGCTTCGTGGGTGCTCGGCATGGGCAAGGGGCGGGGCGGGAAGATCCGGCACACCGTGCCGGCTGCCGGGGCTGTCGGCCGGCGGAGAGCGTCGCGGGGAGCTGATGGGTGTGGAGACGTCCTGGAACGGGTCGGGCAAGGTCGAGGTGCGGCCGGTCGCCGGGTACATCGGGGCCGAGATTCACGGTGTCGACCTGGCCGGTCCTCTGGCGGACGAGGTCGTCGCGGAGATCCGGGCCGCGTTGTTGCGGTGGAAGGTGGTGTTCTTCCGGGGGCAGGAGCTCGACCACGCGGGCCACGTCGCCTTCGTCCGGCGCTTCGGGGAGCCGATCACGTTGCGGTCCCGGGGCTCCGCCTCTCCCGCGGAGTTCCCGCAGGTGGAGACGACGGCCGACCGGCTGGAGCTGGCGGGGCGTCACGGGATGACGCACGCGGAGTGGCTGGAGCGTCGGCGCCACTCCACGCTGCGGGGCTGGCACGCGGACCACACGGCGCGGATCGACCCGCCCGCCCTGACCGTCCTGCGCGCCGAGCGTGTGCCGCCGTACGGCGGGGACACCACCTGGGCCAACCTGGCCACCGCCTACGCGGGGCTGTCCGAGCCGGTGCGGAGGTTCGCCGAGGGGCTGCGCGCGGAGCACCGGCTCGGGGTCGGTTATCTGCCGCGCTCGGGCCCCGACGCGTACACGCGGCACCTTCAGGACCATCAGGTGGCGTCGGCGCATCCGGTGGTCCGTGCGCACCCGGAGAGCGGCGAGCGGGTGCTCTACGTCAACCCGTACTACGTGGAGACCATCCTCGGTGTCTCGCGGTTCGAGAACCGGCTGCTGCTGGAGATGTTCGTGGAGCAGGTGACGCGGCCCGAGTACACCGTCCGCTTCCGCTGGGAGCCCGGCAGCGTGGCCATGTGGGACAACCGCGCCACGATCCACCTGGCCCCGGGCGACACCGCCCACCTGGACGCTCCCCGCGTCATGCACCGGGTCATGACGGCGGGCGAGGTTCCCGTGGGGGTGGACGGCAGGCCGTCCGAGTCGATCAGCGGGGCGCCCCTGCACCGGCCGGACTCACCCTAGGGCTGCCGGCCGACGAGGGGCGCCATGTCGCGGAACACCCTGTCACGGACGGCTGTCAGGCGTTGGGGTCGAACGCGATGCCGGACGGCTTGGCCGCCGCCAGGTGGGAGGTGAAGTTGCCGTCCTTCAGGCCGAAGTTGGCGCTGCCGAAGTCGTACGCGCTCAACTTGTCCCGCAGGCCGGCGGGGTAGCCGTTCCAGCCCACCAAAGGCGGGTACTGCCAGGTGCCCTTGTCGTTCTCCGGCGGCTCGTCGCCCGAGTTCGCGGGGCGGAAGGCGTGCGTGCCGACGCCGTCCTTGTGGTAGACGATCTTGGGGTGGTTGCCGTCCCAGCGGATCTGGTCGCGGGTGTAGACGTCGAAGTCGCCGTGAGCCGAGGTGGAGACGTACTGGGCCTGGCCGTTCTGCACCCACACCACGACGTGCTCCCAGTCGTGGCGGTGGCCGCCGACGCTGCTGCCGGCCACGGCCTGGTCCTTCTCGAAGTACAGGCCGTACATCACGGCGCACCAGCCGTTGTTGCACTTGGAGCGGGCGTAGCCGTTGGTGTTGTCGAGATCCGAGGCGTCGTGGCACTCGCCGTTCAGGGCACCCGTCGGGTTCAGGCCGCCGTTGACGGTGCCGTCGGGGCCGATGGCGGGCGTGGGGTAGCAGCCGTCCGTGTCGTAGTCGTACGCCGGCTGCCAGGTCTGCTCGGTCGTGTCCGCGTTGGCAGGCAGGGCCTGGGGCGGGGCCGCGAGCGCGCTGCCGGGGAAGGCGATCACCAGCGCGACCGCGCTGCCGGAAATGACGGATGCTCTGCGGAGCCTTGGCGCACGCGTCTTCAATGCGTCCTCCTGGTTCGGCCGTGGGGGGAGGTGGGGGGTGGAGGCATTCAAGCAGGTTTGACATGCCCAGAACAGTGTCGGCCGAGCTCGTTGACACATCGAAGATCAATGGGTGTCCCGGCGATGACGGGTCGGGCAACAGACAGCACTCACAAAAGAGTTGGGGAGACGCCCAGAGGGGACGAAGAGACAGGACCAGAGAGGGGTCCCGCTCGCTGCGGGACCCCTCGGGGATGCGCCCGGCGACACGGGAGGGCCGGCGGTGCGCGCCTGTCACGCGCCCACGCGCGCCATCCGCCACCTTGAGGTCCGCACGTACTGGGACACGGCATCGGCGGCGGCCGAGACCAGGGGTGCCAGTTTCGCCGGCCGGAACCCCTCCGCGTCCGCCACGGCACACACGGCCGCGACGACGTTCCCCCGCGTGTTGCTCACGGGGAACGCGACTCCGGCACAGTCCGGGGTCAGCGTGCGGTACGCCACCGCGTAGCCCTCACGCCTGACCCTCGCCAGGGCCTGCCGCAAGGCGGGGCCCTCGGTGAGGGTCGCGGGGGTGTACGCGTGCAGCGGCCCCGCGCAGACCTCGTTCTGAACGACCTCGCTCGCGTGGGCGAGCAGGACCAGACCGGCCGAGGTGGCGTGCAGCGGCATCCGGGACCCCGAATCACCCCAGGGCGCCAAGGGTTTGGGGCCCTTCGTGACGAAGGAGAGGCAGACGCCCTCGACGCCGTCGCGGATCATCAGCAGCGCCTGGGCCGACGTCCGGTCGTTGAGCTCCATCAGGTGCGGTTGCGCGGCCTCCACCAGGGGCGAGCAGCGCGGCGCCAGCGTGCCGGTCTCCCACAGTCGCAGACCGATGCTGTACGCGCCCTCGTTGCTCCTCTCCAAGGCCCCCCAGCCGTGCAGTTTGTTGACGATACGGTGTGCCGTCGCGACCGGGAGGCCCGAGCGTCTGCTGATGTCGCTCAGCGTGAGAGTGCGGTTGTCCCGGTCGAACGCGCCCAGAACGCTCAGAGTGCGGTCGACGACCGAGCGCTCCGGGGCGCCGGGGTGAGGGGTGGTCATCCCGTCTGGTTCCTTTCGATCTGCACAGCATGCAGGGGTGTTTACTCGTGCACACGCCGGAGGTCATCCGGCAACGGGCGGCCACCCTTATCATTGAACCTTTAAGTGACCAGTGAAAGGTCGATTCCGGAACGCCCATGGTCGATTTCGCATCTTTACCGATCCCCGTCGTCCCCTACACCCCCGTCTGCCGACCGGGTATCGGTATCGCGGTGACGGCACTCCACGAACTACGCAAAATGACCACATTGGAGTTCCTGGCTTCCCCCCACCGACTCGACTTCCACCAGATCGTGCTGGTCACCGGAGGGACGGGCACCTATTCCATCGACTCCACACGTTTCGAGTGCCGCGCGGGAAGCCTGCTGTGGACCCGGCCGAACCAGGTCATCCAGTCCGCTCCGCAACCCGACATGGATGCCGACCTCATCATGTTCACCGAGGCGTTTCCCCTGCGCATGAACGCCCACATGGGGATGCTCGACGACGTGCTGCGGCCCTCTCACTGGCAGCTGTCCGAAACCGAACTGGCCGAACTCCGACGCTACCTCGACCTGCTGCGCGAGGAGTTCGAGAGACCCGACCAGGGCCTGGGCGAGGACCTGCTCAAACACCTCCTGGCCGTGGTGCTGCTGCACATCGACCAGATGTGCCGCACCCACCACGACGACCCGGCGGCCCATGACGCGCTCAGCAACGACAGCGGTGAACTCTTCCTCAGGTTCCGGCGGGAGTTGGACAGTTCGTTCCGCACCACCCGTCGGGTGGAGGACTACGCCGCCGCGCTCAACTGCACCACGCGCGCCCTCTCACGGGCCTGCCGCGCGGTGGCCGGCACCTCCACCAAGGACCTGGTCGACTCCCGGGTCGCCCTCGAGGCACGCCGTCTGCTCGTCCACACGGACCTGCCCATCGGGGCCGTGGCCCGACAACTCGGATTCACCGAAGTCACCAACTTCACCAAGTTCTTCATACGCCGAGTGAATATGACTCCCGGGGCGTTTCGCCGCGACCACAAAGTACGTAATCAACCTTAGTGTCATCGGCGTCGGCCGGTTCGTTCACCGGCCGGTCACTGGTCACCTCGCAGGTCCACGGCCGTATATCCAGCGTTCTTTCCACTCTCCGGAAGGACTGTTGATTGACATTCGGCGCACTGGCAAGACTGTGACCAGCGTGCTTCGGGCGGCCAATCCCGAAGGCACGGGCAGGCATGCGGGCCCGCATGCCTGGACCAATAGGCACAGCAGTCCGGACCGACACATACCACCCGAACCCCGCCCGGCCCGACTCACGGAGTTGTCGGCGGTGGGCGGGAATCAGTGAGAAACCAGCTGCCGCACTTTACCGACCATTCGAGGAACGGGTTTTCCCTCGGGCCGCTTTTCGGCTCCATGGACTCGGCAGCAAACTCAGCGGGCGCGGCGGCGCCGTGTCGCCCCCGCCCCACACCGTTCACGCGCGCATCTCCGGGCTGCCCCGGACCGCGCCCCACAGAAGGACGCACCATGGCTGTAGTGACGGTTCCCGAGGCCCAGGACTGGCTGATCGAGAAGATCGCCCACCGTCTGGGCGTGGCGACGACCGAGGTGTCGCCCGATGTGTACTTCGACGAACTCGACCTCGACTCGACCGAGGCGCTCATCCTCGCGGGCGAGATGGAGAGCTGGCTCGGCTTCGAGCTGAGCACGACGACCCTCTGGTACCACCCGACCGTCAAGGACCTGGCGGCCCACATCGCCGAGGAGAGCGCGCAGCGTGCGCCCGCCGCGTGAGGCGCGCCCGCCGGTAGCCCGTACTTTCCGTGCCGCCGCACCCGGCCGGCACACGGTCTACGTCGTCCATCCGGGTGCGCTCTCGGCCCAGGTGTACAAGGGACTCGCCACGACCCTCCCGACGGGCACGGGGCTCACCGTGCTCGATCTGGGCTCCGTACCCGAGTACGCCGAAGCCGCCCTCACCGGCGGCAGGGCGGCGACCACGGTGGAGGAGCTGACCGCCCGGCTGCTGGTGGCGCTGGAGGAGGCGAACCCGGCCCACGGCCCGTACACCCTGGCCGGCTGGTCCTTCGGTGGCGTACTGGCTCTGGCGATGACTCACCGGATGCCACCGGAGCGGCGCCCCGGGCGCCTGGTGCTCCTGGACAGCATCGCCCCCACCGAGGACTACCATCAGTCCGACGACGCGTTGGAGGCCGCCCTGCTGCTCGGCTGGTTCGCCATGTACCTGGGCGCGAAGCGGGGCCGGCCCGTCGAGCCCGATCCGGCGCGGCTGGCCGGGTGCGAGGTCGACGAGGGGCTCCCCGTGGTCCTCGACGCCGCGGTAGCCGCCGGTGCTCTGCTCCCCGACACCCCGCTGCCGGGTCTGCGCAAGCTCTACGAGGCGTACGTGGACGGGCTGTTGCGCAACAACCGACTGACGACGCCCCATCGTCCAGGGCCCTCTCCGCTCCCCCTGGTGCTGGTGCGGGCCGAGCGGAGCCTGATCCCCGGCGACCCCACGCTCGGCTGGCAGCCGCTCGCACCGCACGGACTCACCCGGTTCACCAGCCCGGGCGACCACTACACGATGCTCAGTCGCCCGGACTCGCTCGACGTGATCGCGCCCTTGCTTTCACGCTCCGCTTGAAGCGGGTTCGCTCTAGCGGGTTGTTTCGAGACTGCGGACCGGCTGTGGCTGGTCGCGCCCACGCGGCGGCGCCGCACATCGGTACAGCCCCGCGCCCCGTCCAGGGGCGCTCCCGTCCCCATCCTCCACGCGTCACTCATAGGTCCCCATACCAAGAGAGCCTCGCCGTGAACGCTACGCACTCCGCCGACCTCGACCGTCGGCTCGCCCGGGATCCCATCGCGATCGTCGGGCTGTCCGCTCTGTACCCCAAGTCCCGTGATGTGCGCGAGTTCTGGGCCAATGTCGTCTCCGCCGCCGACTGCATCGAGGACGTGCCCTCGACGCACTGGGACGTGGCGGAGCACTACGACTCCGACCCCTCGGCGCCCGACAAGACGTACTCCAGGCGGGGCGGCTTCATCCCCACCGTCCCGTTCAACCCGCTCGAGTTCGGTCTGCCTCCGAACACCCTCGAAGTCACCGACGTCCTGCAGCTGTTGAGCCTCGTCGTGGCACGTGACCTGCTCAAGGACGCGGGCGCGGACCAGGACTGGTACGACGCCTCGCGCACCGGGGTGGTCCTCGGCGTGACCGGCGCCAACCAGCTCACGCAGCCGCTGACCGCCCGTCTGCAGACCCCCGTCCTGAAGGAGGTCGTGCGCAGTTGCGGCCTCACGCAACGGGACGCGGAGGAGATCGCCGAGAAGTTCAAGATGGCCTTCGCGCCCTGGGAGGAGAACTCCTTCCCCGGCATGCTGGGCAACGTCGTCGCCGGCCGCATCGCCAACCGCCTCGACCTGGGCGGCACCAACATGACCATCGACGCGGCCTGCGCCAGTTCGCTGGGCGCGGTGAAGTCGGCGGTCAGCGATCTGCTGGAGCGGCGCTCCGACACGATGCTGGTGGGCGGCTGCGACGCCGAGAACACCATCTTCATGTACCTCTGCTTCAGCAAGACGCCCGCGTTCTCCAAGACCGGCCGCATCCGCCCCTTCGACGAGAACGCCGACGGCACCCTCATCGGCGAGGGCATCGGGATGCTGGCGCTGCGCAGGCTCTCCGACGCCGAGCGGGACGGCAACCGGATCTACGCGGTACTCCGCGGCATCGGTTCGTCGAGCGACGGCCGCTTCAAGTCCATCTACGCCCCGCGCAAGGAGGGGCAGATGGCGGCGCTGCGCCGGGCGTACGAGGACGCGGACGTCTCCCCCGGTTCGATCGAGCTGTTCGAGGCGCACGGCACGGGGACGGCGGTGGGCGAGGCGACCGAGCTGTCCGCGCTCACGGCCGTGGTGTCCGAGCACTCCGAGGAGCGGCGGTACGCCGCGGTCGGCAGCGTGAAGTCGCAGATCGGCCACACCAAGGCGGCCGCGGGCGCGGCCGGCATGATCAAGCTGGCGCTCGCCCTGCACCACAAGGTGCTGCCGCCCACCATCAACGTGGACCGGCCGAACCCCGCGATCGACTGGGCTGAGAGCCCGTTCTACGTCAGCGGTCAGGCCCGCCCGTGGATTCGCGACCCGCGCAGGCCCGAACGGCGCGCGGGCGTCTCGTCGTTCGGCTTCGGCGGCACCAACTTCCACCTGGTGCTCCAGGAGCACGGCGACGGGGACGACCTGCGGGTCATGTTCCCCGTGAGCCGGGTCCATGTATGGCATGAACCTGACATGAACAGTCTGGTGCGGGCGCTGGAAGGCGACGCGGAGCCCCGTACCGAGCCCGCCCCGGCCGGCCACCCCCGGCTCGCCCTCGTCGCCCGCGGCGACGGCGAACTCGCCGAGCTGCGCGCCCTCGCCGCCACCGAACTGCGCGCCAAACCCGACGCCGAGGACTGGTCCCACCCCAAGGGCGTCTACTTCCGCAGGGCCGCCGCCCGCACCGGCAAGGTGGGCGCGCTGTTCGCCGGACAGGGCAGCCAGTACGTCGAGCCCGGGCGGACGGCGGTGCTCGCGCTGCCCCCGCTGCGGGCGGCCTTCGACCGGGCGAATGCGGCCTTCGGAGACCATGAACTCCCGCTGTCCCGGGTCGCGTTCCCGCCGCCGTCCTTCGACGAGGGGACGCGGAAGGCGTACGAGACCGAGCTGCGCCGCACCGAGTACGCGCAGCCCGCGATCGGCGCCCTGGCGGCCGGCCACTTCCGGTATCTGAGCGGACTGGGCTTCGCCGCCGACGGCTTCCTCGGGCACAGCTTCGGCGAGCTGGCCGCACTGTGGGCCGCCGGCGCGATCGACGACGACACGTACTTCGCGCTCGCCCGCGCGCGGGGCGCCGCCATGGCACCGCCCGCAGACGCCGACCCCGGCTTCGACGCCGGAGCGATGGCCGCGGTCACCGCCTCCGAGGAGCAGGTCGGTCAACTGCTCGCCGAAAACCCGGACTTGGCGATCTGCAACCGCAACGCACCCGATCAGGTGGTGGTCGGCGGCGCCACCGACGCCGTGGAGCGGCTGGTGGCGGCGGCGGGCACGGCCGGCGTACGGGCGGTGCGGCTGCCGGTGTCGGCGGCGTTCCACACCCCGTTCGTCGCGCACGCGGTGGAGGCGTTCGGACGTCGCGTGGCCGACGCCGCGATCGGCCGGCCGCGGGGCCCGGTGTTCGCCAACTCCCCCGGTGCTTCGTACGGTCCGGACATCGACGCCAACCGGCGGACGCTGGTCGAACAGCTCGTGAAGCCGGTGCAGTTCGCCGAGCGGGTCGAGGAGATGTACGCGGCCGGCTTCCGTACGTTCGTGGAGTTCGGCCCGAAGGGCGTGCTGACGCAACTGGTGGGCCGCGTCCTCGGCGAGCGTGAGCACTTCGCGGTGCGGCTCGACCCGGGCCCCAAGGGTGACGCCGAGCTCGCGCTGAAGCGGTCGGTAGCTCAACTCGCGGTTCTGGGACTGCCGTTGACGACCGAGGACCCCTACGTGGCCGCGCCGGTCGTCGCCGTGCCGGTCAAGGGCATGACCGTGCCGCTCAACGGCATCAACCACGTGCCTGAGGCGCGAAAGGCGGCGTACCGCGAGGCGCTGGAGACGGGCTATCGGGTGACCCTGCCGGAGGCCGCGCCCGTGGTGACCGCTGCCGGGGTGGCCGTTCCCGAAGTGGCCGCGCCCGCCGCGCCGGCCGTCGACGTACGCCCCGCCCTGCCCGAAGTGGCGCCCGCCGCGCCGCCCGTCCCCACAGACGTCCTGGAGAGCGAGCTCGTGCAAGAACACCACCACACACCACCTGCCGCGGGCGGCGACCGGCTGTCCGAACTGATCGCCGATCACCTGGCCCTCCACGACGACTACCTGAGCGGCCAGCTGTCCAGCGCACAGCGCCTGATGGGCATCCTCGAACGAGCCGACGAGCAGCGCCGTATCGACGAGGTGTTCCCGGGCGTGGCCACCGTCAAGGAGCACGGACTGGCCATCGGCCGTACGCACCTGAGGGCCAACGAGATCCTGCGGGACCTGGCGGCCATGGAGTACGCCGCGTCGGCCCCGACGGCGCCGCCTGCTCCGGCCGCTCCGGCCGCTCCGGCCACCACGGTGGCCCTGGCCTCCCCGGTGGCCCCGCAGGCCGCACCGGTCGTACCCGTCCCTCCGGTGGCTCCGGTGGCCCCCGCGGCTGCAGCAGCGCTGCCCGCGCCTGCCGCTCCCCGGCCGACCGGTCCCGAGCCAACGGGTCCCGTACCGACGGGTTCCGTGCCGACGGGTCCCGTACCGACGGGTCCCGTACCGACGGGTCCCGTACCGACGGGTTCCGTGCCGACGGCGCCCGCATCCCCCTCCGCCTCGGCCTCCGACGTGGAGGCAGCGCTGCTCGCGGTGGTGGCGGAGAAGACCGGCTACCCGGCCGACATGCTCGACCTGGACATGGACGTGGAGGCTGACTTGGGCATCGACTCCATCAAGCGCGTCGAGATCATGGGCGTCCTCCAGGAACGCTTCCCCAGCCCCACCCCCATCGGACCCGAACACCTCGCCGAACTGCACACGCTGAGCGAGATCGTCGGCTTCGTCCTCAGCCTCGGCGGCCCGAGCGCTCGTCCCCAGGCGTCGGCCACGGCCCCCGCGCCGAACGCACCGGCCATCAGCACGGACGACATCTCCGCCGCGCTCCTCGGCATCGTGGCGGAGAAGACCGGCTACCCGGC
Organism: Streptomyces sp. NPDC046862; assembly: GCF_040704615.1. Lineage (NCBI taxonomy): Bacteria > Bacillati > Actinomycetota > Actinomycetes > Kitasatosporales > Streptomycetaceae > Streptomyces > Streptomyces sp. NPDC046862. The sequence continues at coordinate 32,250 of NZ_JBEYXP010000049.1, read as the reverse complement.
GGAGACGCTGGACCTCGGGATGGACGTCGAGGCCGACCTCGGCATCGACTCCATCAAGCGCGTCGAGATCATGGGCGTCCTCCAGGAACGCTTCCCCAGCCCCACCCCCATCGGACCCGAACACCTCGCCGAACTCCGCACCCTGAACGAGATCGTCGGCTTCGTCCTCGAGCTCAACGGACCCGACACCGTTCCCACTTCTGCGCCCGCTCCCGTTCCCGCCGTCGAGCAGCCCACGCCGGCCGTGGTATCGGCCGCCGACGTCGAGACCGCCCTGCTGGCCGTGGTGTCGGAGAAGACCGGCTACCCGGCCGAGATGCTGGACCTCGGCATGGACGTCGAAGCCGACCTCGGCATCGACTCCATCAAGCGCGTCGAGATCATGGGCGTCCTCCAGGAACACTTCCCCAGCCCCACCCCCATCGGACCCGAACACCTCGCCGAACTCCGCACCCTGAACGACATCGTCACCTTCGTCACAGGGCTCTCCGGCCCCACTGTCCCCCCTGCTCCCGAAGCGAGCACCACTCCCGGACCGAGCGCCGCGCCGCCGGCCGCGATCGGCCGTGGGCAGGCCGCGCTGACGGAGCTGCCCGTGCCGGACCGGATCGTCGGGGCGTACCCGCAGGGGGCGACCGCGATCGTCGTCGATGACGGCAGTGAGGTCGCCCGGGCGGCCGCCGAGCGGCTCGTCGAGGGCGGCTGGCGGGTGCGCGTGCTGCGGCTGCCCGGTGTGCCGCAGCGCGTCACGGGGGCCGTCGACAGCCCGCTCAGCGGCTGGGGTGCCACTGAACTGGCTGGACTTGTCGAGGAGTTGGGTGACGAGCCCGTCCACCTCGTGCTCGGTTTCGCGGCGGAGAGCGACCTCGGCTGGGCGGAGGGTGTGCGCAGGCTCGCGCACCAGTTGCTGACCGCGAAGCACGTGGCCGGTCCGCTCACCACGGCCGCGGCGACCGGTCACCGGGCCGCGTTCGTCACCGTCACCCGGCTCGACGGGGCCTTCGGCCTGGGTGGGGTGGCCGAGGACGCGGTGCCCGCCGGCGGTGTCGGCGGTCTGGTCAAGACCCTGGCGGTGGAGGCGCCCGAACTGTACTGCCGGGCCGTGGACCTGGACCCTGCGCTCGGCGCCGCGAAGGCCGCCGAGCTGGTCCTGGAAGAGGTGTACGACGCCGCGTCCGGGCCGGTCCAGGTGGGGCGCAACGGCAGCGACGGCACCCGCCGGGTCGCGCTCTCGCTCGCGGACGAGCCCCTCACCCAGTTCGAGTCCAAGTCCGAGTCCAAGTCCGAGCCCGAGCCCGTGTCCCCGGCGACGGCCCCGCCGACCTCCGACGACCTGCTGGTCGTCACCGGTGGCGGACGCGGCATCACCGCCCGTTGCGCCCTCGACCTGGCCGCCGCGCACCGCCCCGGTCTGCTGCTGCTCGGTCGTACAGCCCTGGAGGAGGAGCCGGAGTGGGCGCGCGGACTGACCGACCAGGCTGCCCTCAAGGCGGCTGCCGCGGACCGGTTGAAGCAGGCCGGTGACAAGCCGACCCCCAAGCGCGTGGAGCAGCTCTACCAGGCGGTCGTCGGCCAGAGGGAGGTGCGGGAGACCCTCGCCGCGATACGGGCCGCGGGCAGCGAGGTCGAGTACGTGGCGGTGGACATCACCGACGTCGCCGCGACCGCCGCCGCCCTGGCGCCGTACAGGGAGCGGATCACCGGCCTCGTACACGGTGCCGGGGTCCTGGCGGACCAGCTGATCTCCGCGAAGAAGGCGGCCGAGATCGAGCGGGTGTTCTCCGTGAAGCTGGGCGGACTGCGGTCAGTCGTCGCCGCGCTGCCCGCCGAACGGCTGCGTCACGTCGTGCTGTTCTCCTCGGTCGCCGGGTTCTTCGGCAACCGCGGCCAGTCGGACTACGCCATGGCCAACGAGGTGCTCAACGCCTGGGCCGCGTCCTTCAAGCGCAGCCACCCGCGGGCCCACGTGTCCTCCCTCAACTGGGGCGCCTGGGACAGCGGCATGGTGTCGCCGCAGATCAAGGCGGTGTTCGAGGAACGCGGCCTCACCCTCATTCCGGAGGACGCCGGGGCGCGGCTGTTCACCGAGCAGTTCGCCGCCGAGCGGGCCGGCGACGTGGTCACGGTCCTCGGGCCGACCACTCCCCTGTCCGTGCGCGAGGACGTGGTGCCCTCCGCGCCGGTCGTGATGGAGCGGAACCTGGCCTCGCTGGTCACCGACCCGCTCGTCGCCGACCATGTCATCGGGGACGCGCCGGTGCTGCCCGCCGCGGCGGCACTGGGCTGGGCTGCGGGCGCCGTCGAGCGGCTGACCGGCGAGGACGTCTCGGTGGTCCGGGACTTCGTGGTCCACAAGGGTGTGGTCTTCGACGGCGGGCTCGACGACAGCCGCTTCCAGCTCTCCGTCGACCCGACGCCCGACGGCGCCGAGGCCGATGTCGCGATCCGCTCGGTCGGCGGCGCCGGGACGGCCCGCCCGCACTACGCGGCGCGCGTCCTCCTCGGCGGTGCCGCGCGGCAGCAGGCGCGGTCACAGCACATCGCGGGACTGCCGGGACTGCCCGCCGTGGGCGGCGGCAGTGACGCACAGGTCTGCTATGCCGACGGCACCCTCTTCCACGGCGAGTCCCTGCGGGGTCTGCGCCGGGTGCTCGATGACGGCCCGTCGCGCCTGGTCGTCGAGTGCGCGCTGCCCGAACACCGGCCCGCCGGCGGCGCGTTCGGCAGCAGCCGGTACGCGCCCGGCACCGCCGACCTGTTGCTGCAGGCCGCGTTGGTGTGGATGCGCCGGTACCGCGACACGGCGAGCCTGCCGATGTCGGTCGCGCGAGCCGACCTGTACGAGGCGCTGCCGGACGGCGAACCGTTCGTCGTGGTGGTGGAGCCGGAGTCGGCGGGCGACACGAGCGCCACGCTCACCGTGACGGCGTGCGCGCCCGACGGCCGAGTGCTGACCCGGTTCACCGGAGTGTCCCTCGTGTCCACCCCGCAGCTGGCCGCCAAGTTCGCGAGCCGCTGAGCCGACGTACCGGACTGGTGGGCCCGGCGGGCGGCGGCCTTCGCTGCCCCCGCCGGGCCCCCAGAACCCTGGAGGGGACCAAGTTCCATGAGCAAGTTCGCGATCGTCGGAGTTTCCTGCCTGTTCCCCGACGCCCGGACGCCCGAGGAGTTCCGGCACAACCTGCGCAGCGGCGCGGACAGCCGCCGGGACGGCGGTGAGGAGGTCTTCGGGGCGGCGCTCGACGAGCGCGACCTCGACCCCCGCCACCGCATCACCTCGCGTCGGGGCGGGTTCATCACCGACTTCGAGTTCGACCCGACCGGCTATCGGCTGGACGCCGGGTACCTGGCCGGCCTCGACCGGATCTTCCACTGGTCGATCCACGCCGCGCGGGAGGCGCTGCGGGACTGCGGCCTGTCCGACCGGTCGACCGGGAGTGCCGCCGAGACCCTGGCCCGCACCGGCCTGGTGATGGGCAACTACTCCTTCCCGACGCCCACTTCGGCCGAGGTCAGCGTCCCGCTGGCGCAGGAGGCCGTGCTCGACGGGCTGCGCCGCGCGGAGCTGCCCGAGCTCGCCGGGCTACCGGGCGCGCACCCGCTGATCGACCGCGCGTCCGTCGTCCCGGAGAACCTGCGGGTCAGCGGTTCGCCCGCAGCGGTCACCGCCGCCGCGCTGGGCCTCGGCGGGCCCCGCTACTGTCTGGACGCGGCCTGCTCGTCGGCCCTGTACGCGCTGAGCCTGGCGTGCGGCCATCTCGCCTCCGGCCGGGCGGACCTGGTGCTGGCGGGCGGGGTGTGCGCCCCCGATCCGACACTGATCCACCTGTCGTTCTCCGATCTGCACGCCTATCCGGAGAACGGGTTCAGCCAGCCCTTCGACGGCCGCTCCGGCGGGATCGTCACGGGCCAGGGCGCCGGCATGGTCGCGGTCAAGCGGCTGGAGGACGCGCTGCGCGACGGCGACCGCGTCCACGCCGTCGTGGACGGCATCGGGCTGTCCAACGACGGCTCCGGGCGCCACCCGCTCGTCCCGCGCAAGAGCGGCCAACTGGACGCGCTGGCCCGCGCCTACGCGGACGCCGGTGTCGACCCGGCCGACATCGACTACCTGGAGTGCCACGCCACGGGCACACCGATCGGGGACGCGACGGAGGCGGAGTCCGTCGCCGAGTTCTTCGGCCCGCACGGCAAGGTGCCGCTGCTCGGCTCGGTCAAGGGCAACGTGGGGCATCTGCTGACCGTGGCCGGTCTGAGCAGTCTGCTCAAGGTCGTGCTGGCCATGGCGGACGGCACGATTCCGCCGACCATCGGGGTGGACGAGCCGATCGCCTCCCCGGACGGCCGGGTGGGCGAGGACAGGCTGGTGCGCGCCGTGCGCGCCTGGCCGGAGGAGCGGCCGGGCCCGCGGCGGGCGGCGGTCTCCGCCTTCGGCTTCGGCGGCACCAACGCGCACGTGGTGCTCTCCTCCGCGCCCGCCACGTCCGGTACGGACGCGGTGGTGCTCTCCTCCGCGCCCGCCACGTCCGGTACGGACGCCCCTGCGGGCGCCGACCGTACGACCCCCGCCGGGCCTGCCGTACTGCCCGCCCTGGACGTCGTGGGCCTCGGTGCGCACTTCGGGTCGCTGGAGACCGTGGACTCCTTCGAGCGCGCCGTCCACCGGGGCGAGCACGACCTGCGGCCGCTGCCCGAGCGGCGGTGGCGGGGCCTGGACCGCACCGGCGGAGGCACCCTGGACGAGGCCGGCCTCGCCGGGGGCGCCCCGCACGGGGCGTTCGTCGACGGCGTCCAGGTCGACCCCGCGCAGCTCCGTGTGCCGCCGTCCGACCTGCGCATCTACAACCCGCAGCACGCGCTGATGACCAAGGTCGCCGACGAGGCGCTGCGCGACGCCGGGTACCGGCTCGGCAGCGGGGCGCGCGACACCCCCGACCCCCGCCGCGTCGCCGTCGTGGTGGTGACCGAGATCGAGCCGTACACGCACGCCCGGCTGAGCCGGTACGGGCTCGGGGCGTTCCTGCGCCGCGAGTTCGACAAGGCGGGTGTCCGGCTCACCGAGGAACAGCGGGCGGCGCTCGCCGAGGTCGCCAGGGACGCCGTCGTGGACCCGATCGGCGCCAACGAGGTCCTCAGCTACATCGGCAACGTGATGGCCGGGCGGATCTCCTCCCGGTGGAACCTCACCGGCCCGTCCTTCACCCTCTCCGCCGACGGAGCGGGCACCGCCGAGGCCCTGGAGGTCGCGCGGCTGCTGCTGCTCGACCCGGACCTGGAGGCGGTACTGGTCGGCGCGGTCGACCTGGCCGGCTCGGCGGAGAACCTGCTGGTGGGTCCCGGGCTGTCGGCCGAGGCCGGTCTGTCCTTCGGTGACGGGGCCCGTGGGAGGCGGGTGGGCGAGGGCGCGGGTGCCCTGGTCGTCACCCGCCCGGACGCGGCCCGGGGCCGGGTGTACGCCCGTATCGACGGCGTGGCCGTGCGGCATGCCCCGGCCACCGGCCCGATGCCCGGCACGGTCGCTGACCGGCTGGCCGAGGCCGCGCGGGCGGCCCTGGACGAGGCGGGAGTCGCCGCCGGCGACGTGGGATACGTCGAGGCGCACGCGGCAGGTACCGACGACGCGGACCGGGCCGAGATGGCCGGGCTGTCGCGCGTGTACCGGTCGGACGGCTCCGGCGCCGACTCCTGCGACGACTCATGTGACGACTCCAGTAACGACTCGGGCGCCGCCACGGACACCTGCACCATCGCCCTGGGCAGCGTCACGGCGCAGATCGGCGACGCGGGCTGTGCGGCCGGGCTGGCGGGTCTGATCCGGGCCGTGCTGTGTGTACGGCACGCGTACCTGCCCGGCACCCCGGGCTGGCGGCGCCCGGCCGGCGACCTCGCCGACGCCTTCGCCGCCTCCGCGCTCCATGTCCCGGACGGCTCCCGCCCCTGGCTGCGCGAGGAGGCGGAAGGCCGCCGCCACGCCGCGGTGAACATCCTGGGTACGGGAGGCTCCCACGCCCACGTGATCCTCTCCTCGGTACCGGACGCCGAGCGCCCCCGCCGCATGGCCGACTGGTCCCGCGCGGACGGTCCTCTGCTGCTGCCGATAGCCGCAGAGACACCGGACGGGCTGGTCGCCGAGGCCGAGCGGTACCGGGCGCTGCTCGACGACGGCGCCGACCCGCTCGCCCTCGCGCGGGAAGCGGCGGCACGCGCGGCGGTGGACGGGCGGCTGCGGGCCGTCCTCGTGGGCAAGGACCGCGAGGCGCTGACCCGCCAACTGGAGCTGGCGGTACGGGACGTGCCCGCCGCGCACGCCGAGGGCAGGGAGTGGGCCACCCCGGCCGGTTCCTTCTTCACCCCGCGGCCCATCGGTCCGGACGGGCGGGTGGCCCTGGTCTACCCGGGCGCCTTCAACAGCTACCCGGGGCTCGGCACGGACCTCTTCCGGGCCTTCCCCGGCCTGCTCGACCGCTTCGAGCGGCAGGCCGCCCGGCCGGCCCGGATGCTGCGCGCCGCGCAGCTGTACCCGCGCACCCGCGAGGCCCTCGACCGGCGCGCCCTGATGCGGATCGAGGAACGGCTCGGCGACGACGTCCCGTTCATGCTCGCCACCGGCACCAGCTTCGCGATCCTGTACACCGCGCTGGTGCGGGAGGTGCTCGGCATCACGGCGCACGGCGGGTTCGGCTACAGCCTGGGCGAGTCCAGCATGCTCTTCGCGACCGGCGGCTGGGACCCTGCGGGCCGCAGCGACTCGCTGATCAGCGACAGTCCGGTCTTCCAGGACCGGCTGTGCGGGCCGCGCCGCACCGTACGGGAGTTGTGGGACCTGCCCGACGAGACCCCCGACGAGGCGGTGTGGGCCTCCCACGTACTGCTCGCGCCCGTAGGACCGGTACGCGAGGCCCTCGCCCGCTACGACCGCGTCCACCTCACCCACGTGAACACCCCGCAGGAGCTGGTGATCGCCGGGGATCCGGCCCAGTGCCGGGCGCTGATCGAGGAGGTGGGGTGCCGCGCGGCCCGCTCCCCGGTCAACGTGGTCATGCACTGCCCGGTGGTGGACGCCGAGTTCGAGGGCCTGGCACGGCTCAACGACTATCCCACCGGCTCGTTCGGCGACATGGAGTTGTTCAGCGCCTACGACTACCTGCCGCTGCCCGCCGAACGCCTCGGCGAGTCCCCGCGGCGCATCGCGACGACCCTGCGCTCGACGATCGACTTCCCGCGTCTGGTGAACGCGGCGTACGAGCGCGGATACCGCTACTTCATCGAGGTGGGTCCCGGTGCCACCTGCTCCCGCTGGATCCGGGAGACGCTCGGCGACGCACCTCACGTGGCCGCCTGTGTGGACCGCCGTGGCGTCCCGGCGACGACACCGCTCGCCCACCTCGTGGCCCGGCTCGTGGGGCACGGGCTGCCGGTGGATCCGACGGCTCTGCTGGGTCCGGAACCGGCCGACCGCCCGGCGCCGTCACGGGCCGCCCGCCGCCTGCCCACGATCCGGGTGGGCCGGGGCGAGCCGATCCCGGACCGTATCGCCCGCGAGGCGGTCGCGGCCCTGGCCGCCGGGCGTCCCGAACCGTCCGTGCCTGCACCGGCCCCCCACGAGACGGCCGCGTCCGTGACCGCACGGCACCCCGAGCCGGTCGCACCCGAGGCCGTGCCCCAGGCCGTGCCCCACCCCGTCGCCCGGACGAAGCCCACGGCTCCGCCCGCCGAACGCACCCCCTCCACCGTTCCCCCCTCCACCGTTCCCCCCTCCACCGTTCCCGTCACCGCCGTTCCCGCCCCCGTTCTGTCCGTCCCGCCGGAGGAGCCCGCCGCCATGCCCGCCGACCCGACGCTAGAGGTCTCCGAGGTGATCACCTTCGACGGGGATCCCCTCACGGCCCTGCCCTGGGGCAGCCCTCCGCCACCGGCGGCCGGCACCCCGACGCCCACGCCCGAGCCGCCCGCCCCGACACCGAACGTCCCGGCGCCGAACGTCCCGGCACGGAGCGCCCAGACACCGCCCGCCCCGACGCCCACCGGCCACGCGCCCACGAACCAGGCACCCACCGACCACGCACCGGCCGGCCACGCGCCCGCCGCCCACCTGGTGCGGGACCTGCGCCAGGAGATGCTCGCCACCCACAGCGTCGTGATGGAGACCCACCGCGTGCTCCAGGGAGCGACCCTGGACCGCGCCGAGGCCCTGCTCGACGAACCGTCGTCCGCCTCCCGGCCCGCCGTGTCACCGATGTCACCGCTGTCACGGCAGTCACCGCCGCCGTCCGTGACCGTGGACCGCCCCACCGCCGTACCCCTCCCGGCTGCCGAACTCCCCGCGCCGCCGCAACGTGAGGTCAAGGAGGGCGTGATCTGGGACGAGGCCGACCTGCTGGAGTTCGCGACCGGATCCCTGGCCACGGTCTTCGGCCCCGAGTTCGCCGAGATCGACACCTTCAAGGCCCGGGTGCGGCTGCCGGCCCCGCCGTACCACTTCGTCACCCGGGTCACCGGGCTGGACGCCAAGCCCGGGGTGCTCGAACCGTCCCGCATCACCACCGAGTACGTCGTGCCCGAGGACGCCTGGTACGCGGTCGACGGCGGGGTGCCGCCGGCGGTCACCGTGGAGTCCGGGCAGTGCGACCTGCTGCTGGTCAGCTATCTGGGCATCGACTTCCGCAACAAGGGCGAACGGGTCTACCGGCTGCTCGACAGCTCGCTGACCTTCCGCGGCGGGCTGCCGACAACCGGGCAGACGCTCCGCTACGAGATCTCCATCGACCGGTTCGTCCACCAGGGCGACACCACGATCTTCTTCTTCAGCTACGACTGCTACGCGGACGACGAGCTGATCCTCGAACTGCGGGACGCCTGCGCCGGGTTCTTCAGCAAGCAGGAGTTGGACACCCCGCTCGGCGTCGTCCTCACCGACAAGGACCGGGCCCGGCGGGCCGCGCTGCCCAAGGGCACGTTCAAGCCTCTCGCGTACGCACGCAAGCACCAACTCGTCGCGCATGACCTGGAGTTGCTTGCCCAGGGCAGGCCCGGGGAGGTCTTCGGCCCGGACCACGCCCAGGACCCGGGCATCAACCCGGCACTCCGGCTGCCGGACGAGCGGCTGCGCATGGTGGACGAGGTCACCGTCGACCGCGAGGGCGGACCGTGCGAGCTGGGCTCGCTGAGCGCCGTCAAACGACTTCGGCCCGACGGCTGGTACTTCACCTGCCACTTCCCGGACGACCCGGTGCTCGCCGGTTCCCTGATCGCCGAGGGGGCCGTGCAGCTGCTGCAGATCTACCTGATGCACCAGGGCATGCACCTCACGCTCCCGGACGCCCGCTTCCAGACGGTGACCGATCGGCGCATCGACGTCCAGGTGCGTGGCCAGGTCACGCCGAAGGACGCCGAGATCCGCTACGAGGTGGAGGTCACCGAGCTGACCCTGCTGCCCAGGCCCACGGTGATCGCGGACGTCCTCGTCCACCTCGGCGACAAGCCGGTGGTCCGGATGCAGAACCTCGGCCTGCAGATCGTGGAGAAGCCCGGGACGCCGTACCGGCCGGGGATCGGCGGCGTGCCCGAGTTCCTCGGGCGCCGTAACCGCGACGGCGAGCCCGCCATGATCAACGAGCTGCACCTCGCCCACTCCGCCAAGGGCCTGCTGGACATGGCGATGGGCCCGGAGTTCGAGGTCTACCGCGACAGTCGCGCCCCCTACATTCCCAACGGCGACTTCCAGTTCGTGGACCGGGTCATGTCGCTCACCGGCACCCGGGGCGACCTGAGCCCCGGCGCGGAGATGGTCACCGAGTACGACTCGCCCGACGACGCCTGGTACTACCGCCAGAACTCCTCGCCGTACATGCCGAACTGCGTGTACATGGAGAGCTCGCTGCAGGCCGCCATCTTCCTCGGCTACTACCTCGGCGCCACGCTCCGCCAGCCCGAGGAGGAGTACTCCATCCGCAACCTCGACGGCCGGGCCACGCTGGTCAAGGACATCGACCTGCGCGGCAAGACCGTCCGGCACCACTCGAAGCTGCTGATGACGAGCGTCGTCTCCGGCGCGGTGCTGCAGAACTTCTCCTACGAACTGTCCGCCGACGGCGAGGTCTTCTACACCGGCGAGTCCCTGTTCGGCTACTTCAACGAGGCCGCCCTGTCGAACCAGGTGGGCCTCGACAGCGGCAGTTACGTCCAGCCGTGGATCGAGGCGGAGAAGCCGGCGGCCGAGCGGGTGAGGCGGATCGAGCTGGGTGAGGGCTCGTCCGCCTTCCACAGCGAGTCGGGGGGCCGCCTGCATCTGCCCGGCGGCCGTTTCGACCTCGTGGACCGCGTCGACCTGGTCGCGGACGGAGGCCGTCACGGCGCGGGCTATCTGCACGGCCACCGCGGCATCCGCCCCGACGAGTGGTACTTCGACTGCCACTTCCACCGCGACCCGGTGATGCCGGGCTCGCTGGGTGTCGAGGCGGTGCTGCAGGCGATGCGCCTGTTCGTCCTGGAGCGGAACCTCGCCGAGGGGATGTCCCGGCCCCGCTTCGCCATGGCCACCGACGTCGAGATGTCCTGGAAGTACCGGGGACAGATCCTGCGCGACGACCGCGAGCTGTTCTTCGACGTGCACGTCAAGGAGGTGCGCGTGGAGGCGGACCGGTTGCTGCTGATCGCCGACGCGGACCTGTGGAAGCCGGGCCTGCGCATCTACGAACTCACCGACGTGGCCATAGAGGTCCGCCCGGAGACAGCTGCCGAGTCCCGCCCCGACGCACCTGCCGCAGCCCACGCCGACACGGCTGCCGCAACCCGTCCCGAAGCCGACTGACGTCCGGCACAGCCGAGGAGATCGACTACCCATGAGCACGTCACAGGCCCCGCTCCGCTGGTGCGGAGACGGCTACCCGAGCGTCGACCCGGCCGGGATCCACCAGGTCCTCGCCCAGGTGGAGCACCCCTGTTTCATCGTGTCCACGGCCCAGGGCGTCGGCGCGGTCGCCGGCGGAACGGCGGCCGCGAGCGGAGAGGGCCCGGCCGTCCTGGCCGCCGCCCCGCCCCTGCCCCCGCACCGGCTGGGCTCGGCCGGCTTCCGCGCCGCGCACGGCGTACGGCAGTCGTACATGGCCGGTGCGATGGCCGGCGGTATCGCCTCCGCCGAGCTGGTGATCGCGCTGGCCCGCCACGGCTTCCTCGCGTCCTTCGGCGCGGCGGGCCTGCTCCCCCGGGACATCGAGAAGGCGCTGGCCCGGTTCGCGGCCGAGATCCCCGGGCTGCCGTACGCCGTCAATCTCATTCACAGCCCCAGTGAGGAACGGCTGGAGCGCGAGGCGGTCGAGCTGTTCCTGCGCCACGGAGTGCGGTGCGTGGAGGCCTCCGCCTTCCTCGGGCTGACCCCGCATCTGGTCCGCTACCGGCTCACCGGGCTGCGCCTCGACCCGGCGGGCCGGATCGTGGCCGAGCACCGGGTCATCGCCAAGGTGTCCCGCGCCGAGACCGCCGAACGGTTCATGCGCCCCGCGCCGGCGGCCATGGTCGACGCGCTGCTGCGGGACGGCCTGATCACCCAGGAGCAGGCGCGGCTCGCCCATCATCTGCCGCTCGCCGACGACATCACGGTGGAGGCGGACTCCGGCGGGCACACCGACCGCCGCCCGCTTCCGGCGCTGTTCCCGGTGATCCTGCGCCTGCGCGACCAGATCCAGCGCGAGCACCGTTACGCCACCCCGATCCGGGTGGGCGCGGCCGGTGGCCTCGGCACCCCGACCGCGGTCGCCGCCGCGTTCGCGATGGGCGCCGCCTACGTGGTGACGGGTTCGGTCAACCAGTCCTGTCTGGAGTCCGGCACGTCCCCGGCCGCCCGCGCGCTGCTGGCGCAGGCGGACGTCACGGACTGCGTGATGGCTCCGGCCGCCGACATGTTCGAGATGGGCGTGGAGCTCCAGGTCCTGCGGCGGGGTTCGATGTTCGCGATGCGGGCCCAGCAGCTGTACCGGCTCTACCAGGCGTACGACGGTATCGAGGCGCTGCCCGCCGAGGAGCGCGCGCGGCTGGAGTCCCAGGTCTTCAAGCGGCCGTTGGAGGACGTCTGGCGGGAGTGCGTCGAGTACTTCAGCCGACGCGACCCGGACCAGCTGAACCGGGCCGCCGGCAATCCCAGGCGCCGGATGGCGCTGGTGTTCCGCTGGTACCTGGGCATGGCCTCCCGCTGGGCGGTGACGGGCGAGGCCGACCGGGCCTCCGACTACCAGATCTGGTGCGGCCCGGCGATGGGCAGCTTCAACGCCTGGGTGTCCGGCAGCTACTTGAAGACCCCCGAGAACAGGACCGTGGCCGACGTGGCCCATCACCTGATGCGGGGGGCGGCCTTCCACACGCGCGTCGCCCAGCTGGCCACCTCGGGCGTGACCGTCCCGGCCTCGGCGGCGGACTACCGCCCGGTGCCGCTGGAGTTGCCCGCGCTCATGGAGGCCGCCGGATGAGCGCCTTGACTCCGGAGGGCGTGGAGGAACTGCTGGGGAACCCCGAGGACCCGGGCAACCCGTACGGTTTCGCCGCCGCCGTCGCCCGTGACGAGGCCGACGCGCACCCCGACGAGCTGTGCCAGGCGCTCGTCTCGGCGGGCTTCCACCTGAACTACCTGCCCGAGGAGTGGGGCGGCGCGTTCGGCTCCTTCGACCGCAGCCTGACCCTGGTGCGCGCCGCGGCCCGCCGGGACGTGAACGTGATGCCGGGCACGATGTTCGGCATCATCGCCGCGACCTGCCTCCAACTGCACGGCGACGAGGAGCAGCGGCGGCGGGTGGCGGAGATCCTGACCCGTGGCGGCTCGGTCGGGTTCGCCCTGACCGAGGCCGAGCACGGCAGCGACCTGCTGGCGGGCGAGGTGCGCCTCGACGAGGGCGGGCGGCTGTACGGCGAGAAGTGGATGGTCGGCAACGGCCTGCGCTGCGAGGCCGTCTACGTGGTGGCCCGCACCGGCGAGCGCGGACCGGGCGCCTTCTCCGCGTACCTGCTGGACACGGCCGAGGCGGAGCGGCGGGGCGGGCTGGTCCGCGAACCGGCTCCCCGCACGGGCGGTATGCGCGGCATCGACACCGCGCGGCTGCGCTTCACCGGGCTGCCGGTGCCCGAGGACGCCCTGGTGGGCAAGGCCGGCGAGGGTCTGGAGGTGGCGATCCTCGCCCAGCAGGCCGTACGCCTGATGAGCATGGCCGGCAGCCTCGGCTGCGCGGACAGTGCGCTGCGCCTGACCCTCGGCTTCGCCGGCGGGCGCCGCGTCACCGAAGGGCGCCGCGCCGCCGGCACGCCCCTGGACCGGACACCCCACGCCCGCCGCGAACTGGCCGTCGCCTCGGCGGCGTTGGTGGCGGCCGACGCGGTGGCGCTGGCCGCGGCGCGGGGTGTCCATGTCGTACCCGAGGTGTTCAGCGTCTGGGCGCTCGCCGCCAAGCACGTGGTGGCGGAGGCGGGCGACGAGCTGATGCGGCGCTGCGCGGGCGTGCTCGCCACCCGATCGGTCCTGCGCGAACAGGCGCCGGGCTCCGGGCTGTTCCAGAAGCTCCAGCGGGACGCTGCGGTGGTCCGGGTGATCGACGCCAGCCCGCTGGCCAACCTGCGCGCGTACGCGGCCCAGATCCCCACTCTCCTCACCCGCGACGGGGTGACCGAGCCGGACACCCTGCGCCGGATCTTCGCCCTCGACGCCGAGCTGCCGCCGTATGAGCCCACCCGGCTCGACCTGGTCGCCCGGGGCGCGGATCCCGTCCTGGGCGGACTGGGCGGACTGGGCGGGGCGGCCAGGGCGGCCGGGGCCGTTCACGCGGAGCTCACCGACCCGCGCGCGGCGGCTCTGGTGCGGCGACTGGCCGACGCCGTCGCCGAGTTGGGTCCCGAGGCCGCCTCGGTCCGGCGGTCCGGCGCCGATCCCAACGCCCTGGTGGACCTCGCCGAGCGCTACGCGTGGCTGCACGCGGCCGCGGTCTGTGTCCACCTGTGGTGGGCGAACCGGCACCGGTCACTGTACGGGGGCGAGCCGGGCGCGTCCGGCTGGCTGCGGGCGGCCCTGGCCTTCCTGCTCGCGCGCGCCGACGGCGTCGATCCCCGCCGCTGCGGCCCCGATCTGCTGCCCGCCGTCGACGCCGTGTCCGCGCTGCGCGAGAACGGCCTGCTGTTCACCGCCGCCCCCGTGCGGGTGGCGGCCGAGTCCTGAGGAGACCGTTCATGCCCAAGGCCGACCTGACCGACCTGGCGACGCGGCTCGAGGAACACCTCGGCGACCCGCACGATCCGGGCAGCCGGATGTCGTACCGCACGGTCCTGGAGTACGACGAACGCGAGACATATCCCTACGACTTCGTGGGCGCGCTGCGCGCCTGGGGCGTGCCCGAGTACGCCCTGCCCGGGGAGCAGGGCGGCAGGGCGGGTGACGTCGAGGCGGAGTTCAACCTGCTGCGCCTGGTCGCCCGCCGTGATCCGACCACCGCCACCGCCCTGATCATCACCAACCTCGGCTTCATGCCGCTCTGGATCGCCGGCACGGACGAGCAGAAGCGGCGGGTGGTCCATGACGTCCTCCACGGCTACCGGTTGTCCTGGGGGCTGTCGGAGCGCGCCTCCGGCAGTGACCTGCTGGCGGGCGCGATGACCGCCGAGCGGGTCGACGGCGGCTACCTGCTGACCGGTGAGAAGTGGCTGATCGGCAACGCCACCTGGTCCGACGGGATGACCGCGCTCGTCCGTACGAGCGAGCGCGGCGGCCCGGCCGGCTTCTCGCTCTTCGTCCTCGACAAGCGGACCGCCCCGGTCGGGACGGTGGCGGAGCTGCCTCGCGAGCGGCTGCACGGACTGCGCGGCATGGACATCAGCGGTCTGCGCGTCGAGAAGTTGTTCGTGCCCGAGTCGGCCCGGATCGGTGCCGAGGGGCAGGGGCTGGAGATCGCCCTGAAGTCCACCCAGATCGCCCGCGCCCAGATCAGCTGCCTGGCCATGTCGGCCGTCGACACCGGGCTGCGGCTGACCCTCGACTTCACCGAGGGCCGCGTCCTCTTCGGCCAACCGGTCAGCGACATCCCCTACAGTCGGCGCCAGATCACCGAGTGCTTCGCCGACCTGATGGTCGCCGACGCGGTCAGCCTCGGTGCCGTACGTGCCCTGCAGGTGGCCCCCGAGCAGGTCAGCGTCGGGTCGTCGGTGGTCAAGTACTTCGTGCCGACGCTGATGGAGCGCTCCATGTCGCAGCTGTCGGTGGTGCTGGGCGCCCGTTTCTTCCTGCGCGGCCACCCGCACTACGGGGTGTTCCAGAAGCTGATGCGCGACCTGCTGGTGGCCAACTTCGCCGACGGCAACACGGTGGTGAACCTGCGCAACCTCGGGCAGCAACTGCGCTCCCTGCTCGTGACGGCGTCGGCCACGCCCAAGGACGACGGCCTGCGCCGCACGGCGCGGGAGCGGGCCGCCGTCCTGTACGGCATCACCCGGTCCATGCCGGCGTACGAGCCGTGGAGGCAGGAGCTGTCCAGCCGGGGCCGGGACGACACGGTGCTCGCGGCGCCCGACGGGATCAACAGGCTGCGCGCCCTCGCGGAGGAGGACAAGGAGGACGAGGAGCGGGACAGGCTGTCGCGCGCCGCCGACGTGGCCACGGAGTTGCTCGACCACGTCGGTTCGCTCACCACCCGTTGCGAGGAGCTGCGTTCCCGGCTGGGCCGCGACTTCGGCCAGTGCGCCGAGCTGTTCGACCTGGCCAAGGAGTACTGCCTCGTGCACGCCGCCGCCGCGTGCGTGCTGACCTTCGTCCACTCCCACGAGGCCTTGGAGGAGCCACTGCCCAGCGGGGCGGTGCTGCTGCTCCAGCTCGAACGGCTGCGCAGGCATCTGCGTCCGCACGAGGCGGTCACGGGCGAGAGCGACATCGACGAGGTGATGCGGGTGCTGCGCCACCTGCACCAGGGCGACCGGCTGTTCTCGTACTGGCAGTTCCCACTCGCCCCCCGCACGGCCGACCAGGCCGCCGCCCGCCACTGAGCGCGACCAGGAGGACGACGTGAACGATCCGCGGGCGGTGGACCTGTGGACGCTGCCGGAACACCGGGTCCCGGAGCTGTCCCTCCACATGGGCGGACTCGGCCTCCTCACCCCGGAGGAACGCACACGCCACCGCCGACTGCGGCGCACCGGATCCCGGCACCGCTTCCTGGGCGGGCGCCTGCTGTGCCGGCTGGCCCTCAGCGCCCGCACCGGACTGCCGCCGGACGCCTGGCGGTTCGCCGTCACCCGGCAGGGGCGTCCGGAACTCGCCGCGGACCACGGCGGGCTGCGCTTCAACCTGTCCCACACCGACGGCCTGATCGTCTGTGTGGTGACCCGCGGGCGCCGCTGCGGTGTGGACGTGGAACGCGTTCCCTTCGACGACGAGAAGACGCGGCTGCTCGACACCTTCCTCGGCGGGGTGTCCGGCGGCGCCGTGAGCGAGCGATGGGTGCTGACGGAGGCCTACCTCAAAGGACTCGGCGTCGGTCTGGCGGACGGGCTCCAGGGTCTTGCCTTCCGACGTCACGGCGGCGGCCGGTTCACCGTCACCGACCACCGCAGGCCGGCCGGGGCGGCCCGCTGGCGACTCGACCTGCTGCGCCCGTCCCCGCACCACCTCGTGGCCGTCGCGACCGAGGACGGCGGGCCCCCGCGCCACCGCGAACCCGCCTGGACCGCACTCACGCCAACCCCGTGACCCCGCCCCGTACAGCTCCGTACAGCTCCGTACAGACCCATACAGACAAGGACCTCTCATGTCCCAGCCCATCCCGAACATCGCCGTGATCGGCGCCGGCCCCGCCGGGATCTCCGCCGCCTACCGACTGCGCGACCGCGCCCGGATCACCGTCTTCGAGCGCGAGCCCCGCCCCGGCGGCCACGCCAACACGGTCGAGGTCGAGGAGAACGGCCGCGTCCTCGGTCTGGACACGGCGTTCATCGTCTTCAACCAGCCCGCCTACCCGCGGCTGTGCGGCTTCTTCGACGAACTCGGCGTCGAGACCGTCCCCCACCCCGGAGGCTTCACCTTCTTCGACCTCGACAGCGGACTGGAGTTCGGCAGCGACGAGCTCGAACTGGACGAGGCCTCCATCGAGGAGCGCTACGCCGCTCGGTACCCCGAATTCCCGAACGTCTGGCGGGAGGTGCGCCGCTTCCACGAGGAGGGCCGCCGTGACTTCGTGCGCGGCCGGGCGACCATGTCGATGGGCGAATACCTCGATCAGGGCGGATACAGCATGGAGTTCCGCCACTCGTACCTGATCATGCTCTGCTCCGCCGTCTGGTCGGTGCCGGCGGAGCTGGTCTGGGAGATTCCGGCGGCCACGGTGATCGCGTTCTTCGTCGGCCACGGCGAGGGCGGACTCGGGGGCCGGCGGGTCGACTGGCGGACGGTGGGCGGCGGTTCGATCTCCTACGTCCGCAAGGCACTCGCGGCGATCGGTCCGGACCTGCGCGTGTCCGAGCCCGCGACCGCCGTCCGGCAGAAGGCGGACGGGGTCGCCGTGACCACCGCGTCCGGCACCGAGACGTTCGACTACGCGGTGCTGGCCACCCACGCCGACGAGGCCTTCGCCCTGCTGGAGAACCCGACCGACGCACAGCGCTCCGCGCTGGAGGGCATCCGCTACAGCAGTTCCAAGGCGGTGCTCCACACCGACCCTTCCTTGATGCCGACCGCCCGGGAGAGCTGGCTGGCCTGGAACTACGGAAAGGTCCGCAGGGACGGCGGCACCCACTGCTTCGTCACCTACTACCTGAACAAGTTGCAGGACTTCACGGCCGAGAAGGACTACTTCGTCATCCTCGACCCGCCCCGTGACCTCGACCCCGAGTCGGTGATCGCCGAGTTCGACTACACCCACCCGGTCATCGACGTGGCGGTGCGCGAGCGGCAGTCCGTGATCTACCAGGCCAACGAGGGCCCCCGGGTGAAGCTGGCCGGGTCGTACTTCCACTCCAGGCAGCTGGGCCCGGACCTGATCGGCTCCCACGAGGCCGCGTTCTCGTCCGGGGCGGACGCGGCGGCACAGCTGCTGAGCGAGCTGAGCTGAGCCTCGGCGGGGCTCCGCTCCGGCCATTGGATAGTCCCACTGTCTAGCCTTTGGATAGCTTCACTGTCTAAGATGGATAGTGGAGGTATCCAAGGCACTGCGTGAATGACCGCATGACCGCATGACCTCTCTCCCCAGCCCTCTCACAGGAGTCCCATCCATGACGCTCTCCGAAAAGACCCCGGACGTCGAGGAAGCAGCCGTCACCCCACCGGGCGAGGGCCGGCGCGTGCCGCTGTGGCTGGCGATCGTCGCGGCCAGCGTGCCGATGTTCATGGTCGCGCTCGACAACCTCGTCGTCTCGACCGCCCTGCACACCCTGGCCGTCGACCTCGACGCCACGACCCAGCAGCTCCAGTGGTTCGTCAACGCCTATGTCCTCAGCTTCGCCTGTCTGCTGATGACGGGCGCGGCGCTCGGCGACCGCTTCGGCCGCCGGCTCGTCTTCGTCATCGGCATCACCGTGTTCACGCTGTCCTCCATCGGCTGCGGACTGGCGGACACCAGCGAGCAACTGATCACCTTCCGCGCGCTCCAGGGCTTCGGAGCGGCGGCCGTGATGCCGCTGTCGCTGACCCTGCTGTCCCAGGCGGTGCCGGAGCGACTGCGCGGCATGGCGCTCGGCGTCTGGTCCGGGGTGAGCGGTCTGGCCGTCGCGATGGGCCCGGTGGTGGGCGGCGCGGTGGTCGACGGACTGGACTGGCGGTGGATCTTCTGGATCAACGTGCCGGTGTGCGTGATCGCCATCCCACTGGTGCTGTTCGCGCTGCGCGAGAGCAGGCTGCCCGGCACGCGTCTCGACCTCGTCGGCATGGTGCTGGCGGCGGCCGGGCTGTGCGCGGTCGTGTGGGGCATCGTCCACGGTGAGACCGACGGCTGGACCTCGGGCACGGTGCTCGGCGCGTTCGCGGGCGGCGCGGTGCTGCTGGCCCTGTTCGTCGCCTGGGAGGCCAGGGTCCCGCAGCCGATGCTGCCGCTGTCCTTCTACCGCGTACGGGCCTTCACCCTGACCAACGTCGTGTCGGCGGCCATGTACTTCGGCGTCTTCGGCGCTCTCTTCCTGCTGGCCCAGTATCTGCAGATCGTGCCGTCCCGCACCCCGCTGGAGGCCGGCGTGCGCACCCTGGCCTGGACGCTCATGCCGATGTTCGTGGCTCCCGTCGCCGGTCTGCTCACGGACAAGGTGGGCGGCGGCCGGCTGATGGCGCTCGGGCTGTTCCTCCAGGGCGTCGGGCTCGGCTGGATCAACCTCGTCGCGGACACCGACACCGCGTACCCGTCCCTGGTCGGACCGATGGTCGTGGCCGGTATCGGCATGGGCTTCGTGTTCGCGCCCACCGCCGCGGTCGTCCTCGGCTCCGTGGCCAAGGAGCACGCGGGCAAGGCGTCCGGCGCCAACACCACGGTCCGCGAGATCGGGGGCGCCCTCGGCATCGCGGTCCTCAGCACCGTGTTCGTGGCGTACGGCAGCACGCGTACGCCGCAGGAGTTCGTCGACGGGCTGCGGCCCGCGGTGTGGGTCGGTGTGGCCGTGGTGTTCGCCGGCGCGCTGTGCGCGCTCGGCATCCCGCGGCACCCGCGGCCCGCGGAGGACCGACAGGACTGAGTCTCCTTCAGCCGACAGGGGCTGCCCGGTGCGGACGGACGCACCGGGCAGCCCCTTGTGCCGAGGTGCTGACACGGTGATCACCGGGCGGCACAATGGCGGACGGTTCCGAAGGGGGAGAGACGTGAGTGACGAGCAGCGACTGCCGGGCCGGCTGAACACCTCCGTGGCGCACAACGCCCGCGTCTGGAACTACTGGATCGGCGGCCGGGACAACTACGAGGTCGACCAGCGGGTCGGCGAGCACGTCGCCTCGATGTTCCCCGTCATCCGGGACATCGCCCGCGCCGACCGCGAGTTCCTGGGCCGGGCGGTGCGGTTCCTGGCCGAGGAGCGCGGCGTGCGGCAGTTCCTGGACATCGGCACCGGACTGCCGACGGCGCAGAACACCCACGAGATCGCCCAGCAGGTCGCCCCCGAGTCGCGCATCGTCTACGTCGACAACGACCCCGTCGTCCTCCTGCACGCCCGCACGTTGCTGACGGGCACGCACGAAGGCGTCACCGACTACATCGACGCCGACGTGCACGACCCGGACTCCGTGCTCGAACAGGCCGCGCGCACACTGGACTTCACCCGGCCGGTCGCGGTCATGATGCTGGGCGTCCTCAACTTCGTCCTGGACACCGGCAAGGCGCGCGACATCGTGCGGCGGACCATGGCGGCGGTCCCCTCGGGCAGCTTCCTCGTCCTGACGCACCCCACGTCCGACGCCGACCTCGGTGGTGAGGGCCAGATCCCCGCCATGAGGTTCTGGAACGAGAACGCCACTCCGCCCATCACCGCCCGCAACCGCGCGGACGTCACGGCGTTCTTCAAGGGACTGGAGCTGCTCGGTCCGGGGCTGGTGTCGTGCTCGCACTGGCGTGCCGACTCCGACTCCCCGGTCGTGGTACCGCAGTTCGGGGCGGTGGCCGTGAAACCCTGAGCCGAGCAGCGAGCACGCGAGGAGGACGTATGACGACCCTGGCCGATCCGGTGCCCGGCGGCCGCCCGAAAGACGTCGGGCGGGCCAGGGCACAGGCCAAGGACCTGTCCACGAAGGGCGTGCACGGTGTCGTCCTCGCCTACGTCGACACCGCGGGCATCTGCCGGGTGAAGACGATCCCGGTGTCCCGGCTCGCCTCGGCCTCGGCCTGGGGCGTCGGGATGTCACCGGTGTTCGACACGTTCCTCGCGAACGACTCCATCGTCACCACCGACGTGCTCGGCTCACCGGACGGCGACCTGCGTCTCTACCCCGACCTCGACCAGGTCGTGGCCCTGTCGGCACAGCCCGGCTGGGCGTGGGCCCCGGTCGACCGGATCACCCAGGAGGGGGCGCGGCACCCGGCGTGCAGCCGCACCTTCCTGCGCCGGATCGTCAGGGACGCGGTCCTGCGCCACGGCGTCGAGTTCAAGGCGGCCTTCGAGGTCGAGTGGTCCGTCGGTCAGGCCACGGCACCCGACGACACGTTCGTCCCCGGCGTCACGGGCCCGGCTTACAGCGCCACCCGGCAGGTCGAACTGAGCGACTACACACTGGAGTTGCTGACGTCCTTCGCGGAGCAGGGCGTCGAGGTCGACCAGATCCACCCCGAGTACGCGGCAGGCCAGTTCGAGATCTCGGTCGGCGCGCTGGACCCGGTGGCCGCCGCGGACCGCAGCGTGCTGGTACGGCAGACCATCCGTGCGGTGTCGCGGCGCCACGGACTCCGGGCGTCGTTCTCGCCGGCCGTGCTCGCCGGGGGCGTCGGCAACGGCGGGCACATCCACCTCTCGGCCTGGCGCGGCGGGGTGAACCTCCACGCCGGGGGCGACCGACGGTACGGCATGACCGCCGAGGCCGAGGCGTTCGCGGCGGGCCTGCTCGCGCGCCTCCCCGCGCTGACGGCCGTCACCGCCCCGTCCCCGGCCAGCCATCTGCGGCTCAGACCGTCGCAGTGGGCCGGGGTGTTCACCGCCTGGGGACGCGAGACCCGTGAGACCGCGGTACGCGTCATCACCGGGACGACGGGCCGCCAGGACAGGGAGGCGAACCTGGAGGTCAAGCCCGTCGACCTGGCCGCCAACCCGTACCTCGCCCTCGGCTGCGTGATCGCCGCCGGACTCGACGGCCTGGAGTCGGCCGCGACCCTCCCCGAGGAGACCACGGGGGACCCCGCGCGTCTCGCCGCCGAGGAGGCGGCGGCCCGTGGCGTGCGCCGCCTGCCGACCTCACTGGCGCAGTCCGTCGAGGAGTTCCGCCGCGACGAGGTGCTGCGCGCCGCGCTGGAGCCGGTCCTGGCCGACGCCGTGATCGCCGTGCGCCTCGGCGAGATCGAGGCCGTGGCCGGACTGGACGACGAGCTCGTGGCGGAGGCATACCGGTGGAAGTACTGACGTGAGCGCCGTGCCCTCCGCCACGGGGCCGGTCCACGAGGCTCTGGCCGAACTACCGCTCGTGGACCACCACTGCCACGGCGTGGTCACCTTCGATCCGGACATGGAGAGGTTCGGGTCGCTGATCACTGAGGGCGATGCCTGGCCCGGCAGCGGAATCTCGCCCTTCGACACTCCGCTCGGCGTGGCGATCCGCCGCCACTGCGCTCCGCTCCTGAACCTGCCTCGGCACGCGCCCGCCGGGGAGTACCTGGCACGGCGTGCCGAGCTGGGCTGGCGCGAGGTGAACCGACGGTTCGTCACGGCCGCGGGAACCGACGTGTTCTGCGTCGACACCGGGTACGCCCCGGACGACATCACGACACCCGCGGAACTGGCGGCGTCGGCCGGTACCGCCGCAGCCTACGAGGTCGTACGACTGGAGAGCGTCGCCGAGACCATCGCGGCAGCGGGCGTGGAACCGGGCGAGTACGCCACCGCGTTCCGCGCCGCCGCACAGGACGCAGCCGAGCGGCGGGACGTGGTGGCGGTGAAGTCGGTCACGGCCTACCGCACGGGCTTCGACCTGGACCCGAGCCGTCCGTCGGACGCGGACGTCACGGCGGCGGCCACGCGCTGGCTGAACACCAGGAGTTCGGGCTTTCGACTGGAGGACCCCGTCCTCGTACGGCACTTGCTGTGGACCGCCGTGGACCTCGGACTCCCTCTCCAACTGCACGTCGGCTTCGGGGACAGCGACATCCGGATGCACCGGGTGGACCCCACCCACCTGACCGACTGGCTGCACCTGACCTCCGGCACCATCCCGGTCATGCTGCTGCACTGCTGGCCCTACCAGCGCCAGGCCGCCTATCTGTCGGCGGTGTTCGAGCAGGTGTACCTCGACGTCGGCCTCACCCTGCACCACGTCGGCCCGACGCGGGCGCGTGCGGTGCTGGAGGAGGCGCTGGAGATCACCCCGTTCCGCAAACTGCTGCACAGCTCGGACGCGTACGGGGTGGCCGAGTTCTACCACCTCGGTGCCCTGACCTTCCGCCACGGCCTGGCCGACCTGCTCCAGTCCCGGGTGGACACCGACGAACTGAGCCTGCCGGACGCCATACGGATCGCCGGCTGGACGGCCCGAGAGAACGCAAGTCACGTCTACGGCTTTTAGGGGCACGGAAAACTGCGCGACAAGCCACGACGAACCCGCAGCCGCCCACTCGCAACCCGGCAGACCCGACTCCCCACCCACGACGGAGTCACTCCGTACCCAGCCCGTCGATCAGCCGATTCAGAAAACGAGCGAAGGTGGCCTCCGGATCAAGCGCACGCCCCGGCGCAGCCAGCACCTCGGCAAGCTCCGGATGCCGCCCGTCGGCCGCAACGGCAGCCAGGTAACGAGATTCCGCAGCCACCCGTTCAGCCGACCGCGCCGCTGACGCCTGCGCGAGCTCATGGGCCACATGCCCGGCCACGAACGCGGTGAGCTGGGCGAACGCCTCCACCCTCGCCACGCCGTCCAGACCGGTGGGCCGCAGCGCGGCAAGCGCACGTTCAAGGAAGGCAAGGGTGTTGGGGCCGGGCACGCGCCGGGTGGACAGGGCGGCGGGCAGCCAGGGGTGGCGCAGCATGAGGTCACGCTGGAGGTGCGCGACGGCCCGTAGGTCGGCACGCCAGTCGCCGGTGGGGCCGGGGGCCGCCGGCAGTTCGCCGCTGACGTGGTCCACCATCAGCTCCAGCAGCGTCTCCTTGTCGGGCGCGTAGCTGTAGAGCGACATGACGGCGGCTCCGACCCTTTCGGCGACCCGTCGCATGGTGACCGCTTCGAGCCCTTCGGCGTCCGCCAGGGCGACGGCCGCCTCCGTGATCGCCTCGCGGCTGAAGGCAGGCTTGCGGCCTCTGCGGGGCCGGTCGTGGCCGAGCCAGAGCTGTTGGGGGTCGACGCCCGTGGCGCCGGACCCGCCGTCACGGGTCACCGTGTTCCTCTTCCTCTCCTCGTCGCGGCCTCGTCACCGCGGCCCTTGCCGTCGTCATCCAAGCATGCTCTATTCTCGTACGACGTACGGAATTAGAGAAGGGGGACCCATGACATCACGCACCCACGACACCGCCGACGCCGCGTCGAGGCCTGCCTGGACACCTCCCACCGGGAAACCGCCGCTGTCGTCACGGCTGTTGAGGGCGACCTGGCGTGGCCTTCCGGCCAGGCGGTACGAGGTCGGATGGGAGCCGGGGCTGAAGGTCCCGGGTGCCGACGGCAGCCCGCTGGTCACCGACCACTACTTCCCCCGCGCCGAGGGAGACTTCCCGACCCTCCTCGTGCGCTCGCCCTACGGCAGGCGCATACCGTGGTCCCCGATGTACGGCGTGCTCTTCGCCGAACAGGGCTTCCACGTGGTCCTGCAGAGCTGCCGCGGCACCGGCGGCTCGGGCGGCGCGTTCGACCTGTGGCGCAACGAGGCCGCCGACGGCCGGGCCACGGTCTCCTGGCTGCGGGGCCGGCCCTGGTTCACCGGCACCCTGGGGACAATCGGCACCAGCTATCTGGGCTACGTGCAGTGGGCGCTGGCCCTGGACCCGCCCCCGGAGCTGAAGGCGATGGTCATGCAGTCGGGTCTGCACGATCCCCACGCCCTGTTCTACGGGAACAGCGCTCTCCGGCTGGACAACGCGCTCGCTGTCGCCATGGGTATGACGTATCAGCACCGGGGTTTCGTACCGTTTTTGAAGGCGGCCCTGCGACTGAAGCGCCGGCTGCGCGAGATCACCACCGCCCGGCCGCTGCGCGGGGCGTACGCATCAGCCCTCGGCGACGAAGTGCCCTGGCTGGACGAGGTGATGACGCATCCGGACGCCGACGCCCCCTACTGGCACGGCGCGTCAGTGGCCGCAGCCGCGGACGGGTTGACCGTCCCGACCAGTGTGATCACCGGGTGGCACGACGCACTGGTCGACCAGAACCTCGAGCAGTACGGCCGACTGCGCCGGGCCGGATGCGAGACCGCTCTGCTCGTCGGCCCCTGGACCCACACCTCCGCGATGCAACAGGGCTGGCCCGAGGTGTTCACCGAGAGCCTCGCCTGGCTGCGCGCGCATCTGTGCGGCGACCCCTCAGGTCTGCGCTCCACCGCGGTGCGCGTGCACGTCGGCGGGGAGGACACCTGGCGCGACCTCGACGACTGGCCGACGGCCCCGGCCGCCACCACGGCATGGTTTCCCGCTCCGGACGGACACCTCATCCAGCAGGCGCCCACGGACCACGGCCCCCTGGCCTCCCTCCGCTACGACCCGGCCGACCCCACGCCGTCCGTCGGCGGCCCCCTGCTCTCCCCCGACGCCGGGCCTCGTGACAACGGCACTCTGGAGGCCAGGGCGGACGTCCTGACGTTCACCGGTCCTCCGTTGACCGGGCCCGTCGACGTCGTCGGCCCGGTCTCCGCGCGGCTGTCCGTCTCCACGGACACCGGACACGCCGATGTCTTCGTCCGGTTGTGCGACGTGGACGCCGAGGGCCGTTCCGTCAACGTCTGTGACGGGCTGGTCCCGGTGACGACGTCCGGCGGGGTTCCGTCCGAGGTCACCGCGGGAATGAGCGCCACCGCCCACCGGTTCGCGGCCGGTCACCGCATCCGCTGGCAGATCAGCGGCGGCGCCCATCCGCGCTACGCGCGCAACCCCGGCACCGGCCGGTCGCGGGTGGACGCCGTCGACTTCACCCCGGTGCGCATCACCCTCCACGGCGACTCGGCGCTGCTGCTTCCTCAGTGAGCGGTGAGGGACGCGGCGCGGTAGGCCGGGGAGTTCGTCAGCGCAGGGCTCCCTTCGTGGCGTCGGCGATGAACCCGCGGGCGAAGAAGGTGAACACCAGCACCAGCGGGATGACCGCCAGCAGCACTCCGGCCATCACCATGCTGTAGTCGGTGGAGTGGCCGGCGTACAGCTGCGCCAGTGCCACCTGGAGGGTGAGGCGGCTCGGGTCGACCAGCATGACCAGGGGCAGGACGTAGTCGTTCCAGGCGGCGATGAAGGTGTAGATGCCGAGGAACGCCAGCGCCGGGCGGACGCAGGGCAGCACCACGTGCCAGTACTGCCGGAAGAACCCGGCGCCCTCGATGCGGGCGGCGTCCAGCAGTTCGTCGGGGACGCCGGAGCTGGTGTACTGGCGCATCCAGAAGATGCCGAAGGCGTTGGCGGCGGCCGGCACGATGAGCGCCTTGAGGGTGCCCAGCCAGCCCAGCTGCACCATGATCTCGTACTGCGGGATGATCGCCAGCTGGGTCGGCAGGATGTACATCGCCAGGAGCAGTCCGAACAGGAACTTCTTGCCCGGGAACTCGTACTTGGCGAAGGCGAAGGCGGCCAGCGAGTCGAAGAACAGCACCAGCAGCGTCGTGCAGACCGCCACGATCATGGTGTTGAACAGCGACCCGAAGAAGTCCATCTTGTCGAACAGGTGCTGGATGTTGGTCAGCAGGTTGCCGCCGAACCACAGCTTCGGCGGGTAACTGTAGATGGCCTGCGAGGTGTTGGTCGCCATGACGACGATCCAGTAGAACGGGAACACCGAGATGAGGACGCAGGTCACCAGGATGACGTGGACGCTCAGGCCCCTCAGGCGTGTGCGGTTCTGGCTGTTCACGACCGTCGCTCCTTACGCTGCACCAGCCACCAGTTGATGGTGACGATGACCAGGATCAGCAGGAAGAAGGCCCAGACGATCGCGGCGCCGTAGCCGAAGTCGTTGTTGTCGAAGGCCTGGTGGTAGAAGTACAGCAGCGTGGTCAGGCCCGCCTGTCCCGGGCCTCCGGAGTTGGGGTTGGTGGAGGCTTCGCTGCCGAACAGCACCTGGGGCTCGGTGAAGCTCTGCAGGCCGGTGACGGTGGAGATCACCACGGTGAACAGGATGATGGGCCGCAGCAGCGGGATCGTGATGGAGAAGAAGATCCGTGCCGGGCCGGCCCCGTCCATCCTTGCGGCCTCGTACAGCTCCGAGGGGATGGCCTGGAGGCCGGCGAGGTAGATGATGGCGTTGTAGCCGGTCCACTGCCAGGTCATCAGGGCCGCGATCACCAGCTTGATCGTCCACTCGTTGCTCATCCATGGCACGGCCGACAGGTGCAGCCCCTTCAGGATGGCGTTGATGAGCCCGAAGTTGTTGCTGAAGATCGCGCCGAAGAAGATCGCGATGGCCACCAGTGAGGTGATACTCGGGATGAACAGGGCGACCCGGTAGAAGCCGGTGAAGCGCTTGGTGGAGTTCACCAGGACCGCCAGCACCAGCGCCATCAAAAGCATCGGCACGGTCGACAGCACCCAGATGACCAGGGTGTTGCGCAGGGACAGCCAGAAGACCGGGTCGTCCCACAGGAAGCGGAACTGCTGGAAGCCGACGAACTGCATGTCCCCGATGCCGTCCCACTTCTGGAACGCCAGGTACACCGTGTACAGCATCGGGAAGAGCATGAAGACGGAGAAGAGCAGGTAGTACGGCGAGACCGCCAGGTACTGCGGCCAGTACCGGGCGATCCCGCGCCGCGGCCCGCGCGGGGCCCCGGCCGACACCGGCCGGACCCGGCGGCCGGGCCGCCCCGGACCACGGCGGTGGCCCGAGGCCGGCCGCCCGGTGGGTCCGGCGGCGGGTCCCGAGGACGGACCGGTGGGAGCCGGACCGGCTACCGGGCTTGACGACATGTCACTTCACTCCCTGCCGCTGGGCGATCTGCTTGGCCTGGCTGACCGCGTCCTTCCAGGCGTCCTCGGGGTCCTTGCCCTTGGATTCGATGGCGGTCAGCTCGTTGTAGTAGGCGGCCGAGACCGCGGCGTCGGCCGGGGCCTCATAGGCCGCGGGGATCTTCTCGGCGGCCGGGCCGAAGATCTCGATGGTCTTCTGGCCGCCGAAGAAGGCGTCGCCTCCGGTCAGCGCGGGCAGCTTGTACGCGGCCGGGGCGGTCGGGAACAGGGCGGCGTCGGTGAAGCCGCGGGCCTGGTTCTCGGGGCTGAGGATCCAGGTGATGATCTTGAACGCGAGTTCCGGGTTGGCGCAGGTCGCCGGCAGCGCCAGGAAGGACCCGCCGAGGTTGGAGGCCCCGCCCGGCGAGCTCGCCACCCGCCACTTGCCCTTGGTGCCGGGGGCCGCGTTGGAGATGTCCAGCGCGTGCCAGGCGGCGCCCAGTTCGGTGCCGAGGGTGCCGTTGCCGATGGCGGCGTTCCAGGTGTTGTCGTTGATCTTGGCGTCGATCTTGAGGGTGTAGGGCTTCACCGCGGTGGTCCAGGCGGTGCGGATGTGGTCCTGGTCGCCGATGAACTTGTTGTCCGCGTCGATGAACCGCTGGGTGCCCTGGCCGATGATCATCGTGAACACCGAGCTGATGTTGTTGACCAGGAAGGTCTTCCCCAGGGCCTTGTGCAGTTCGACGCCGGCCTTGAAGTAGTCGTCCCAGGTGGACAGCTCGGCGGAGACCTTGGCCGGGTCGGTGGGCAGCCCCGCCTTCTTGAAGAGGTCCTCGCGGTAGAACATCGCGCAGGGGCCGATGTCGATGGGGAAGCCGATGAGCTTTCCGTCCTGGGTGGTGGCCTGCTTCAGCTTCCACGACAGGTACTGCGGGGCCAGCTTGTCGGCGCCGAGGGTGTTCAGGTCGATGAAACGGTTGGCGTTGGGCAGGAAGGAGGCGATGTCCTCGCCCTTGAGGCCGGTGATGTCGGGGGCGGACGCCCCGGCCTTCAGGCCGGTGAGCAGCTTGGTCTTGAAGTCGCCGCCGACAACGGAGGTCTTGATGGTGGCGTCCGAGAAGTGCTTCTTGGCGTCGGCCACGACCTTGTCGCTCAGGCCGCCGGCCCAGTACCAGAACTTCAGGTTCTTGCTGTCCTTGCTGCCACTCGATCCGGAGCCGCCGCACGCGGCGGTCAGACCCGTCGCCGCGGCGGTGAGCACGGCGGCCTCGAGGAATCGTCTGCGGGAAAGGTCCACGGTCTTCTCCTGGTGTTCGACATGTCCGGCAAGGACCTGCTGGTCGTGGGCGACGGTGGGCGCGGCGGGGTTCCGGCTGGCTGAAGATCGCCGGTTTCCGTGAACGCGCCTCGCTACCCGGAACGTGGTGAGCTGGTCCTCTCGGACGGTGCCGATGCGTCGGGGGCGGCGAAATATGCCTCTTCTCCGCTTCGGCCGACCGGAGTGGGGTCCGGGCCTGGCTCGAATTACGCAAGAGAGTGCACCCGGTGCGCGAGTTTGACAAGGGTCAAGCAGAGATCGAGACATTCCTGCGCGACTTTGCTTGAGTTTGGCGAGTTGGCGAGTATGGTCAGCGCATGCTCCCTGACCGAAGACATCAGCTGATCCTGCGCGTCCTTCGCGCGGAGGGGCCGACGACGGTGACCTCCCTGGCCGACAAGGTCGGGGCCAGCCAGGCCACCATCCGGCGCGACCTCGTGCAGCTGGAGGAGGAGGGGCTGCTCAAGCGGGTCTACGGCGGCGCGGCCCCCCTGGACGGTGAGGACGACCCGTTCGCCGACGTGGCCGCGGTCCGGGTCGAGGCCAAGGACGCGCTGGCGGCGTGGTGCGCCGAGCTGGTCAAGGACGGCGAGACGGTGCTGCTCGACATCGGCACCACGGCCCACAGAGTGGCGCGCCTTCTGCACGGCCGGTCCCTGACCGTGATCACCAGCAACCTGGCCGTCTACGAGGAGCTCCAGGACGACAAGGACGTCCAGCTGATCCTGCTGGGCGGTGTGGTCCGGCGCGACTACCGCTCGCTGGTCGGTTTCCTCACCGAGGACAATCTGCGACAGATCCACGCGGACCGGCTGTTTCTCGGCACGAGCGGAATCCGTCCCGACGGCCAGGTGCTGGACACCACCGCCGTCGAGGTGCCCGTCAAACGGGCGATGATCGCCGCGAGCGCCCAGGTGGTCCTGGTGGCGGACGCGGGAAAGTTCCCCGGCACCGGGATGGCCCGGGTGTGCGGGCCGGAGGACCTCGACGTCGTGGTGACCAACGCCCCGGGGCACGAGGCGACCTGCGGTCGGCTGCGCGAGGCGGGAGTTGAGGTGGTCGAGGTATGAGACTCACGATTCTGGGCGGCGGCGGCTTCCGGGTGCCGCTCGTCTACCGGGCGCTGCTGGGCGACCGCGGCGAGGGACGCGTGACCGACGTGACCCTGTACGACCTGGACGCCTCCCGGCTGGCGACCATCCGCAAGGTCCTCGCCGACCAGGCGGCCGGGCACCCCGACCCGCCCGCCGTCACCGTCACCACCGACCTCGACGAGGCGGTCACCGGAGCCGACTTCGTGTTCTCCGCCATCCGCGTCGGAGGGCTCGCCGGGCGCGCCGCCGACGAGCGGATCGCCCTGGAGGAAGGCGTCCTCGGCCAGGAGACCGTCGGAGCCGGCGGCATCTCCTACGGTCTGCGCACGATCCCCGTGGCCGTCGACATCGCCCGCCGCGTCGCGGCCCTCTCCCCCGACGCCTGGGTCATCAACTTCACCAACCCGGCCGGCATGGTCACCGAGGCCATGACCGCCCACCTCGGCGACCGCGTGATCGGCATCTGCGACTCGCCGGTGGGCCTCGGCCGCCGCGTCGCCGGAGCGCTCGGCGCCGATCCGGCCCACGTCCGCCTGGACTACGTGGGCCTGAACCACCTGGGCTGGCTGTGCGGCCTGTACGCCGACGGCCGGGACCTGCTGCCGTCGCTGCTCGGGAACGAGGCCGCGCTGACCTCCTTCGAGGAGGGCAAGCTCTTCGGCGCCGACCTACTGCGCACGCTCGGCGCGCTGCCCAACGAGTACCTGCACTACTACTACTTCCACCGCGAGTCCGTCGGCTCCGCCCGGGCCGCCGAACAGACCCGCGGCGCCTTCCTGCACTCCCAGCAGCAGCGCTTCTACGAGGCCATGGGCACCGACGGCACCGGCCCGCCGGCACCCCGTGCGGCCTGGCACGCCTGGGACGCCACCCGCCTGGAGCGCGAGACGACGTACATGGCGGAGAACCGCGACGCCGTCGGCATGGGCGAACGCGACTCCTGCGACCTGGAGTCCGGCGGCTACGAGCAGGTGGCCCTCGCCCTCATGCGGGCCATCGCCCTGGACGAGCGCACGGCCCTCATCCTCAACGTCCGCAACCGAGGACGGATCCCGGTCCTCGACGACGACGCCGTCATCGAGGTCCCTTGCCACGTCGACGCCAACGGCGCCCACCCCATCGCCGGCTCCCCGCTGCCCGACCACGGCACGGGCCTGGTGTGCTCGGTCAAGTCGGTCGAGCGCGCGGTCATCCGTGCCGCGACCACCGGCGACCGCGCCGACGCGGTCAAGGCACTGACGATCCACCCGCTGATCGACTCGTACGCCGTCGCCAGACGCCTGCTGGACGCCTACCAGCGCCACTTCCCCGACCTCGGCTACCTGGGCGGCTGAGCCGTTCCCGACGGCGAGTTCACGTCACGTAAGTGGGGCACCATGTCGGACCGGACACGTATCGAGCACGACTACCTGGTGGTGGGGGCCGGTTCGTCCGGAAGTGTCATCGTCAGGCGGCTGCTGAACCGAGGGCACTCCGTGCATGTCGTCGAAGCCGGTCCGCCGGACGACGACGAGCGGGTGCACAGTCCGCAGGGCTGGCCGCTGCTGCTCCAGTTGCGGCTGGACTGGGCGGCCATGACCGTGCCCCGGCGACACGCGGACAACATGCCCCTGTACTGGCCCCTCGGCAAGGTGTTCGGCGGCTGCAACCGCTGAACGGCATGATCTACGTCCGCGGGCACCGCAGCGACCACGACGCCTGGGCCTACCAGGGCCGTCCCGGCTGGGACCGGAACAGCGTGCTCCCCCTCTTCAAGCGGTCCGAGAACCCACGTGGGCGGCGAGAGCGCCTGGCAGAGCTTCGTCGCCCCGCTCCGCGGTGACGGCTCGATCCTTCTCGTGCAGACGGCGAACCGTCTGGCGGCGGAGTGGGAGCTGATGGCGCGCGAGATCCTCGGCAAGGCGCTCCACGTACAGCTACCGCCACTCCCGGACGCCTACGAGTTGTCCGAGATGTAGCCCGCACGACGGCGCCCCCGCACCGACTGGTGCGGGGGCGTTGCGCTGTCACAGCTGACGGTTGTCGGGCTCACTGCTGGACCGTCCGACGTGCTGTGCTAAGAGAGCATCTGATCTGAGTAGTTGGTAGTTAGGGATGATTTTGTGACGGCTGGTGTGGGCGGTCGTTAGGCAAGGTGTGAGTGCTCGTCGT
>NZ_JBEYXP010000048.1:0-98810 GCF_040704615.1 Streptomyces sp. NPDC046862 | reverse complement strand
CGAAGGGAAGCGTGCGGCACGCCGCGGACGTGGTGGCGCCCTACGCGGACACAGCCAAGGACAAGGCCGTGCACTATTCTCCGGTGCACTTTCCGATCTCAGCACCGGTGAACCAGCAGTTCACAACGGTGGTCGGGGGCGCCCCGCCGCTGACTTCCACCGGCTGCGCAACACGTTTTCTGACCAGGCCATTGATTGTACCGACCGATAGGTCTACTTTACCGGCAGCCGCATCGCTGCTGCCAGGAGAGACCCGCATGTTCAATGAGGATCAGCGGGACGGTGCCCCCGACCGCCGTTCCCGCACCCGGCCTCCGGCTCCCCACACCCGGGCCACCCGGCCGGAACCCGCCACCAGGCCCGCTCCGCGCGGTACCTGTCACAGGGCGCCCTGATTCAAGAAACGAAAGGCCGCAGCCGAGCCGCTCTCCCTTCCCGGTCCGCGCCCGCTCGGAACGGCAGCATCCGCAGGGATCGATCCTGCGCCGGACGTCCTTCAGGCCGTCTGGACCAGAGCCGCTCCCTGGACCTCCGCTCACCCACGGAAGGCCCATCCATGATCCAGACACAGATCACACCGGCGCAGACGCCGGAGCGATCCCGCTCCGCGCCGCACAACGGGCTCATCGTCGCCGCCCTGTTGTGGACGGTTCAGCTGGTGTCGCTCGTCGCCGCGCTGTCCGGCACCACGCAGGCCGCGATCGCGATCCACTTCCAGACCACCCAGATCGCCTGGTTCACCCTGATGACCCTGCTGACGGGAACCTTCTTCCTGCCCTTCGTGGTCAAGGGTGCGGCTCTCTTCGGCAAGAAGCGTGCCCTGCTCGTCGCCACCGGCTTCGGCCTGGTCGGAGACCTCGTCGCCGCCATGGCCACCGACTACCGCACCCTGCTGATCGGGCGCGGCATCGCCGGCCTCTACACGGCAGCCACTCCGCTCTCCTACGCCATCACCCGCGACGTCTTCCCCCGCCGCTGGGTCGGACTCGCCAACGGCATCATGGCCGGCGGCGTGGGTCTCGTCGCCTTCGGCGGGCCCTTCCTGTCCGGCTGGCTCCTCGACAGCCACGGTTTCCGCGGCATTCTCTGGTTCATGGTGGTCAGCACGGCCGTGAGCTTCGTGCTGGTGCTGGCCCTCGTCCCGGAGAGCCCGGTCCGCGAGCGGGGCGGCCGGATGGACTGGGCCGGCGGACTCCTCCTCGGCGGGGGCGTCACCCTCATCATCTACGCCGTGGGCCAGGGGCCGCACTGGGGCTGGACCAGCGGCAGGTTCACCGGATTCGTCATCGGCGCTGTGATCGCGCTCATCGCCTTCCTGCTCGTCGAGCGTCGGGTCGCCGAACCGCTGTTCCCCCTGACCATGACACGACGCCGCACGGTGTGGTCCGCCCTGCTGGCCGCCTCGGTGATCGCCGGTTCGCTCAGTGCCGTCGGCGTCGTGGTCCAACTGCTCATCCTGATGCCGAAGATCCCTCACGTCTCCGACGGACTGGGCTGGTCCGGCACACACAACGCCATCGTCACCAGCCCGATCAGCGCCATGATCATCGTGGGTGCCGTCGGCACCGGCGCGCTCGCCCGCCGCATGGACAGCCGCATTCTCCTGGCCGCCGGCGCCGCACTCGCCATCCTCGGCTACGGCATCGCCACGCAGTACCACCACACCGCCGGCCAGATCATCTCCTGGGGCGTGATCGCGGGACTCGGAACCGGCATGGTCGTCGCCGTCGTACCCATCATGGTCATCGAAGTGGTCAGCCCCGAAGAACAGGCCCTGGCCAACGGCGCGCAGACCCTCGTCCAGGGCGTGGCCCAGATCGTCGTCTCCCAGCTGGCCTACGTGGTCATGGCGCAGCACGGAATGGTCCTGAAGGGCACCCAGTTCTACCTCGACAAGGGCTTCACTAACGGGCTTTGGCTGGTCATCGGCTGCTGCGCCCTCGGCGCACTGCTCGTGGCCCTGGTCCCGAAGGCCGAACGGCTCGACGACGCCGATGTCGGCCAGGCCGCCTGATCGCTGTGATCGACCCGGGGCTCCCGCCGCGCAGTGCGCGGCGGGAGCCCCGGGGCCCTGGGCACTGCCCGCAGACGTACCCTACGGACGCCGCAGCCGCGATGGGGATGCCTGCCTCCACCGGAGCCAGGCATACGAAAGCCCCCAGGACGGCCATCCTGGAGGCTTCGCTGGCACCGATTGGAGGTCGGTTCCGGACACCACCCGTGGTTTTTGCGGGCCTAGGTGGCGTCCATGTCTTTGCGAGACGACCCCAGAATGCCATACGACGCACCCTCTCCGCACCACTCGCAGAAGGCTTCACGTCCAGCAAACTCCCAACCAGAGGCAGTCACAGGCACCCAAGCCTCCCTGCAGGGACTCGCTAGCCTCCCCCCGGGTCGGAGCTGATCTGGTTCTTCTCGGAGACCTCACGGGCCGTTACGCGGCGGGGAGCTACAGCAAGCTCGATCACGGCGGACGGGTCGTCCATCGCGTAGATCGGCAGGGCATGGCCGAGCACGGTCACCGGATCACCGCGGCCATCGCCTGTCACGTCGCCCGCGCCGGGGGCACCGTCGACCAGTTGACACACCTGCTCATGCACCCGGATCACGAGGGCGGCAGGCACACGCAGAACATCGCGATGCGCTCTGGACAGGCGCGCGCACTCGCGTACGTCCGTCGACGTCTGGGACAGCGCCTGCGCAACGGTCCACATCACGGCAGAGGTCGAATCCCGCCAGCACGCCCACGGAGATCTCGCAGCTCTTCGCGACCGTATCGAGGTCAGGGCCGCACCAGCATCCTCGACCCCTACAAACCCCACGTCCACCAGCGGTGGCAGGAGGGCTGCACCAACGCCACCCGGCTGTTCGAGGAACTGCGCGAGCGCGGCTACCGGGGCGGCCTCACCGTCGTCCGGCGCTATGTCCACCAACTACGCGAAGCCTTCCCCCAGGCAGACCCCCCGCGCAGACCTCCGTCGGTCCGGGACGTCACCAGCTGGCTCACCCGGCACCCCGACCACCTCGACGAGGACAGGACACAGCAGCTCAAGACGGTCCTCTCCCGCTGCCCGGAACTCGATCAGGCCGCCCAACACGTCCGGTCATTCGCTGAGTTGATGAACAACCGCAACGGACACCGCCTCGGCCAGTGGATCGAAGCTGTCCAGGCCGACGACGTCCCGTCCCTTCACACTTTCACTGCCGGTCTCGGCCAGGACCTCGACGCTGTCGTCGCCGGCCTGAGCATGCGCTACAGCTCCGGCGCCGTCGAGGGCCACAACAACAGGATCAAGATGCTGAAACGGCAGATGTTCGGCCGCGCCAACTTCGACCTCCTGCGCAAGCGCGTCCTCCTCGCGGCATGAGGCCGTTCATGATCGCGGTTTCGGTGACCCTCCGTGGCCCTGGCACGGAAAGTGATCCAGAACCACGATTCAGCCGTTACCGACAGGCGGAGCCGTAAGTTCAACGGGCCACGGATCTTTCCGCGCGGCGAGCCTTCCTGGGCCGTCCCGGCGCGGAACCATGCCGGCTCATCTGTTCGCCTACCAGCTCGCTCATGGAGTGATAGCCGAACTGGATGGACCGGTGCCGAGGACCCGGTCGTGTGTCATACGTGCGATTTCCACGGCTGTACCAATCCTGCCCATCTTCGGCTCGGGACAGCAGCGGAGAACCGCGTGGAGTGGTCGCTGCGCCGGGGCAATCCCCGCAGTCCGCTTGCGGATACACGCGGGGCTGCTGGGCGGACACGAGCCATTGCTGAGGCGATTCGTGCAGGGCTCTGCGCGGGTGAGTCCGCCGAGCAGATTGAGCACCGCATCCAGGCCGCCGAGGAAGCAGGCCACCCACTCACCCTCTGGTGAAGTGCTCGGGCCTGCTGCGTGCTCGGTGCAGTCCTGCATGGTCCGGCTCACGCCGTGTGGGCGTGAGCCACCGCCAGCGCCGCTGCCTCGGCGAGGGTCTCGGCGACAGGTACGCCGCTGCGGCGGAGGACGTCGGGGTGCGTCAGGCCGCCGGCGTACGGCACGGGGTGGACGTGATTGGCGAGCGCAGCGCGGACGTCATCAACGGCGTCGCCGATGAGAACGATCGGCCGGCCCCCGATGCTCTGTCGCAGCATCTCCACGTGCTTCGCAAGGGGCTGCTTCTTGCTCCTGGCGGTCGGGCCTGTGCGTCCGTCGACCCGCAGGAACAGGGGAGCGACGCCCAGGCCGAAGATGCGCTGGGTCAACCCGTTGTGGGCGCTCAGTGACAGCACGGAATGGCTGCAACCGCTGCGGATCAGCCTCGCAAGGAGGTCCTCGGCTCCAGGCATGAGCTGGGCTGGCGGTCGTCGGGAGTAGCAAGTCTCGAACGCCACGCTCGCCCGGATCCGCTCCCCATCGGTCAGAGCGCGACCGAGAACGGCGGAACACAGGGCAGGGACCGATGTGGCGAAGTGACGTCGGACAGTGTCGAGATCGACCGGCTGCGCGCCCAGAGATGCCAGGGCTGCATTCGCTGCGCTGACCTGGCGCCCAGCGTCGTCGGCGAGCGTGCCTCTCCATCCCCACACCAGGTGTGGCCGGTTGAAGTTCCGTGGCACGGGACGCGGCTTCCTCTCGTGATCAGATGAAGGGCGGGCTTGATCCGCTTTGGCGAACGTCTGAGATCGGGGGTTCTGCCCCGGAAGGACGTGCGTCATGGTGAGCACGGGATAAAGAAGCCTCGGCCTCGCCGTTCGTTCACGACGGAGTTCAAGGCTGAGGTCGTTCGGCGGTGCCGGAGCGGTGATCTCCCGGTCGGCCAGGTCGCCAGGGACTCGATGACCGAGACCGCAGGGCAGCTGTGGGTCAGCCAGGCCGAGGTCGACGCGGACGAGCGCGGCAGCTTGACCAGCAGCCACCGGGCCTCGGTCGATGACCTCTTCGGGGGCTGTTGCGGCGGCCGGAAAGCTGGGCCGGGGTGCGGCGTGTAATGCCGGGAGCGGCGTGCGGGGGATTGCCTGCCCGCAAAACATAAGAATGCAGGTTGCATGTCAGATGCCTTCTGTGAGGGCAGGGCACTCCGGGGCTCAGAATCGGAATCCGGCCGGATGGCACAGGACGTCTCAAACCTGTGCACGAGCCGGTCTGTCCTGAGCCCGGGCAGCGTGCCGCGAACACGCCGACCGGAGCACCCCAGTGATGGATGGGTTCGTGCCTGGTGTGCCTGACTCGGATGAGTCACCAGATGGCCGTTCCCTCTGGGAGCGGCCACCTCTGTGCGTGTTACGTCGTGCGGACGTGGCTGTGGCTGCTGAGCCGCGTGGCACGCATAGCCGCCGAACCTGATCCGGCGGCGTCTTTCCTCAGATCACGCCTGTCCATTCGTCCTCCCGATCCCCATGGCGACGGCGCGTACGTGAACGGAGCCCCCTTCGGCGGCCAGCCGCGATCTCGCGGCTTCCCGTCACCGGCAACTGCGCGCTGGCTGAAGCGGGTTAGACATACTCAAAGGGTTGTGAGCGAAGATTGCAAGGTACAGAGTTTGCATTAGCAGCAGGTTGTAGAAAGTGCCGGAAGGGGATTCTGTGGCTCGCGAGAGGTCTGGCAGGACTGTCGCGCACCTGGTTCTGGCCACCCGGCTCAAGACGTTGCGTGAGGCGGCAGGGATGTCCCGAGGCGAGGCCGCCAGTGCACTGGGGGCTCATACCGCAACCGTCCGCCGCATCGAGCAGGCCGAGACATCCCTGGATGAGGGTCAGGTCCATGCCCTGCTCACGGCGTACGGTGCGGGCACGGCCGAAATCGAGGCGTTCCTCGGGCAGCT
This sequence comes from Streptomyces sp. NPDC046862, assembly GCF_040704615.1. Lineage (NCBI taxonomy): Bacteria > Bacillati > Actinomycetota > Actinomycetes > Kitasatosporales > Streptomycetaceae > Streptomyces > Streptomyces sp. NPDC046862. Next base: position 93,014 of record NZ_JBEYXP010000048.1, on the reverse strand, counting down.
CGCGGTTGCCAACCTCCCGGGGTGGTGGCATCCGTGGCGGTCTGTCATGGACTCATGGCAGCTGGACCTCATGAGCGTGGAATCCGCGGCCCGGATCATCCGCGTGTGGGAGCCGGCACTTGTTCCTGCCCTGCTGCGTACACCGTCCTATGCTCGCGCCGTCGACAACGTCCGCAGGCCTGACCTGTCCCCTGCGGACAAGGACCGGCGCACTGAGCTGCTCATGGAACGCCAGAAGCGGTTGCGTGACCAGAACACGCGCATCTGGGCCATCATGTCCGCCGCGGCGCTGCATACGTCCGTAGGCGACGAGGATGTGATGGCCGAGCAGCGGCAGGCACTGAGGGCAGTCGTCGAGCGCCCCGATGTGACCTTGCAGATTCACCCTCTGGACGGTCGTTGCCACCCCATGACCGGCATGCCGACCGTGACCCTGTACCGGGTCGACGTGGAGGAGATCCCCGACCACGTAGTCCGTGAAGGAGATCTTCGCGGAACAGCTGACGTCCTGAACAGCCTGCACGCGGTGTCGGCGTATCACTTGTTGATGGACCACACCTGCGTCATCGCACCCCATCCCGACGAATCGAAAGCGGTACTGGCATGACCGAACCGACCCGCCCGCATCAGCCGATCGACACGTCCGTCGCGCACAGTGCGCGCGTCTGGAACTACTGGCTGGGCGGAAAAGACCACTACCCCGCCGACCAAGCCGCCGGCGACGCCTACAGCAGGAAGTACCCCAACATTGTCCCGTTCGCCGGGGAATCGCGAGACTTCCTTCGTCGCACCACCGCCTTCCTCGCCAAGGCAGGGATCCGGCAGTTCATCGACCTGGGTGCCGGGCTGCCGACCAGCAACAACACCCATGAAGTCGCACAGCGGGTCTCGCCCGACTGCCGAGTGGTCTACATAGACCACGACCCGATCGTGCTGCTGCACGTCCATGCGCTGCTCACCAGCACCCCCGAGGGCGCCACCGCCTATGTGCAGGCGGACATGCGGGACACGGACGCCGTCTTAACGGGTGCGGCCAAGACGCTGGACATGACCAAGCCAATCGCTCTGGTCATCAACGATGTCCTGGGCCACATCGTGGACTGGGAAGAAGCCCGGGGTCTTGTGCGCCGGCTGGTCGAGCAGCTTCCCTCGGGCAGCTACCTGTCACTGAGCCACTCCACAGCCGCGGACAAGGAACACCAAGCGGTGCAGGACGAGTACAACAGCTCCGGTGCGATTCCCTACATCTTCCGTGAGCCGTCGGTGGCCGTCGAGCTCTTCGAGGGCACCGAACTGGTCGAACCCGGGTTTACGAGCTGGCCGCGCTGGCGCCCCGACGCGAACACCGGTGCTCTCACCGACCGTGCGGGCTGGGGCGGGGTGGCGCGGATCCTATGACGACGGGCAGTGCGGGGCCCACGCCTTCCCTACCTGTGACGGTGACCCGGCACCAGGTGGTGCGACGGCTCACCCGTGCAGCGGCCCACTCGGACGCCCAGCTGATTGCCGAAGCCGCAGTCCTGGCCGAGGGCTGGGCGGTCCTGGCGGACCTCATGGGCGGCGTCGTCTGCAGCACCCCAGACACCGCCGGACCTGAGGGGGTGCGTGCCGCCGCGCACCCCCAGCTCTACCCGCACCTGACGATCCGCAAGATGGCGGGTGCCGTCCTCGTGGTCGGTCCCGGCACGGCATCGCCCGCATCCCGCATCGACCTGATCGCGCGGACCTGCGTCGATCTGCTCAGGATGCGGGCGCGGGTCCGTCGGGAGGAGGAAACCCACCACGCTGAGCAGAGACTGCACACCGCCGTTTTGCATCTCCTGCTGAGCGGCCAGTCTCACCTGGCAACCGACGTGCTGGGCACCGCTGCCACCCACGCCACGGTGTTCCGGCTGGCCGGTCAGTTGGTGCATGCCGCCTACCAGGCTCATTGGCGAGCAGCGCAGCCCAGCGTGTCTCCCAAAGCCCCCCGCATGCTGGTGTGTATGGAGGGAAACGAGTTGGTGGTCGTCGCGCTCCACGGCCTCGACCATGACCGCCACGTGGCACGCCCCGTCGTCGCGCGCATCGCAGACCGACATCAACTGGCCGGCGGCGTCTCAGACCCGTTGCCGCTGGACATGGTCGCCACGGCGTGGGCCGAGGCAGGCACCGCGCGGCACGGCGCAACGTCCGGCTGCCTGGCGTCCGCGACCTTCCTGGGGTCGCACGGGCTGCTCCGCGTCGTACCCGCCGATCGACTCGCCCTTTGGTCCGCTGCAATCCTCAAGCCCCTCAACCGCGAGCAGCACCGGACGCTGGAGGCATACCTGCGGTCGGGGTCCGCTCAGGCCGCCGCAGCAGTGCTCGACGTGTCCGAAGGCACGGTTCGGGCACGCCTGCGCTGGATCGGCACTCTCCTGGCCGCCGAACTGGACAACCCCACCGTGCAGGCACAACTCCTGCTCGCTTTGCGAGCCCCGGCTCCTTCCCAACGAGTCAGCACATCCGCACGTCTTGGCCCCGACCCCCCTCTGCCCACCGATCTGCTCGGCCCCGACGACGCCCACCGCTGGGCCTCCACCCTCCTCAGACCTCTGGACAAGCCGCTGCGTATCGCCCTTCGATGTTGGCTCCAACGCCGTGGCCGCACGGCACCCGCTGCCTCCGAGCTAGGCCTGAGCCGGAGTACGCTCACCGACTGGCTGAGTAAGTGCGGCGGGGCACTGTCCCTCGACCTGTCGTCCGCGACAGTGCGGGCGGAACTCCACCTGGCCGCCGAGACGATCGCGAAACCCGAGGACACCCCGGCTCGGTTGCCGCGGCGAGGAGGCAGAACATATCGGGGACAACAGCCCTGAAAAGATTGCTGCGATAGGCCGCCCGGGACCAGCAGCCGGAGCCGGCCGACGAGTTCGACCAGTGGGCAAGCAATTGTCAATTCGTGGATCACTGCGAAGAGCCTCAAGTGGCCCGCAGCCATTGATCGAGGACTGCGAAGTCTTCGGCAGTGAGGCCGCGGGACGAGGCGATGCGGTGGAGGAGGGCCGGGGCGGGGTGGTGGGTGGACACCCAGTCCCGATCGGCGTCGGTAATCTCGTCGTCGACCCAGACGAACGGGCGTCCGTCTGCCCATGCCGCCAGGGTGCGGGTCTCGCCCGTCTCGGCATCGACCCGCGTGTCGTTCACCCGCGGCGCCTTCACCGCAATCGACCCGGCGGCGGTGGTGGCCGTTGCGGACCACCAGACGGCGACCGGCCTCGTCCCGCGCGCCAGCCAACTCGGCTATGTACTGGTTGACTTCGGCTTCCAGGGCCGCAGCGAGCATCCGACGGGCACCCTCACGGACGTTGTCGTCTATCAGGGAGCCGCTCTGGGTGGTGCCCGTCCTCGTTGACTACGCTCAGCACGGGCGTGCCTTCCCGACCCGCGCTGCAACGCGGGCCTACTCGATGACCAGAAGTCGATCACTCAGGAAGGTACGCCCTTCGCGTTCCGCGAGGCACCCCTCCCGAGTCCGATCCAAGATCTTGAGCATTGCTCCGCACACGAGGGCTCCGCCGACAAGCCCGGTGGTGGCGGCGCCCAGGTTGACGGCGAAGTGCCGCCAGCCGGTGATGCGTGCGCGACCCGGTTCGTCCGGGACGGTGTCGGCGACGAGGGCAGACACGATCGGGCGTGGCGCGTCGTAGACGAGACCGGAGACGGCAGCCGGGATTCCGAGGGCTTCGGGGTGCGGCGAGGAGGGGGAAGCCCGCCGCGGCCACCGTCATGGCGCTCGCGAGGGTAGTCCGGCGGCCGATCCGGTCGGCCAGCCAGCCGCACAGCAGTTGGCCGGTGAACCAGCCGGCGCCCCAGAGCGCCAGGACAGTGCTCGCAGCCACCGTGTCCAGGTGCAGTTCATCCAGGCGGTAGGGCAAGTACGGGTAGACGAATCCTGGGGCACGCACGGCGAACGTCCCGATGAGCAGCGCCCAGATGACCGGTGGCCACCGCTTCGGCGCCGGGGACAGGGGTGGGGCGTTCAGTGTCTGGGGGGGATGAGGCTGTGGCGAGCACGGAAACTCCTGGAGCCGAAGGGCTGCGGCGCCTCTCGGCACCGGGGCGGGAACCGGAATGGGGCGGCCGGTCAGCTCCCGTCGTCGCGAGCGGAACTCGCACGCGGTTGAACTCCCTCAGGAACAAGGGGCGTTGGAGCGGAGACCCCCAGCTCACCTCGGTGATCGGCTTCGGCCAGGTCGCGCACAGGCGACTGACTGCCGGGAATCCCGACTGCAGGTCCGGGGCGGTCACCGCAGCCGGGCACTGCACAGGCGACCCCCTGGGGATCCCGACACTCCACTCGCTGACGGCACCTGCTCCCGGTGATCGGACAGCGCCTGCAGGGGGACGCCGGGCAGTTCGCGAAAGAGCTGGGGCCGCCGCTGCCGGAGTCGTGAGAAGGCCATCAAGCGAGTGGTGCGCCGGTGTCGAAGGATGTCCACGGATCTCTCCGAAAGGGGGAACGAAGCTGCTCAGCGGCTGTACTGGTTTGGTGGGGCCGTCCGCGGTTCGGCTCGACGGGCGCATAACGGGCGCCGGGTACCGCGAGGTCGAGGCCAGGCAATGAGCTGGACGGCAGAGGGGCGCCACCGCAGCCTGCAGTGGCGCCCCTCTAGGGAGTCGAGGACCTTACGGGGGGTGGGGTCCTCGACTGGTCTGTGCGGCCGGCGGGTCCAGTCCACGCCCAGCGGTGCACCGATCTGGGCGGGCGGCGCCACGGGTGGTCTACGGGCGCTTTGGGTAAGCCGGGGGCGGGGGGACCTCGTAGGGGTTGACGCAGTAGTAGATCGCGTACCCGCGCACGCGCTTGCCGTCCGAGCGACGTGTCACGGTCCCGCGCGAGTACCGGGTCTTCTCCTTGACCTTGTATGCGAACAAGTCGACCCGGACCTTGTCGCCCTTGTATCCGATGCCGACGACCGTGCTGCCCTTGCTCGGGTTCTTGTGGAACTTCACGGCGTTGCGCGACACCTTCATGGTCCCGGTGTCGTAGGCCTGCGCTGGTGGCGCAGCGGCCAGGGCCCCACCGGCGAGCGCGAGGCCGACTGCTCCTGCCGCGATCCTGCGACGGTTCAGGACTATCAAGGTGGTCCCCTCACTGCTGCTCGGGCGGCATTCATGGATGAGGAGTCGTCCTCAGAGCACGCCACAGCCCCGCTCGCATGGCGATTGGCGGCATGCGGGCACCTCAGCTCGCATCCATAAACGCGCGTAGATGACAGGTCGCGACCATAGCCGTCAACCCCCGGCAGGTCGACCCCCTCTCATAAACACATGAAGAGATTTGCAGGAACGAGACGCGGGAGCACCCAGCGGCCGGGCGCGCGGGACGCGAGGACACCCCGCCACCCAGGCCCCTCGGCGCCGGATGCGCGAGCTATGCATTAGCCCTATATGTGCTAGATTCAAATAAACACCCGTAGAGGAAAGGGCAAGGTCAGCCCACGGCTTCTCACCTTGTGAGAGGCTCATAGGAAGCAGGATCAGCATGAGTGGACTGGACCTATCTGCAGGCGCGGAGCTGCACCGCAAGGGTGCTTGACGCCACCTGCCTGCGAAGTGATATTCACGTGCGTGGGTGGCGACAGGGTTCGCGCATCTCCCGCATAATGATCAAGCCACACAGGGGGAAGGGGGAGGGGCCGACGATGCCAGGAACCGGCGGTGACGGCGCCAGCGAGCCGCCGCGCACGCTCGCGGAGAAACTGTCAAGGCTCCGTGAAGCACGCGCGCCCAAAGGCGGGAAGCCGCCGTCCTGGGAAGCGCTGGCAAAGCAGATCTCCGACGAGACCGGAGTCGCAGTCTCGGGCGCGTACCTCTGGGAGCTGGGAACCGGCAAGCCGGGAACCAACGTAACCCTGAAGCACCTGAAGGCCTTCAAGGCGTTCTTCAACCGGCGCATCTCCTACTTCGTCGACGACGAGGTGGCCTTCGAGGACGACACGCAGGCGCAACTGGCTCTCCTGAAGGAGCTACGCCGCCTGGGTATCACGCAGATCCGGCTGCAGAACATGGAAGGTGACGCCAGCCAGGAGACGATCACGGACCTCCTCGGGCGGCTACAGACACTCGACATTCTGCGTGACACAGACGTCCGGGACATCGCCCTGCAGGTGACCGCCTTGACGCCCGAGCAGCGTGAGGCCCTCAGCAGCCTCGTCGGCAACCCCTCACTGCTCGACACTCTCCCCCGTACGGTTGGCATTATCGAAGCGGCAGCTGGGCTCAATGACGAGCAGATCGCTTCGGCCACCCGCGTCCTTGGCCAGCCCGACGTTCTCCAAGCGCTCCAGGGCGAGGGCGTGTGCGAGATCGCGCGGCAGTGCCGCGAATTGCTGCCGTCGAGCAGGGAAGCCGTCCTGTCGATGATCGCGCAGCTCGGGCGCCTGGAAAGCGGTAAGGCGTAGGAGTTAGGCCGTTCCCGGAGGGACGGCCCCGCACTCAGACATCGAAGTAAGAACCGTCGTCGCCATCGCGATACGGGCCCAACTCAAGGTACTCCGCGATCAGTTCACGCGGAAGCAGAGGCATCAGCCGGCATGCTGCATCGAGTGTCATCTCGTCCGCTTCTTCCACGGAGCTGACCTCCGGCGCCGACCAGTGTTGGAGCCCCTCCGTGCCTGCGGAGACCGGATGGAAGAGTACGGTTCCGTCCTTAGCGGAGAGCCATACCCCGCTCGGAGCATCGCGCCCACTCTCCCCGCCGCCCTTAACGAGGCCGTCACCCTGTTTGCCTTTACGACGGACCTCACCATTTCCGGCAAGGTCTGCGAATTCGTGAGAACTATCCAGGGAGGATTCCGCACCTTGCGGATCCCCCTCCAGTACTCCGTTCCGTTTTCCCTGCCGGCTCCCGCCCGGCACCGTCATTGCTATCGCCCCCGCGGTCTATTTTGTTCACCTTCTGTGCAGCGCGACTGCGGCTCTTCCCCGATAAGTACACGCGTCTCTTCTCCCTGCCAGTGCTGGGCGAAACCTCGCTCGGCTGGAGGTCAGCTGCCGGTCACGGCACCGGATCCCAGCCGATGCGGAGGATCACCCTCCCCGCGTCTCGATTCCTACCCTTGCAAATATGTCTACGTCAACGACGAAACACAGAGAGTCGCCTACGATGCTGCGTTTCTCACGTAGTGAGAAACGGGCCTTTAGAACACATGTCATGTGGTGATAATGCGGTTTCATTTCTCACCACATGAGAAGCGAAGGGGATTTGCGAGCCCTTTGCGGAGGCGGCAACTCCATCGAATAGCCTGGCGAGGAAGGCATACCCAGACCCACAACCGCAGGGAGAAACGTGCGCGCCATCAGGATGGACCAGTTCGGTGGCCCGGAGGTGCTACAGGTGGTCGAGGTCCCGAACCTTGAACCGCGGGGCGCCCATCACCTGTTGCAGGTGAGTCGTGCAGGGGTGAACTACGCGGACATGCACGTACGGGGAGACACCTATCTCGCCCCGGTGACGCTGCCCTACATTCCCGGCAACGAAGTGGTCGGCCGCACGGCGGAAGGCAAGCGCTTCGTCGGGCTCACCCAGGGCGGCGGCTACGCCGAGCAGGCCCACGTCCACCGCCGAACTTCCTGGGAAGTGCCCGACGACGTGAGCGATGAGCAGGCTCTGGCACTGTGCCTCCAGGGCAACTCGGCCTACCACCTGCTCCACACCGTCGCCGGTGTCCAGGAGGGTCAGACCGTGGTGATTCCGGCCGCCGCGGGCGGTTTGGGCTCCATAGCCGTCCAGTTGGCCAAGGGCATGGGAGCGAAGGTGATCGCATTGGCGAGCACCAAGGAGAAGCGCCAACTCGCCGAAGACCTCGGCGCGGACGCCGTTGTCGACTCCACCAGCGAGAACCTTACCGAGGAGATCAAGGAGGTGGCGGGCGGCGCGGTCCAGGTCGCGCTGGAGATGACCGGCGGAACGACCTTCGACTCAATCGTCGCCGCCCTAGCCCCCCGCGGACGGCTTGCCGTGTACGGATATGCGTCGGGCGAGACGACGGACGTGTCGACCAAGGTCCTGATGGAGCGCTCGATCACCGTCTCTGGATTCTGGCTGCCGTTGTTGTACGGCGATCGGAACGCCCTGCCCACCAGCATGAACGCTCTGTTCGACGCCGTGCGCACCGGCTCGCTGCGCCCGGTCCTCGGCCAGGTCTATCCGTTGAGCGAGGCAGGTGCTGCCCACGCTGCTCTGGCCGCTCGCACGCACACCGGGAAGCTCTGTCTGGATACCGCCGGGTAGTCAGAATCTCAAGTTACCGTCAGGTTACCCTCGGCTGGAACGAGAGTGCGACGCGAGACTCGTTCAACTAGTCATCCATATAAGGGACTTGGTGGGCCGCTCTCCGGCGGGGAGGGGCCCACCCGGCGGGAGGTAGCGGCTGCATGACCGGCAACGAAATCTCGAACACCTCAGAGACGGGATCACGGCTCGTCGACCGATTCATCCGCGTCCAGAAGGCCTTCGCTCAGCTTGGAGGCGAGGTGCACGGCACAGGTGAGATAGCCAAGGCGGCCAGCCTGGACGACTCCACTACCTCCCGCATCCTGCAGTCCGGCGTTTATAGCGGCTTTTTCGAGCGCGTTGGCCACGGCAAGTACCGACTCGGTGTTACCGCTGCGCATGTCGGCATGCACGCGCTCGCCCACGCCCCGGCCAAGGACGAAAGCACGCACGCCATCCTGGAAGAGCTGCGTGAGGCGACCGGCGGCGGCCTGATCTTCCAGTACATGATGGCCCCCTTCGGGGGCGCCCAGCGTCAGTGCATAGACATGGCCGTGGGTGATTCGGACCTGGTGGAACTCGGGATGACCGCCCTCGACATCCTGTCCATCACTCGCTCGCTCCGCACCGGAGCCAGCGGCCGGACCATCCTCGCCTACCTCCCTGCGCCCCTCCAGGAACTGGTTCTGGCCGAACCGATTCCGGCCGAAGCTGGCCCGGGCGTCTACCGTGACGACAAGGAGCTCCTCGCCTCGCTCGAAGAGGTCCGCGACCGCGGTTACGCCCTCGGCTACGAAGAGTGCATGCCCCTGTGGAATTCATGCGCGGCCCCCATCGTCTGGGGTGAGGCGATCATGGGAGCTGTCCTCCTGCTCAAGCCCGCCACGGTCATGCCTGAGGCGCCGGAATCGGTGATCGAGGCCACCAAAACAGCGGCTTCCAAGCTGAGCGCCAAATTGAGCCACCTATCGGAGCCCATGGCCATGATGCTCGGATCGTGACGAGAGCCCATCTCAGCGCAAGGGGCGTACGTGCAGGAAGAGCCGGATGGGCTGGCGGCAGAAAACGAAGCGCCGACCGGCATCGCCCGTCGCTAGGGTGAAACACATGAGCGAGCACCAGGAAGTTCACTCCGCCGCCAGGGTTGCCGCCACTCTCCGGACGGTCCTGGCGGGGTTCCGTGAAGGCGGCGAGCGAGCCCTCCCCCTGCTGGTCGGCGAGCGGGAAGGGGGCGAGCCGGAGGCCGTCATCCTGCCCTACGACCTTTTCATGAGCCTTTGCCGGGAATTGGAACGTGCCGAGGACCTCGACATCAGTGATCTCGCAGCGAATCGTGTGGCCGATGCCCCCGCTCCTGGAGCGGGGCTGGACACCGCGGCTCTGGCCCGGTTGGTCGCCGAGGCGCAGCCTGACCACGCCGACGATCTCCTCCAAGCCGGCGGCGCGTCCGCGCGTGAGGACTGATGACAGCAGGACGGAGAACTCATGGCGGCGTCCGACCCCTTCCGCGGAGACCACCTACCGCAGGTCGGCGCTGACATCCTGCAACTGAAGAGCCTCCAGTTACAGAAGCTGGCGCTTATCCGCATCGCGCAGCTGACCAGCGGTGAAGCCAAGGGCACCCGCTTGGAACGCATGTCCGACGCTTGGCCGATGGAACTGAGGGACTGCTGGAAGCTGTACTTCGACGAGCAGGAGTATGACGAAGGGAAGCGGCTCAACCGCCAGGCCCCGCGCTATCGCATCGTGTATCGATTCCTCGACCCCCTGCCTGACCCCGCAGATCGCGACCGGCGGCCACGACTACAGGTCCTCGCGGTCGGCCCGCGCTACCAGGCTGAAGCCTATGAGCGAGCCGTCTCCAGGCTCGCTCGCCCTGAGGTAGCCGGAGAGCGCACAGTCCAGCCGGCACGCCCCGCTCCTCAAGGCCGCGGGCGGCGCGCTGAGGAGCGAAGCAGGCGAGCCCAGGAAGACCAGAGGTTACAGCCTCGTCCAACCTCGGCGGGCCCGCGGCATCAGCGATAGTGCATGTCCTCGCCCATGCCCTGGCAAGGATCATGGACATGGGTAGCGTCCACACGTAAGGAGCGGCAGACGAGTCGAGCTGTACGCCGGATTCTGTCGCCCAGTCGCCTCGCGGCGGCCTGGCAGACGGCCATCCATCTAGGATCGACGTTGCCGTCGGCCTCGTGCGGTCTACCTGCGGACTCGGGCGGGCAGCCCTCGAACGTCCGCGCAGGGACACCGGAGTGTCCCCTCTTGACCTTGCTCCGGGTGGGGTTTACCTAGCTGCCCAGGTCCCCTGGGCACCGGTGGTCTCTTACACCACCGTTTCGCCCTTACCGAGGACCAAGATCCCCGGCGGTCTGTTTTCTGTGGCACCGTCCCGCGGGTCACCCCGGGTGACCGTTAGCCACCACCCTGCGCTGCGGAGTCCGGACGTTCCTCGGCGGGACGCATTGGCCCGACGCGGCCGTCCACTCGGCTCGTCTGCCGCGCTGACCAAGTTAGAGGACTCAACCGCTGGCCTGCGCCATTCGTGCCGCTTGCATGGCTGTGTGGCTGAGCGTCACAGAAGCGCGCGATCGTGGCCGTCCCCCGAGACGCCGACGCGGCGCCCTTCAATGCCTGCCTCCAGGGTTGCAGCCTCCACGACGTCACATGCATGCACACATGTTGATAGACCTAACTCACAGGAATCCCATCCCTTCGAACGAGCGGCGACCTAATATAAACACCTGTTGATGACTGGTCGTCTCGCGCGACCTGAGGTCGTACGCATCAAAAGAGGGAGTCCTCGCCCATGACTGTGCTCCGCCGAACCGCCGCCATGACCCTGTCCACCGCGCTCCTCGCCGGGGGCGCGATAGCGCTGGCGCCGACCGCATCCGCGGCCAGTTCCCCCAAGTGCACGTACAACCTGACCGACTTCACCGGGACGGTGGACGGAGACGGCGTCAACTACAGGACCGGCCCGAGCACCGGCTACACGGCGAAGGGACGGCTCTACGACGGCGACCGCCTGCGCGTCTACTGCGGCGAGGGGAACTGGTATTACACCAAGTTGACCAAGCGTTCGAAGGGGGGCCTGGCCAAGGGGGTCACCGGTTGGATCCGCAGCGACATGCTCTACCAGCTGGCCGGCTGAGCGACGCGAGGAAGACGAGATGTAGTTTCCGCGGCCGTGTGTCGGAATCCCGATCCCAATTTCGGGGCGGTGCCGGATCCGACACGGCACTCGGGAGTCCCCCCCGATCACGGCGTCCGTGCTGCCCTCCCACCGGTGTCGGCACAGGTTCGCCGAGAGGGGCTGGGGGCAGCAAGGGGCTCGGTCTCGGCTGCAGAGTGCGGCGGCTACTGCGTGCCAGGGCCCGCGGGGCCCGAGGCGTGAATACGCCTAGTCCGAAATCACGCAGCGATCACGAGCTCGGCAGCAGCAGCGCACTCACCGTGACCGGATAAACAAGCCGGTCTTCGTCCTGAACCACCTGGAACCACTCACGTAAGGAACTTGGCCATGAAGTTGAAATCGCGTGCTTCGGCCCTGACCGTCTCTTCCACGTTGATATTCGGTGGAGCCGTCGTCGCCGCGTCGCCCGCATCCGCGGTCGGTTCATCGGCTTGCGACTCCCACCCCGGATACACTCCCGTGTCCAAGGCCACGACCCTCGTCAATCTCCGCAACGGGCCGTCAACGTCCTACTACTCCAAGGGGCTCCTGAAGAAGGGAACCCGCTTCGACCCGTCTTGCAGCAAGAACAACCACAAGTGGTTCTACGGCAAGGTCCTCAGCGGGGCCCACGCAGGCACGTGGGGATGGGTGTACGGGGCCTATCTCAGGGTGAGGTAGGCCGGGCCATGGTGCGGGTAGCGCCGCCCCGCCGATAACCGCCGGCGTTCGGAAGTATGAAACCGACATGCAGCTCAGGAACCTGGCCTCGGCGCCCGACCCCTGAATGTACACGAGATGGGATCCCGGATCCCGTGTCCATTTCCCGTCGGCGATGTCCACCGCGTAGCCAAACAGGACACGGAGATGGGAATCCGAAGGTGAAGCGAGCCCTGCCGAGCCAGGTGCAGCACCGCGGGAGGAAGTGGGCTCCGAGGGGGACGACCACGAGACCTGCTGGTCAAGCGATTCCAGCGGGTAGTCCGACGCGGAACCAACAAGAACCGTAGGTCTCAAGCTCTGTGCCTCTTCTTCAGCCTCCGTGTCACACGGATGGCACGTTCCGAGAACGCCCAAGTCAGCGGCTCGCGCCCTTACGCCGGAGCTAGGAAAGTGACACGGCCGTGAGCCCACCGGCGGACGACATGGCGTCAAACACCGCGAGAACGCTCAGTTCACCTCAGCCTCACAGATGACATCGGCGTCGAGGACCGGCGCGCTAGTCCGGCCGGAACAACGACGGCAAGGGCTCGTGCCCGTTCAAGGCCTCGCCGGTCGTCCGACCCACGTCCCCCACACCGAGAACAGCACCACGCCACACGCCAGGTCTTCAAACTGCCGGAGGAACCGGAAAGCATGGAATTCACGCTCATAGCGATGGAAAACGTAGCGTTCGGCTACCGCCTCGGAACCGACTGCACCGAGGACATCCTCGCGCGACTCGCCTCACACGATGCCAGCAGTTACCTGGTTGTGGCGGACACCACGGTAGCCGGACTCTACGGCCACGACCTGACCGCCCGTATCGACAAGCAGGTCGCACCGGCCCACCTGCTCATCCACAAGGTTGGCGAGCCGCACAAAAGCCTCTCCACCGTCGAAGCGCTCGCCCACCAGGCCTTGGAGCAGGGCATCGACCGCCGTGCAGTCGTTCTCGCGCTCGGCGGCGGCGTTACCGGCAACATCGCCGGACTCCTGGCAGCGCTGCTGTTCCGCGGCGTCCGCCTCGTCCACGTGCCCACCACCGTGCTGGCCATGCTCGACTCGGTCCTGTCACTGAAGCAAGCCGTCAATGCCACCACCGGCAAGAACATGATCGGAACCTTTCACGCCCCCGTCGAGGTCCTCGCGGACACAGCGATGCTGCGCACGCTACCGGCCCGCGAGGTTCGCAGCGGCATGGGGGAGGTCATCAAGAACGCTCTCGCCATCCGGCCCTCCATGCTTGACCGGCTCGGGGGCTCGCTGCGTGCCGACGCTGCCTACGACGACGAAACCCTTCAGTGGATCATCTTCGAGAGCCTGGCCGCCAAAGCCCTGGTCACCGCAGCCGACATGCACGAGCGGCGCTCCGGGCTGGTGCTGGAATACGGCCACACCACGGGGCACGCCATCGAGCACGCTTCGCGCGGCGCGGTCGCACACGGCGCGGGCGTGGCCGTCGGCATGATCGTTGCCGCCGAGGTCTCCCGCCGCCTGGGCCACGCACAGACGGACCTGGTCAGCCTGCACCGTGAACTGGTTGCCGCAGCCGGTGTACATCCAGCGGTCCCCGCCGACGCCGACATCACGCTGGTGAAGGAGCGGATCGCGTACGACAACAAACGCGGCTACCTCGACACCCGGCCCCGCCACACCCCGATGGTGCTGCTGAAGGCGCCCGGCCAAGTACTGCACACGGGCGTGCTACCACTCGTGCCCGTCCCGCTGGCACTGCTGGAGGAGGTCGTCGACGAGACGACCGCGCCGGGCGCGGGCCCGGCCGCCGAGACCACTGCGGCGTAGCCGGGGCCCGTACCGGCAGGTCGGCTGCCTGCCGGTGTGCCCGGCCACCCGCGCCGTTTCCTACCAACTGTCGTCCACCGTGGAGTTCTTGTGCTGTTGCTCATCCCTTTCTCTCGCCACGAGTGCCTCGCCGGTGGTCCGGTGGAGCTCGATGCATGCGGCGGTGTGCGCGTACAGGTCCTCCGGCAGTCGCGGGTGCTGGTCAACAGCGGAGTGGAAGGGCAGGTGACGACCGCAGACTTCGGTTGGCTGTCTCGCTCTAAGGGCGACGGGACCCGGCTCACCTTCCAGGTGGCCCGGGCCCCGGGGGAGGGCGCATGACTACGATCGCGCTGGCCGAGCGGACCACTCCCCCAGGAGCCGACCGACGGTTGCTGCTGGTGTTCTTCGCCGTCCCGGGCATGGTCATGGCGGTGTGGGGAGCGCGAATGCCCGCGGTCCAGGCCGCGGCTCATCTCGGGCCGGGGCAACTGTCTCTTGTTCTGCTCGGTGCCGCTGTCGGCATGGTCGCCGGAGTTCAAGCCGGCGGGCGGATCGCTCACCGCCATGGTGCTTCCTGCCTTCTGATCGCGCCCATGGTCGTCTTCGGGATCATCTTGGCGTTGCTCGGACAGTGCCGGACACTGCCGACCCTGATTCTTGGGGCCGTGTTCTGGGGGGCCGCCCACGGGCTGCTGGATGTTGGTGCCAACGCTGCGGCGGTCAACTGCGAGCTCTCCGTTCAGCGGCGGATCATGTCCTCGCTGCATGCGGCATATTCGATCGGCGGACTGTGTGGCGCCCTGCTCGCGGCGGTCACTGCCTGGTTGTCACACGACACGCTGTTCGCGGTTGTCGGCGCAATCACCGTCCTCGTCGCCCTCGCGGCCTCCCCGGCTATCCGCGGGGCGGCATCTCTCAACCGCGCGCCCGAGAGCACCGTCCCAGCCATAGGCGAGTCCGTGACGCCGATGCTTTCCCGTTCCACTGTGTGGCTCCTCGGCGCTCTCGCCGCTGCGTGCCTGTGGGCCGAGGGCGCTGCCGCGGACTGGTCGGCGGCGCACTTGCACTCCCTGCGTACCTCCGAAGCGACGGCCGCGATCGCTTATGCCCTCTACAGCGCGGCCATGGCCGCAGGCCGGCTCGTGGGTGACCGGTTGGCCACCCGATACGGAGCGCCCGCGCTGGTGCGAGTCGGCGCCGCTCTTGCCGCTGGTGGACTCGGCACTGCGCTAGCCGTCGGCAGCTCCCAAGCCGCCCTGGTCGGCTGGATGGCGCTCGGCGCGGGCCTGTCCACCGCGATGCCGTCCCTGATCACAGCTGCCGGACGAGGAGGGCCGCGGGCCGTCGGCACGGTCGCCGCGACCGGCTACGTCGGCCTGCTCACCGGCCCCGCCGCCATCGGCGCGCTCGCCTCGATCACCAGCCTGCCCGCCGCGTTGGTTCTTGTCGTCGCAATGGCGGCGGCCGTCGCCATCCTTTCCTACCGAGCCCTGGAGCCCCAGTGACCTCCGTCACGCCAACTACCCAGATCAGCAGCGACTTTGAGGCTGTGACGATCGAGCACAACAGTTCGTCAGCAGACAAGCGAGCCCCTCCCAGTGAACACAGCTCGTCGGGCTTACCGGATGGCACCCGCACGAGACCAAGGCCTTCCAAGGCTCCCCGGCACGGATTGCCGAAGACAGCCTCCGCAGCCCTGCACCGTGCGCTTCCGGTGGGCACAACAGGTCGGCAATCGCATGGTCGCGCCGCCCAACGTCAACGTCGGCTACCACCTCCAGGAGTTCCGCACCATGCCCCTCGTCGCCCCCGACCCGCCCGCATGCCGCATCGGCATGCCTCCACTGTCGGATGACACAGCATGAGACACGGCGAGAACGCTCAGAGGACGCCCTCGCTGGATGACATCGGCGTTGGGAACCTCCAAGACCCCTTGCCCCCTGTGCCGCAGCTTCCGACTTCCTGCCTGCTGCTCGACCCTCCGATGCTCCAGATCGTCACGCGCACAAGTCGGGTAACGCTGTCCCGGCCGGCGTTGGCAGACGACCTCGACAAGGTCAACGAGATGCATGCCAGGTGCTCGCTGGATTCCCGCTATGCCCGCTACCATGCCGCTCGACGGGCCGTGACGACCCGCGAGTGGTGGCACCTCTGCGACCGGGCGAACGGCACCACCTTGATCACCACCCCGCTCCATGACCCGTCCCGCGTCATCGCCGTCACCCACCTGCTGCGCACATCGGCCCCGCATGTCCGAGAACTCGGCATCCTCGTCGAGGACTCCTGGCAGGGACAAGGACTGGGCACGGCTCTCACGGGCTACATGGTGAACCTAGCCCGCACCTACACCCTCGACTGCCGAGCGATCACAGCCATGACAGGAAGCGGCAATCAACGGATGCTGTCCATCCTGCGGAGGCTGCATGCCCGAGTCGAGCGCACGAGCGGGCCGACCGTCGACGCTCTCATCCGCGTGGCGGCGTAGGCCCATGCCCAAGAGCATCCGCCAGGCCGCTGCTGCCCATCGTGCCGGAACCAACCAGGACGGTCGGCATAGAGATCGGCGGCCTCACGCACCGGTCATCGTCTTCCGCCACCACCGGGGCAGCAGCCGGCGAGGACATGGCGCACCGGCTCGGAGAATTTCGCAGCCAGGCCGTGTTCGCGGCGGGAGGCGTCATCTCGGGGGCTGATATCGCGCGACACAGCCGACTGCTCATGAAGGTACCCAACGCCGAATTGGAGATCCTGTGCCTGCGCTCCTCATCGCTGTAAGACGCGACACCGCCTTCGTTCTGGAGGACGGCACGATCGCGTGCACCCGCTTGGCGACCATCGAGGACTACCGGCTCGTGGAGGACCTGCACGCCCGTTGTAGTGCGGTCAGCCTCGCCGGTCATTACAGGGCTCACCGTCCCAGGTTGTCCATCTCCAAGTGGCAGCACATGGCGGGCAGCCCGCGGAGTCGCGTGCTCCTCGTGACCCCGGAGAACCGGCCCGATCACGTCGTGGCCATGGCATCCATGGTAGAGGTCTCCAATGCACCGGAGGCATGCGACGTGGCGATGCTGGTCGCCGACGAACCTCCGGACGCCTACCAGTCGCGTGGGCTCGGCACGCGACTGGCCGACGTCGTCGCCGACCTCGCCCGCGACGCGGGATACAAGTTTCTCGCCGTCAGGTCGCTGTGGGCGAACTGGCGGATGCTGCTCATCGTCGAGCACCTCGGCGGCCCGGTCCTGCCCCAGACCTCGTATGTGCGCAACATGGCGCTGCTTGGCTTGCTGCCGAACGCCGGCCTGGACCTGGCCGACGAGATCGAGCTCCGGATCGCGTTGTGAGGGCGGCTACGTTGTCCCGCACGGAGCGGTCTACCGTGGTGACCGACGACAGCGCCCGGCTGACGGTGTACACCGATGGTCCCCCGCGAGCCGAAGTGACGGTGATGCTCAGCCACGGGTTCATGGTGACCGCGGACGCTTGGAGAATTCAGGCCCGCCAGTTGTCCGCTCGCGGCCTCCGGGTGGTCCGCTACGACCAGCGGGCCCACGGCCACTCCACAGGCGGTGAAACCGCCCCCACCATCGACCGCCTCGGCGCCGACCTCGCCAGCGTCATCAGCACTACGTCCCCTCACGGTCCGGTCGTCCTTGCCGGACACAGCATGGGCGGGATGGCCACACTCGCCATGGCCGTCCGTCAGCCGCTGGTCATCAAGAGCCGCCGTCCTCGGGTAGCGCTGATCTCGACAGCATGCAGCAAGGCTCAGCTGCTACCGGGCAATCACCCGCTCCACTGGGCCAAGGCAGCTGCCCGTGCGAGTTACTCGTATCCCGTCTGCTGGCTGCCCCCGGCCGCCGATGTCGTACGCCGTCGACTGCCGAGCCGTCATCCGTGGGTACTTCGCCACGATGCTCAGCACCGTGACGACGTCCCGCCTCCCAGCTGGCAGGCAATCCGTCGTACGCCCACGGAGCAAGTCGCACGGTTGTGGAAGTCGCTGCGCTCCTACACCACGGCGGAGCGACTCCACGCTCTTGAGGACCTCGGTGACCGGGTCGAGATCATCACGGGTGAATCCGATGACTGGATACCCCTGTCCCAGACTCGTGAACTCGCCCAGCAATTGCCGAACGCGCGCCTCCACGAGCCCGTGTCGGGCGCCGGGCACAGACTGCCCTCCGACAGGGTCGGGCACGCCGTGGTCACCCAGGTTCTGATCCGGATGGCCGAGTCGGCCCTCGGCGAGGCCGAAGGGATGAGCACGGGACAGACCCTCTATCGAGGTGAACGCAGATGTGTCGAGACCGTCAACCACCTGCCGCTCCGTTGTCCATCCGGCTGGGGCCCGACACGGTGATGACGCTCCGGTTCGTCTCCGAGCCGACGGAGCCACGTCGCCGGCGCGGAGACCGCGGTCAGGGTTCCAGCCGCCCCGCCGAGTCCGGACCGCGGGGACGCGCGCCGGCTCCGGATACGGGGCGCAGGTAGGGGGCGAGCCCGGGTCCTTCGGCGCTCACCGGCAGAGTGGTGACGGTGGACGATCGGTCCCGGCCAGCAGCGAGCTGATTCCTCACTCCTTGGTCTTCTCGATCACTGCGGATCGGAGAGCCCCTGCAGCCACATGCCCGTAGCGCGCTGGATGACTGGCACAAAACTGGACAGCCCAACAGGATGCCGCCTTGCTTGCCTTTGCCGCCGCGTTCCCTGGTCTCGGGCGCATGGCTCCCCCAACGGGTTGTTGTGATCCGCGGATGAAGGTGGAACGGCCGGGCGAAGCAACAGGCTTCGTATGTTTCGACGATCACGGCACGGTTTGTAGACGGCGAGCAGGATCCCATCAGCATGTTCGGGGCTCTTCACGCCGCAGGCCTCAACGCTTCCAGGTTCCTGTGAGGCGGCGTGGTGCAGGTGTCAGGGCTGTCGCGTTCGGCCGCCATTTGGCCGTGAACGGGAGGGCGTTGTCCACCCAGAGCACGCCGGCCAGCTCGGGGGGGGGCATAGCCCACCGGGGCGGGCTGCCGGGCTGGAGATCGATGGGGGCATGGATGAAGGTGTCGCCGTAGTTGAACTGCACGGTCACCGTGTACTCGCCGTTGAGGAGGCAGTCGAGCTGTTCGATGCCGAGGCCTGTGAACTTGTCGGCGCCTGCGGCGACGATCAGAGGCAGGCCGGTCTCCTCAGCCAGGGCACGGTACTTGCGCACCTTTTCGTCGATTCCCGCGACCAGTGGCTGAGCCGAGACGACTCCGGCCATGCTGCTGGGCGGGACCAGGATCGTGCGCATCGCCGGCGCACGCATCGTCGTCCCCGTCTGCCGATCCGCCTGCAGGAGGAAGGTGTAGCCCTGGCTCGGGAACTCGGTCCGATGCAGCGGAGACAGCAGGAACCGGCGCAGCTCCTGGGCGATCCTCTTCGCCGTGCGTGCGTCCGGCGGTTCCAGAGGGCGGTCATGAGGGCCGGCCACGGTCAGCACCACCGGAACCGGGATCTCTTTGACGCGCTCGACCAGGTTGTGCCAGGCCCGCATTCTCCCGTACATCTCCTTCGACGGGCTGTGTGTCAGGACCTCGACCAGGGCGAGCGGCTCGCCAGCTTCGTCAAGTACGGTCCAGTCCGGCGTCTGTGTGGCCCAGAGTCGTTCGTACTCCACCCGGAGGCCTGATGCTCGCAGTGCCTCGCCGGCGGCAAGTTCAATGTGATCGCTCCAAAAGTTCTGATCCCGCCAGAGGTTCCTTGCGTACGTCTCGGCGTCCTTCTCCGGCAGCAGCGCCAACTGTGCGTCCAGCCGGACCCGCCAGGGCTCGTATTCGTCCTCCACGGCGAGGTCGTAGGACAGAGGCCGGCCCTCAGGACGGCGGTGGCCGTATCGGCGCCTTTGTTCAGCCACGAAGTCAGGGCCGAACCGGCGAGCCGGCTGTGCGGTCGTCATGGTAAGGGAGTATGAGCCCTCCTGGCTTTTGCCCGCATCGGAGTTGGCCGCCAGTGCGGCGTGTGATACGGCTCCCGGAACGCTGATGGGCTTTCCTGAAAACAACCAGGGCTACTCCTCGCCTCACTTGATCACGTCCTCAAGGGAGTGGGGAGGTTCGGTGAGCGCCGGGCTCGGGTGAAGCGGAGGCCGCCCGCATTCAGTGTCCGAGCCGCGCCGGAGGAATCCGGCTGTCACACCCTCCGCCTGCGCCACCGCAGGTCAGCGCAGGGCTGCCTAGCTCGTACCACGCCCTGGGGAGGGCACCGGGAACACGGTCGGAGCCTGGGTTCGATCCCCACCACACGGGGGCCCCTGACCGCCCCACCCATCGGCGATGGGGGATTGACTTCTATCTCTGCGTCGCGAGCCACGTGATGGCCGAGCCAACGCTCGCAATAAGCACCGAGTTTACGACCTTGGCCAGGAGGCGTTCGGTCCGCCCCGCCTTGACGTGCAGGGTGCCCACTCGCAGCTCAAAGTATGGCGTACGGACGGGAGTTGGCTCTGTCACTTCGGCATGACCTTTCTGTGCATCACGTCGGTGGAGCGCGCGCCAGGTGGATCGTGTCATGGAGATGTGCGTGGCGCTACCGGTTGCCATGAAATCCAACTGTTGCGAATCCGACTGTTGGGTTTGAGGGCCCCTCAAATGAGGGCCCCCTCATTTGAGGGGGCCCTTCACGGGCAGCTGGATGCAGCACTGTCTGAGGCCCAGATGAACCAGTGCAGATGATCGGCAGGCAAAGGTGGCCGGGTTCGTACGCAACTGATGGTCATCGCACTGTTCTGCGCATCAACGTCTTGACGGTCAGGTGACACATTCGCATTCTGCGAACCTGTCACCCCGACGCACCCTGGCGAATAGTGACACTTTCCGGCTCTGGCCGTTCTCAAACCCTGTCCCGATTCCCGACACGGAGCGGCCTCGACCGCCAATTCTGTGAGTTAGCTAGACAGTCCAGCCGAGTAACTCTGAGACCGCCCCGAGCACCTGATGGGGAGATTCAGATATCGCCATCAACGTCGGCCCGGGAATCGTCCCGTCGCCAACCGAATGTCCTTATTTGGTGCCGGATCAATATTCGACGCCGCACGGCCCTCAATGCAATGGGCCCAGGCCGACGGATGCTTGGCGCACGTGGCCGAGTGCGGGTGGTGTCCCTCCCGGCTGTCGATTGTGGGAGGCCGCGGCGGACTGCGCGCAAGGTCGGCTGCTCAGCCTTTCTCCGCTCCTACGTCACGGAGAAAGGCTGACCGTCCTCCCCTGCACTCCGTCCGGCGGCCCCCCAAAATCTCTCTTCGCCGGGAGGGGCCGGGGGTCGATCTCCACGGCAACCCACGACACCTGGTCAAGCCCGCCACCCGACTGCGGGACACAGGACGGGGAGGAATCGCAGACCATCATCAACGGTTTCTTTTGCCCAGTACAGGGCCCCTTTTCAGGTTGACCACCCCACCCAAGAAAGATAGATTTACCTATGTAAGGACGGGGCAGGGCAAAGCCCCGGGAACCCACTACCGACTAGGATTCTCCGTGGAATTGAACGACTTGAAGTCGCCGATCCGGCTGAGCGAGACCACCGAACTCAAGGCGGTCTTCGACCCGGTCTTCCGCTCGTTCTCAGCGCAGTTGTGGGAGGACGGCTCACCGGCCGGACTGCTCGGAATGGCTGGCGAGTTCACCCACCCCGACGACGTGCTCGACGCAGTCGATGACTTCCTCACCGAGCACGGCAAGAGCCCGCTGACAGAGGAGCAGATGACCCGCTTCGGCGGCATGCTGATCATGGCGAAGGGCGGTCCCGACGCCATGCTGCTCCAACTGGCCATCGAGGACCCCGACAGCTTCATCGTCCTCGACTGACAACACCGCTGCCGGGGGCCAGGGCTGTCGCCTTGACCGGCCCCCGGCGGCGGAGTCCGCTTCTCGGCCCGGCACTCCACTTCAACGAGATGCCCGTGCCGACTGCGCCCCCTCACGAGCTCCCACCGGAAGCGAAGGGATCAGCTAGACCTTGCGTACTCCCGCAGCCATCGCGCAGCGCACCGCCGGGATCCTCGGCGGCAACTGGGCGGCCGAGCGTGGCCCCTGGGGGGTCAACGGCCGCCTGGCAGCGCCCGAGACCGACACCTTCACCCTCCACGTCGACGACCACAGTCACCTGTGCCTGGAAGCCGTCTACGACCGCTTCGGCGAGATCGCCCGGTTCCCCGAGCCGTCCACCGAGGACGGCGCCGAAGCCGTCGCCCGCGATGTCGCCGAGGCCATTCGCCAGCACTTGGCCAACGACCAAGACGATGACGAGGGCGAGCAGGAAGCTGCCATGTATCAGCAACTGAACCTGGACGCCCACTTCTCCGCCGCGGACTACAGCGACCCGGAGATGCCCTGCCACCAGAACGTCACCATCGCAGGGGCCACCGGCTTCTTCTACATCGACGAAGCCGGAGTCCTGCGGGTTTCCGTCCACCTGGACTCGCTCACCGAGATCGGCATCCGGCTCTGGGGCGAGGACTCCGTGCCGATGCAGATCACGCTCGACGGCGGAGTCGTGTTCGCTTCCACCGGATGGTGGGCGATCCAGTTCCAGCACCCCGACGACGGCGGGGACGACGGGGTATGGGAGTACTCGATCCCAGCAGACAAGGCCCCGACCGAGGCAGCGGCCCGCGCCGTCGCGCAAGCCCGATTCGAAACCGACATCAAGTCCCACGGCAATACAGATGCTTGGGACGGCACCACGATCCGCAGCGTGCGGTTCACGGCTGACCAGCCGATGACGTGAGGCCGTCGGAACTGGCTGCCGGTCGCACCGAAGCAGCAAAGCGGCCGATCACCTGACACGGCCGAGTTCTCTGCCTGGATGCCGCCCGCCTCCCGCGCGGGCGGCATCCCGTGCCCGACGCCCGTGCAATGGGCGACCGTTCGCGCTTGCTCCGGCTGACGGAGTGCAGGCAGCGCCAGAACGCGCCCGATCTGCACGGGACAGAACACAGATTCACCTACGTCGCAACGGGGGCAGGGCAAAGCCCCCGGAACCCACCTTCGGCAAGAGGTCTACACACATGGGTGCCCAGGCTCCGGAACTGATCCAACTCGACCTTTGGGCCGACCAGCCCCCCGCGGCGGTCGGCGTCAAACCGATGACCGTCCTCTCTTATGGACTGGGGGCAGATTCAACGCTGATCTTGATCGAAATGCTGCGCGACCCCCTCAGCTACGGCCTGGAGCCGGATCTCTCCGACCTGATCGTGATCACGTCCACGGTCGGCTCGGAATGGGAGGACACCATCCGGCTCGTCGAGGACCACAGTTTCCCGCTCCTCCGGCGCCATAGGGTGCAGTACATCCAGGTCGCACGGTGCGGTCCGTACGAGGCGGACGGGTGGGAAGTCCTCGCCGACTCCCGTGAGCCGGAGCGCTTCATCCCGCGCGGTCGCTGGACCCTCATGGACGAGCTCTCCCTCAATGGCACCGTCGTCCAGGCGGCCGGCGGGAACACGTGGTGTGTTAACTGCACCATCGTCTCTGATCACGGAGCGAGATGATCTACGCCTGCAAGGAAGTGTGTGTTGCAAGACCTGTACCGCCAACTGATCGAGGGCCAGGCCGATGTGCCTCGTGTCGGCTCGGTCGTTGAACTGGAATCCATACCGCTGTACGCCGTCTTGGACGGTGCCGGCGCTGTCGTCGAGCCTGTCGTTCCGTACCTCCGGGGCCTGACTCTGGACGACAATCGGCCGTTGACTGTCAGGAGTTACGCGTACGATCTCCAGCGCTGGTTCCGGTTGTTGTGGTTCCTTGGCGTCCCGTGGGACCGGGCGACGGAGGCGGAGGCGTCCGCGCTCGTGGGATGGCTCCGGGTGGCGCCGAACCCGCAGCGTCGCCGACGGAATCCGGACTCGCCGCGTCCCGGATCGGTGAACCCTCGCACGGGCAAGCCCTACCTCAAGGCCGGCTACGCGCCACGGACGATCAACCACTGCCTGACCGTGGTCTGTAGCTTCTATGCCTACCACCGCCACTACAACCGGGGCCCGCTGGTCAACCCGGTCCCCGAGGCGGTCGCCCAGCGCAGAGTGCTCGCCCACCGGGCGCCGGACGGCGAGGTCCCGCAGTTCCGACGGGCCCGGCTGCGACAGCGTGTCCGGCAGACCGACCCGAGGTCGATTCCCGACGCGATGTGGGACGAGCTCTTCGAGGCCATGACCTGCGACAGGGACCGGGCAGCCGTCCTGCTCTACGTCTCCAGCGGATCCCGGGCCAGCGAACTGCTCGGCGTCACCCCCGGTGACATCGACTGGGCCAGGCAGCTGTTCTACGTGGTGACCAAGGGCACCGACGACCGTGAGGCCGTCCCCGCGAGTCCCCAGGCGCTGACGATCCTGGCCGCCTACCTCGACCGGATCGGACTCCCGCCGGCCCACGAACCGGTCCTCCGCGCCCGGCGAGGCCCCGACAGGCCGCTGAGCTACTCGGCGATGCGCCGGGTCTTCCAGCGCGTGAACGAGAAGCTCGGCACGAACTGGACACTGCACGACCTGCGCCACACCGCCGCGAACCGCATGGCGAACGACCCCAACCTCACCCTCGCCCAGGTCCGCGCGATCCTGCGGCATTCGGACCTGGCGATCACCGGCCGCTACCTGAACGCCCGCGTCGAGGACCTCTTCGACGCCCTCCAGGCCCACTACAACCGACCCCGCGTCCAACGGACCTTCGCCGCCGGTTATGCCGCGGACGACATCAAGGCGGTGTTCGGTGCCTAGTCGCACAGCAGTCGAGGCCTACACAGTCCGCAACCGTCGCCAGAACTACGACGAGACGCCCAGACAGAAGGAACCGACAAGGTTCTCCAGCGCCGCGGTGAAAGCGGCTCCGGCACCCCGGCCGGAGAAGCCCCCGGTGCCGTTCGGAGACCTGTCACGAGCCGGGATCACCGAACTGTGCCAGCTGGCCCGCGAGATCTGGCCGACCCAGACCCGTTCCGGACCGGCCAAGCGCCGAGCCGGCGTCCGGCTGCTGTTCCGGCACCTGGCGACACTGCCCGGCGACACCTGGCAGGAACGCTGGGAGGCCAGCGGCTTCGACGACGAAAACGCGCCCCCGGTCAGCATTCTGGGCCGACAGGAGGTCCGCTACGACAGAAGCAACATGACCTCCGCGCTGAGGATGGCGTTCGCCGCACGGATCATTCAGCCGTCCCTCTCTGGGTTCAGGGCGAAAAGGTTCACCGATTACGCCGAACCATTCCGCCAAGTCCAGGCAGACGCCAGCCTGGACGAGTTCTTCGAAACGGTTGACGCACAGCGGCACCTGACGGCACGCCACCGGCTCCGGGCAAAGTTCGATCTCGCCTGCGCTCTGACCACGCAGGGCATAGCCCTGGAACATCTGACCCCCTCGGCACTGCTGCACTACTCGCTGGAGAACAAGCGCCTGGGCCTCACCCACGGCGCGAACAACGATCACACCCGCTTCGCGGCCCTGGGAGCCTGGGAGATCCTGCACAGGATGGGGCACTTTCCTCCCGGGACTGCCCCGACTCTGAGGACGTTCATCTACGACGGCCAGCGGAGCGTCGAAGAACTCGTCGACCACTACAGCATCAAGAACACCGAGATCCGCCAGCTCCTGATCGACTACCTGATCCGACGCAAAACAGACACGGACTACGTCACTCTCCAAGGACTCGCCCGCCACCTGGCCAGCAATTTCTGGTCCGTCATCGAGGAACTCAACCCCGACCAGAAAGACCTGAACCTCAGCCACGAGCTCTACGACCAGTGGCGGGCCGAGATCCAGTACTGGCGCCGCAACGGCAAGACCGACCGCACCAAGCTCCGGAGGGACCACGCGTCCATCCTGCTGCCCGTCCGCGCCCTCTACGTCGATCTCCACAGCTGGGCAGTTGCCGAGCCCGAACGGTGGGCCCCATGGGTGGCCCCCTGCCCGATCCTGCCCCGGGACCTCAAGGGGTTCGGCAAACGACGCCGCGAGGTCAACCGCCGCATGGCCGACCGCACGCGCATCCGCCAGCCTCTGCTTCCGGTCCTCGTCCGCCACGTCGAGGACCGCCACGAACACCTGGCTGACCTCCTGGAAACCGCCCGCCCCATCCCACTCGGCGAGTCCTTCGAACACCGGGGACGCCGCTACACACGCACCAATTCCCGCGATGACCGCCGCCGGGCAAAGATCCTGGCCGAGCCGACCGTCCGGATCACCGACCACGACACCGGCGAAGTCATCCACGTCACCATGGCGGAGGAGTCAGCGTTCTGGGAATGGGCGGCCGTCGAGATCCTGCGGCACAGCGGCATCCGCGTCGAGGAACTCGTCGAGCTCACTCACCTCAGCATCCGTCAATACGAACGGCCCAACGGCGAGGTCATCGCCCTCCTGGTCGTCGCCCCGCCGAAGACCGAACGCGAGCGGGTCATCCCCATGTCCGCCGAGCTGTTCCACGCCGTCGCCCAGATCATCCGCCGGCACACCCGCAACGGGCAGGCGATTTCGCTCCTGAGCCGCTACGACGGACACGAAAAGACCTGGTCGGAGCCCATGCCATTCCTTTTTCAGCGACAACTCGGCACCGTCCGGGGAGTCATCGCCCCGTCCACGGTCCTCAACATGATCGGACGCAGCTGCGAGGAGATCGCCAAGACGAACCCGGCCTTCACCGGCACGAAGTTCACCCCGCACGACTTCCGCCGGCTCTTCGCGACCGACATCGTCAACGGCGGCCTGCCCATCCACATCGGCGCGGCCCTGCTCGGGCACTTGAACCTTCAGACCACCCAGGGTTACGTCGCGGTCTTCGCCGAGGACATCGTCAAGCACTACCAGGAGTTCCTCAACCATCGTCGAGCACTCCGTCCCGAAGGCGAGTACATCGTCGTCACGCAGGACGAATGGACGGAGTTCGAGGAACACTTCGACAAGCGCAAGGTCGAACTCGGCAACTGCGCTCGCCCCTACGGGTCACCCTGCCAGCACGAGCACGCTTGCATCCGATGCCCGATGCTGCAGGTCAACCCGAAAATGCTCACGCGGCTGGCCGAATTGGAACAGGATCTTCTCCAGCGGCGGCAGCGAGCCCAGACGGAGGGATGGCTCGGCGAGATCGATGGCATCAACATGACCCTGACCTTCCTCCGGACAAAGCAAGCCGACGCTGCTCGAACGGCCCGGCGGCCAGTGGACCTGGGACTTCCCCGACCCCGCACTCCGTGAGCCGCTGGACCCCAACACACAGGAGAACGTATGCCCCTCAGCGGTGACTGGACCTTGGAAGCAGACGAGATTATGGCCCTACCGGTCGACGATCTTGCTCTGCGAGTACTCAAAGACGCTCGGGACAACAACGAGTGGAACTGGCAAAACTGGCTCAAACGGGCCCGGACCGCCTACCGGGAGAAGCCCGACGCCGTTCTGGCGCTGACAGAAGCCTGGTCGTGGCTGCTGAACCGCGGACTCGTGGTCTGGAACGTCGCCCAGGACTCAGCGGGCTCATTCCTCGTCAGCCGCCAGGGACACGCCGCACTCGACCAAGGCCTGCTCTGGATCAGAGCAGTTCAACGGCTCGACATCGAACTGGTTCCCGTCCTGGAGGCGAAGGCACGGCCACAGTTCCTGCGGGGCGACTTCGAGGCCGCCGCGCTGTTGGCGATGAAGGAGGTCGAACTTCGCGTCCGGACGATGGCCGGCCTCCCGAACTCCCTCACGGGCACGGCCCTCATGCAGCAAGCGTTCCGACCCGGCAAGGGAGATCAGGACGCGGGTCCACTGGTCGACACCACGGCCGATGGGGGCGAGGCAGTCGGCACGATGGAGCTGTTCAAAGGCGCCATCGGCCTGTTCAAGAACCCGCCGAGCCACCGACGGGTCGACTACACCGACCCCACCGAAGCAGCCGAGGTCCTCCTACTGGCAGACCTGCTCATGCGTCTACTCAACAAGATCGAGGAGTCCTGAGGTCACACTTGACTTGGCGCAGAGAAGGTTAATCAAGGGTTGCAGGCGAGTTGTTAGACCTGCGCCACCAGCTGATCGAGCGCCGGGCCGACGTGCCCGGCGCCCGCCACCCGAACGGGTGAACATCGCCGGATCTCAGGCAAAGCGACCGGCGCGGCCGGAGGCATGTCCGCGCGTCGTGTTCTACTGGTGAGGGTGCGGTCACTCCCGCACCAACAGGCATAATTGGGGGGGTGAGTTCGTGATCTCCATACTGGAGACCCTCGTCACCGGCGCCGCGTCGGGCGCGATCGTCGCTGGAGCCGCATCCAGGTATTTCGCGCTCCGAATCGGGCGCCGGGAGGCTGCCCGAAGTCGGCAGCGAGGGATCATCGCCGAGCTGGCTCGCGGTCTGCGGGCCGGAGAGGCCCCGCGAGACATGGGCCGACTCGAAGGGCCGGGCCGATGAAGCGAGACCAGGGGGATCAAGATCTTCGGGACATCTATCAGCTCGCGCTGCAGCGGACGGATCTGGACGGCCCCGGCAAGGCCGCGTTCCTGGAGGCATGGAACGCTCACCAACAGCGCAAGCACGAACGGGAGCAGCGGGCAGATGAGCGGAAGCAACAGCGCTTCGAAAGTGTAATGGGCTTCCTCGCGCTGATCGCATTGCTCCTGGCTGTCGTCTGGCTCGCCCAAAGCGGGCACGTCTGGGTCGCAGTCGCACTCATCCCTCCGACTGTGGTGGTGGTTGCCAAGTTCCTCGGTCGGCCGGTCACCACGTCGGAGGCAAACCTGATCGGATCGGGGGTCGCGGGTGCCTTCCGTGGCCTCCGACAGACCATGAACGGCCCGGCCCCCCAGCCCGCGCCTGTCGCCAGCTCGGCACCAACCACTGGTCCTACCGGTCCACCAGTTCTATAAGGGCAGCGCGAAGGCCGGGACGCAGGAAACTCCGTCCCGGTCTTCGCCGCGTCTCCACGATCGCGGTTCTCCACCATTCCCGGCGCCGACCAAGGCATCGAGGGTCCCCCTTGACTTGGTGCAGAGAAGCTCGCTGAAGTACAAGGGGTGGCCATTGGACCAGTGGGGGCTGGTCGAGTTCCCCGACAGGACGTTCCGGAAGATCGTCGGCTATCACGCCCGCGAGGGGAAACGAGCCGTGGGATACGACCGCTGCCAACAGAAGGACAACATCAAAGCGCGCCGGACAATCTGCACGGTCGAGTATCCCCTCATCGAGCAGGGCTGGGACCGTGACATCGTGGAGGCCCGGCTGTTCACCGAATTCGGCTTCATGTGGCCAAAGTCCTACTGCACGTTCTGTGTCTTTTCAGGCTCGTGTGCCGCTGGACCAGCCCATATGGCGCGACTGCGCGACCATCCCCCACAGGCCGTCGAGGTACTGGCACTGGAATACACGTCGATGGCGCTGAACGAGAACGGCTCGTTCTACCCGAAGGACACCCTGTACGAGCGTGTCGCCGCGGACGGCAACACCGCGGCGCTGCGGGCGCTGGACGACCACTTGGCTTCGGCGGAGTGGGCGCTGTACCGAGTACGCCGCGTGTTCCCGGCAGCCCGAACTGACAGCTGCCGAGAGCGCCACGGCGACTCCTGCTCCTCCCCGTGGCCCGGCTGCCTCGATCCGGACACCGGCGAGCGGACCCTGCCGTGCGTGCAGTGGCACGGACGCGCCTGCCGCGAGCCGCAGCCAGCGTGCCGAGACGCGTCCCGGAAGGGAAAGGCGAGCCGGTCCGTCGAGGTCGTGATCACGGGAACGCGCGCGCAGGTCGCCCGCCTCATACGCCGTCGCGCCCAGGAGGGCGGCGATCATGTTGAGGAAAGTACCCTGCACCCCCTTGGCCACCTCCGCAGCCAGACCCTCTCGCGCGGTACCGTCTTCCCCACCGTCGAGGAGTTCCACGCGATCGCCCCCAGCGGCGTGATCGAGAAGCAGAAGAAGAACTTCGAGAAGCTGTGGCGCAACACCTGCCGACAGCTCCGACTCCCCGTCTGACCCCGCAAACGGAACTCCCCGGCTCGCGTCTCCGTCGCCGTGATGAGCCGGCCGGGGCATCCCGTCTTCCCGGCTTGCCGAGTGTGGGGCCCTCGGCGGGAGGGTTGCAAGGACGGGCTCCGCCGCGTCCTTGCAACCCTCCCGTTCGGGCCCCTTTTTCTTTTTGCCGGGAAGGGGAGGGGGCACTCAACGGCATCACGCCGCAGTCGGTTCCGCTCCGCGGCCGAGCGCAGGCCGCATACCCGGAAAAATCCTTGACCGCGACTCGCGTCAGGACTCATAAGCTGCACTCAATTCCCCTACCGATACCCCTGTCCCCAGGTTGACCCACCATCCATGAGAACGTAGATTTACCTATATCGAAAGGGGGCGGAAATGAAAGGCGAAACACCGCCCAACAGGAAACCCCACGGCAAATAGCACCACCACAGTCGTCCGATCCTTGAAAACTCCACAGAGCGATTTATTGAATCCGTAGCACATTGACGTGATTTCACGAACCTGAATTCCAAAAAGGGGCAGGGCAAGCCCCCGGAACTCACATCGAAATGGAGTCACCTACGTGACCGAAACCCCGATTTCCATGACCGACCTCGCCATTGCCATCCGGGAAGGCGCACAGGTCGAGTCGAAAAACCTCTACGGCAAATCCGCCGTCTTCACCCTGCCTAGCTCCGGAGACGAGGTGACGCTGTGGCCCGCGCCCGTCAAGCCCCAACCCACCTCTCCTCTCCTCCTGTTCTGGCTGCGCCGGTCGCCGGAGGGCAAGAAGATCGCGGGCGGCGAACTGCCCTGGACCAGCGACCCGAAGCCGCTCGTGAACTGGGCGATCGGCATGGCCTACTCGGCCGACGAGATCGGCCCGCAGTACGCGCCCGTCCTCGCCACGCTGCGCGAGCACAACGTGATCGCCAACATCGTCCCCGTTCAGGGGGTCGGCTTCCTCATCCACGTCACGCTCCCGGACTCCACGTACCTGACCATCGGGGGCGAAGAGGGCCTGCCCAGCCGAGCCGACCAGGTCGAGAACTGGCACGTGCAACACGAGGGTGTCGACGAGCACATCGGCGTCGTCTACCACGGCCCCGAGTTCCACGAGATGGTCAGCACCACCCAGCGCTACCTCCAGGCAACGGCCACCCGCTACGGCGGCCATCACCCGCTCGGGGCCCCAGTGCCCGGCGAGCGGGAGGACGGGCCGGACAAGCTCTACGGCCTGCTCTCCGACCTGTCGGACCTGCGACGCGTCGACCACACGGCCCCCGGCGGCGCCGTGATGACCATCTTCGACGCCGACGGCTACAACGGCGCCACCGTCGCCGTCCCGGCCGAGGTCGTGACCCGCATCTGCCGCCTCCTCTCCGTCGAGCGTCGGGTCATCGAGACCTACGGCGGCTAGCAGCCAACACACATCCCAGCGCGCCGGGCCCGGAGGGCAAACCGGGCCCGGCGCGTGCGAACCCACATCCACGGATGGACACATGACCACCCGCATTCCCCTGGCTCACAACCACTGGCCCCTGGCGCTCGCTGCCTACTACACCAGCGATCCGGAACCGGCCAGGCTTCCCGACCACATCCAGACAATGCCGCTGCTGTGGGCGTCCCCGCCCTGGGTGATGACCTGGAGTTCGGCAGGCCGACGGCACTCCCCGCAGGCCGAGGACCCCCGCGCCCGTGTCGCCCGTCTTCTGGCAGCCGAACTCGGCGCCTCTTCCACCTGGGACCTGATCCGCGAAGCGGAGACCTCCAGCTTCGAGGTGGTCACGGTCGAGAACGTCATCGAGACCGCCGTCTGGCTCACGTCCCAGACCCGCGGCAAGTAACTGCGCAGCTTTTCCACCGCGCCGGGCCCGGAGGGCAAACCGGGCCTGACGCGCCCCGGAACCCACACACGCAGGAAGAGCATTTGAGCCTCACATTCACCGACATGTACGCGGGCGCGGGCGGATCCAGCACGGGCCTGGTCAATGCAGGACTGGAACTCAGACTCGCCGCTAATCACTGGCAAGTCGCGGTGGACACGCACACCGCCAATCATCCCGACGCCGAGCATCTCTGCGCCGAGATGGAGTACTACGACATGAGGCGCCTCCCGAGGACCGACATTCTTTGGGCGAGCCCCATATGCACGGAGATAAGTCCCGCTGGGGGTCGCCCCCGGACCAAGGGGCAAGTGGACGACGAAGAATGGAAGGTCCTACCGGACAAGGCGTTCCAGCGAACCCGGGCAACTGCTTTCGAAGTCATCCGCGCCGTTCAACTCCACCGCTACAAGGCCGTATTGGTCGAGAATGTCATCGAGTTCGCGACCGATTGGGAGTTGTTCGACTGGTGGCTGGCCGGAATGGCGCAGCTGGGCTACGAATACCAGATCGTCTGTGTCTCGTCCGCGCACATCGGGAACGAGTTCAACCTTCCCGCTCCGCAGTGGCGCGACCGGCTGTACATCGTTTTCACGCGGATCGGGGTCCGGCTGCCGGACGTGAAGCCGACGCCGCTCGCCTTCTGCGAGGTCTGCGACGAGGACGTTCACGCGGTGCAGACCTGGCGTAGGCCCCGTAAGCCCCGCAAGGGCCAGAAGCCCCGGAGGAGCGGAGTCGGCAAGTACGGCGTGCAGTACGACTACACGTGCCCCTGCGGCCACGGGGTCGTGGAGCCGTACGTCCAGCCCGCGTCCTCCATCATCAACTGGGACGACGAAGGCATTCGCATCGCAGAACGTGCCGAGCACGGGCTTGAGCCGCTGGCCGAGAGCACCGTTGCTCGCATTGAGGCGGGGCTGGAGATGTTCCCCGAGGCCCCCTCGGTGGTGACCCTGAACCACAGCGGACACGAAGGCAGGGCATTCCGGCCGGACACGGCCCCGCTTCCGTCCCGGTGCGCGAAGATCGGGGAAGGGCTGCTCCTCCCGCCCGGGGTCCACCCGTACGCCACGTCTTCCCCTGATCTCGCGGCTCCGCCGTTCGTTATCGAGCTGCGCAACCACGGCAAGGCGCGGAAGATCAACCGGCCGCTGTCCGCGGTCATGGCGGGCGGCAATCACCACGGGCTGGTCATCCCGTACCGGAAGGGCGCGAAAGCCAAGCCGACGTCCGAGCCGCTGCACACCCTCTCCACGCACGACTCGGCCGGACTTCTGCGGCAGGCGGCACGGATCGAGGACTGTCACTTCCGGATGCTCAAGTGGCGCGAGCAGATGAACGCCCAAAGGTTCCCGCCCGACTACATCGTCACGGGCACCAGTGACGCCGCTAGGACAGTCCAGGCCGGAAACGCGGTGAGCTGCAACGTCGCCCAGTGGCTGGGCGAGCGCGTGGCCGCCGTTCTGTAAACCCCGTGGGGCCGTCCCGGAGGCGGCCCCACCGCACACTTCCCCTTTCAGCCGGGCCCGGAGGGCAAACCGGGCCCGGCGCCCACAAGCCGAGGGAGCGCCGCATGGCCTTCTCAGACCCCCAGCACGACGCCCGCGAACGCATCGCTCATACCGCCCGCACCATCCAGCAAACCCGCACCGCCCAGATGGCAATCCGGCTCCTGCTCACCCAGGGCATCCGCCCCCAGGTGACCCGTTCCCGCCCCACTGAGTCCCCGTGGGTGGACGTCACGTTCACCCACGGAGCCACCTCCGTCAGGTGGTCCAACACCTACTACCGCAACGGCCACAGCCTCCGGTTCAAGCTCCTGCCGCTCACCCTGGCACCCACCGTCCTCGCTGCCGTCGGCAGCGCCCCGGACAGCATGTTGGCCACCTTCCATGACCCGACCGACTTCGAGGGCGACGCCGCCCGGTGGCTGGACGAGCAGACCGCAGGTCTGCTAGGCGCGGTCGACAGCCGCCCGCTGCCCGGCTACGACGAGGAGGCGTCCGACACGCCGATCTACACCTCGGAGTTGTCCGGGCGCTGGCAGGTAGAGGGGATCGCCCTCCTGGAGCTGTCCGGCCCGGACATGACCGCCGTGTGCAACCTGGAGATCCTGCGCCTCAGCGAGGCGGCGGCGCACGCGGTCATCACCGCGTACGCGGACCGCATCCCGCTCCGCTGATTCAGCCGGCTGCCCCGGCGGCGCGCATCGGCGCGGCCAGGGCAGCCGGACTGACCACCTTGCTGCCCGCGATCCGGACAGCCCCACCCAACACCTCAACCCGGGAGATTCCCATGCCGAAAAACCTCATCACCGCCCCGCCGTGCGGCAGCGCATGCGGCGCGCAGCTCGAACTCTTCGCCCCGCCGCCCCCGCCCACGTCGGCCGCCGAGTTCGACTGGGACCGCAACGACGTCGTGATCGTCGGCGACAGCGGCGGAAAGGACAGCGGTGTCCTCGTGCACGAGGTCTGCACACAGGCCGACCAGGCTGGTCAGTTGCACAAGGTCAGGGTGTTGCACTGTGATCTCGGCCGTACGCCGAAGGGGCACCTGATCGAGTGGCCCGGCGCGCTCGAAGTGGCCCGCAGCCATGCCGACCTGTACGGCGTGCCGTTCGTCGTCCGCCGCAGTCGGCGGTGGCCGTCCTTGTGGGACCGGATCATGGATCACGGCAACTGGCCAGGCTTTTTTGCGCGATTCTGTACCTCGGATTTGAAGACGGCCGTCGGCCGCGATTACGCCGACGAGGTCGCCGCCGAGCTGCGGCTCGGCCGTCCCATCCGGGCCGGGTATGCGATGGGCATGCGGGCCGAGGAGTCCCGGGCCCGCGCCAGGAAACCGGTCATCGAGCAGCACCGTATGACGGCGAAGACGCTGCGTGACGTCACGACGTGGCTTCCGGTCCACCACCTCAAGACGGACGAAGTCTGGAAGGCGCACCGCGAGCACGGCATCCCGTGGCATCCCGCCTACGAGCACGTGGGGCGGCTCAGCTGCCGTGCCTGCCCGCTGGCCAAGCGGGCCGACCTGATCGCGTCTGCGCGGATCAACCCGGAGATCTTCGCGGAGTGGGCCGACGCCGAGAAGCGTCTGGTCAAGCCGTTCAAGAAGAACCTCACTCTGAAGCAGATCATCGAACTCGCCCGAAGCTGACCGGCCCGCGGGATCCACCCGGCTTCGGAAACACCCTGGTTCCGGCCGGCCAGGACAGATACCCGAAAGCCCCAAAAAAAGACCGCCAGTTCGGGGATCCAGAGAGCCGAAACACCGTTGACCCCAACTCGACAGAAGAATAGATTTACCTATGTCGAGACGGGGCCACGGTGTCCGGAGGCGGCCTCTCGTCTTTCTCAAGCCGTCCGGGCCGACTGTCTCGATTCCCGGCCGGAGTGCGGAAGGGCAAACCGCGCTCCGGCACCGAACCCGCAACCGTGAAAGGCAGCCACCCATGGACTTCACTGGACCTCTCGACATCGAGGCGCCCACCGATTACTC
This sequence comes from Streptomyces sp. NPDC046862, assembly GCF_040704615.1. NCBI lineage: Bacteria > Bacillati > Actinomycetota > Actinomycetes > Kitasatosporales > Streptomycetaceae > Streptomyces > Streptomyces sp. NPDC046862. The sequence continues at coordinate 57,802 of NZ_JBEYXP010000048.1, read as the reverse complement.
CACGCTGATCAAGTCGACGCCGGCGGAGCGCGGGCACGCTCATCTGGCCTACGCCCTCCGCTGGGTCGGCGAGGACGGCACGAAGATCGACGGGGAGGGCAACGTCGCGCAGGGCTGGGCCGCGGCGCCCGACGGCTGGGAGACGTTCAACGCCACCTTCGCCCCTGATCTGGCCGGGGCGATCTGCGGCGACCTTCTCGCCTACGTGTGGGAGGCATCCGGGAGTGAGGGTCTGCAGCTCTCGCTGCGGGCCTTCATCGACTCCCTGGCGGACGAGGACTTCCAGCCACTCGCTGCGAGCCCTCCTCGGCTCGCTGGCTGATGCCCTCGACTGACCTCTCGCCCTCGGGCCACCCCTCCGGTGCGCGGCAGGGCAAAGCCGCGCACCGGAGCCGAACCCACCAACGGAAAGAGCACCCCATGCAGAAACATGCCCGGCGCACCGCCGCCCGCGAGCGGCTCACGGCCGCGCGGCATCAGCTGGATCAGACCTTGGCCGTGCTAGCCCTCCGCCGGAGCGCCGCATGGAGGCACCAGCGACAGATCAGCAGGACGGACGGCCGTCTCTCCCAGTGGCGTTCCGAACAGCGGCTCCTCCCCGGCGAATACAGCAGCAAGTGGATCGAAGCCGCGGACGCACAGCGGGTGGACCGTGAGCAGTCCCTCCGCAAGGAGACAGCCCTCATGGCTGCCTATGAGGTCGTTGCCGCCGCTCGTCGGCTGGCTCTCGGCGCGGCTCACCGCGAGGTGCACCCCGTGCCCGAGCACGGCACCGTGATCGCTCCGGCGAATCCGGTCGCGCATGCCGTCAACTACACGGCCGCATACGCCAGTTCCCACGACGGTGACGAGGTCGAGCACCCCGCTTCACTGTCGGCCGACCGCGTCGAGTTCATCCTCGGCCAGTGGCAGAAGGTTCCGTACGCACGGATCCTCCTCCATGCCTCGTGCACGTACACCGTGGCCCTGCCCGGCAGCTACATCGAGCTGCGCCCCGTCGACGAGCCCGCGCCGACCGAGGGCGACGTGCTGCACGCAGCCCTCGGCGCGTACGGCGTGCCGTCGTACCCCATGTGGGAGTGCGGCATCACGTACCGCGTGATCCCGCTCGACATCGCCGCCACCGGGGAAGACGTCCACACTGGCCCGCGCATGTTCGTCAAGTCCGACGAAAGCGCCGATCGGCCGATCGATGCCCACGACGAGCCGTGGACGATCACCCTGCACGACGCCGACGGCGACCTGATCGACACGCTGTACAGCGGCTCCCACGTGCCCGGGGGCATAGCCGAGGAGTCCGCCGACTGCGCGAAGTTCGCCGCGTCGTGGATTCGCGACAACGCGAACGCCCAACTCTCCGGGTTCTGACCCATCCCCTGCGTCCGGGACGCGGACACGCGCACGGCCGCCCGCGTCCCGGACCCGGCCCATCACTTTCTCCAGCCGGCGAACTTGCGTCCGGCCCTACTCGAAAGGCAACCGAGCATGGACACCCCGTCCCGCATCCAGACCCGCACCCACCGCGGCGAAGCCGCCGTGTGCGAATACCTCGACACCTCTTGTGTCGGCGCCGTCTTCAACCAGGACCCTGCCGTCCGCGGCATGCGCGCCGTCCTGACCTACGGCCGAGACCGGTGGACGGCCGGATGGGAGGCACTCCGCACCAGCCCTTACTTCCGTAGCGAGGCGGATAACGCCGTCACCACCCTGTTCGGCGACGTCCTGCACTACTGGGCCCGCCGGAACCTCAACAACTTCGACTTGCTTCAGCGCCGCATCTGGGAACTGCGCGGGGAATTCGAGATCTTCGACTTCGGCAGGTTCGCCGACGAAGAGGAACTCGCGGCCCTGGCCCCCTCCGACCTTTCCGAGGTCATCGCCCGCTTTCTGGCCGATCTGCTGCTGTGCGCCGAGCGGCTGAACCTCAGCTCCGAGGAGCTCTTCAAGAACGGACTGCGATTCTTCGTGGCCGACCTGAACCAGCTGAAGTTCGAACAGCTCCCGCGCGCCGAGCAGCAGGCGCAAATCGCCCTGGCCACCCTGGCGGACCTCAAGCTCATCGTCGACTTCCGGCCGCACGGCGACGAAGGCAGCGGCATGTGGCACGTCCAGGAGAACCCACTCGACCGTACGGTCCTGCCCACCGAGGGGGTCGTCGCCTACGGAGAGCGCCGCCGCACGCTCCTTCGGCCTCACCCGGAGCAGCCCGGAAGCACCCGGAGCGATTCCTCCCCGCGCTGACCGCACCCCTCTCGTCCACCGTCCGGCAGGGCAAGGCCCCCGGAACCCACGATCTACCGAGGAGATCACCTTGGCCGAGGACACCGAGGTCACCGAGTTCTGGATGGTGTGCGAGACAGGCGACATCGAGTCGTTCGACAACTACGACGCCGCCCACGAAGCGATGACGGCCGCCGTGAAGCGTGACGTTGAGAAGCATGGCGAGGAGACGGCCCGTGAGGCGGGTCTGTGGCACCCGTACGGCTACTCGATCAAGGTCATGCAGGACGGCCGGGACGTCACGGACGACTGGGGGCGCAACGAGCCCCACAAGCCGCTGAGCATGGCCTGAGGGCGCCGCCCGGCTTCCGGCCTGCCAGCCGCGAGCCGGGCACCGAATCACCGAGATGCGCGGCTTCGTCCACGCGCGAGCGCGCTCGTGAGCGCCGCCGGACGAACGAGCCGGCCGGAAGCCGCGCCCCGGCTGACCCATCCCCCTTCCGCTCACGCGGAGAAGGACGTCCTCATGCCCACCACCGGCAATCAGCCACACCTGAAGTGCCCGAAGTGCGGCGGTACCGACGTCACGCCCACTGTCCGCAGCTGGGCGTACTGCGAGACCTGCCGCCACGGCTCCACCTGGGACGACTTCAAGGCCTGCCGCTGCTGGGGCTACGACTGCCCCGCCCTGCTGGCCCCGCCTTTCCCCGGCGCGTCCCCGTCACACCCCGCGACTCCCGGCCGGAGTGCAACCGGCCCCATCCGAACGGACTTGATCATGCAAATCGTCATCGCCCCGCACGCCCCCGAGGCCCGTGCCGCGCACGGCGGCTACTCCGCCTTCCCCGTACGCATGGCCCCGCTGCTCGTCATGCGCCTCACCGTGATACGGGAGTACGCGGCGGCCCGCAAGCACATCGAGGTCTGGGACGAGACCGCCAAGCAGGTACACGAGGCCATCGCCGCCGTGTGCTTCGCCCAGGTCGGCCGTCGCCGCAAGTACCGCCGGATCGCCAGCCGTGTCGTCCTGGCCGCCATCGTGGCGTACGAGGAGGCCTACGCCCTCTCCTCCCTGCCGTACGACGCCGTGGGCCGCTACAGCCCTGAACCCGGCACCGAGTACCCGTTCGCCGTCTCCGACGTCGGCCGTGCTGCCGTCCGGCTCCTCGGCGACGACTGGCACGCCGAGTCCACCCCCTGGGGCGTTGGCGCCGTCCTCCAGGTCGGCGACGAGCGCGGCGGCTACGCCGTCGGCGTCGACAGCGACGGTGACCTGTACGTCGACGCCGAACGCGGGGCCGTCCGCACGGTCCTGAGCGGTCTGTGTGCCGCCGATGGCCTTGACGAGATCGCGGCCCGCGTCGCTGAAACGGTCCGCGACTTCCGCAAGGACGACTGACCCACCCCGCGCGACCGCGCCCCGGCCGTGAACCGGTCGGGGCGCTCCCCCGGCCGCCCGGACAGCACCCGGGCCACCGACTCGAAGCGAAGGACACCGCCCCCTCATGACCGTCCTGTACTCCCGCGCCCAGATACGCAAAGCCATCACCAGCGCACTGACCATGGCCGCCAACGAAGCCCACCTCCCCAGCTCTGCCGACCGGTTCACGTGGGCCCGCGCCGCCGCCATGACGCTCGTGGAAAAGCCGGGCGCACCGTGGGCCGAAGTGAAGAACGAGCACTACAAGGGCGCCCCGGCCACCCCGCCCTCCGACGACGGCACACCGCTGTTCACCCGTGACCAGGTCTCCCAGGCCGTGACCAACGGCGTCGACCTCGCTGCCGAGCACAACGGGCGCTCCTGCCCCGATGACTTGGACAACTTCATGGTGAACGCGTCGCTGACTCTGCTCGACGACCCAGGCGCCGACTTCTACCAGGTCGTCGCGGAGTGCTACGGCGAGCGCCCGAGCGTTGTCCGTTCCTGGCTCTGACCGCTGCCTTCCAGCCGGGGCGCGGCTGCCGCGCCCCGGCTCCACCACCCGCCCGGAGAACGGGCAGTCCCCCCGAGTGAGAGGAACCCGCACGATGACCAGCAAGACCGAGCCCAACGGCTACACGGTGCACGCATTCAACGCGGCCGGTGACGTCCTCGGACTCGACGGCCCCCAGTCGGCCGGAAAGGCGCGTGAGGGCGGGGACGGCCAGACCGCCGGACAGTCCCTGTTCATCGAGACCGGTCACCGGCTGGAGGGCAACGGCCTTCCGGTGCGCGACCGGATCCGCTGGTACGTCGTCACCGATCACAAGACCGGCCGCCACACCTGCCACGGACGGCCCGAAGGTGTCGAGCCGGGCACCCTGGGCGCCCTGGTGCGCTACCTCGAATTCTCACCGGCTGAGCGGGTGGCGCTCGCGATGCTCGGACACGCCACCGAGGGCACCCCGTTCTGCGGCTCGTGCGAGGACACCGGCACCGTGACTCTGTACGACGGTTCCACCGACGGGGTCATCGGCAGCCGGGCGTGTGAGGACAAGTCATGCATCCAGCGCGGCCGGGCGCGGGCCCGGATCGCTGAACAGCGCCACACGGGAGAGCTGTTCATCGGGCGCGAGGTGTTCACGCCGCACATCTGCTCAGAGTGCCACTACGGCGGTTACACGCCCGTGCCCGGCCTGTACGCGAGCACAGGCCCGGTCTACGTGTGCACGGCGTGGGAGTGCGGTCACACGGTCGACCGGAGCGCGTTCGAGGTCGCGGACGGCGAGAGGTTGGCCGAGGCGAACAACCGGCTTCACACCGCCCGTGCCCGCCGCCATGACGAACCCCCCTTCTAGGCACCGGAGCCCCCGCCACAGACGGTGTGCGGCCCGATCGAGTCGGGCCGGGGAGCACCGGGCTTCCCCATCCGGGGCACGGCCCCAACCCCACGGAGAGGAACACCACGACATGACCACGCAGGACGAACACCCCACGGCTCACCGACTCGCCACGGACGGCACCGACCGGCGGGCGTGGACGGAGGCTGAGGCGCTGGAGCGCGACTGGCGGGCGGAGGAGCGCACGCGGCCGGTCACAGCGGAGCTGGTACGGAACCGGGGCACCCGGGAAACGGTGGTGTGGCTGCTCGACGAGTCCGGCACTTTGTGCGCCACGGCGCACGTAATCCGGCTGGACATCCGCCACGACGTCCGCCAGGACGACGCAGAGGCAGCGGCATCCCGTGCGCTGGTGAAGGCAGGGTTCCGTCCCGTGCTCGGCTGGACGTGGACGGAGGTAGGGGCGGACGCCTCCCGGCGCCGGTGGCGTATCGCGATCGAGCCGACGGCCGACTACCTGTCGTACGTAGAGCGCCGCTACGGTCCGCGTCCGGAGATTCCGGCTATCGACGGCGCCACCGTCACGGCGCGCACGCAGCGCGGATGGTGGGACGTCACCACGTCCGACGGTGAACGGTACGCGCTCACGTGGTCGCCGCAGATCGGCGGCGACCGGTGGACGGTGTGGGGCGGGGACAACTTCACCCGGCTCGTTCGCTCCACCACCGACCAGGCGAAGGCGCTGTTCGTGCTCGGCCACCCGAGCCACGCTCGCGTGTGACGCGGTGTGCCCCCGGGGGGGTGCAGTCCCCGGGGCCGCGTATGGGCCGGTGTCCAGCTCACGGACAGGCCCCAACTCCCGAGAACCGAGAGGATTCCTCATGACCGCTCCTGCTTCCGCCACCGACGCCAAGACGGTTGCCGTCCCGCTGCCCGGCATCAAGATCCAGCGCCCCGCCAAGCGCGGCGACGGATGGTGCCTGACGATGGGCAAGTTGGTCGGGCGTGGTACCACTTTCGCCGCCGCCAAGGACGACTTGGCCCGACAGGTCATCGTGGCTGTCGCAACCGTCGAAGCTGATCCGGGGTTCGCCCGCGACGACTACGACGGTGACCTGTTCGTCGCCATCGACCGGCCATGGGGCATCGAGACCTACCTCGTCAAGGACGACCGCGCCCGGCTCGTCGCCACCGGGGACCGCAGTCGGACGCCCGCTGAGGACTTGGCCGCCTGCAACGGCCTCACTCCAATCCCTCTCCGCTACTGACCATGTCCGCCCGGCCCGGGGCCACACGCCCCGGGCCCGCACCGAACGGACCTCCCCCGTCAGGCAGGGCAGGACCGTTGCCGCGCGCCGGGCCGCCGCTCTTCAAGCTGGCCAGGGGGGCACGCGCTCAGGCGGCACGTCCTGTGGCTCCAGCACCGACCGGAACTCACCGACGTACGCCGAGTCGCCCAATGCCCGCAGCGCCGCATCCACCCTCTTGCAGGCCGCCCCTCGTGCCCCTCTGCCACGCAGAAGTCCATTTGCATCACCATCTGTTTGGAGCCCACGCATGCATGCCAGCACGTCCATCCCGAAGTCCAAGCTCGACCAGATCCGCGCCCTCCAGCGTGTGGCCGACGACCCGGGGACACCGGCGAAGACCGCCGAGTTCTACCGGGAGAAGGTCCGGGACCTGATCGCCCGCTACGGCGTCGAACAGGCCATGCTCCACCGTCTCAATCGCAGCGACGAGAAGCCCATAGGCAGGAGGTTCACCACTGGCAACCCCTGGTCCATGGCCAGGACCACGCTCCTGAACGGACTGGCCCTTGCGATGGGCTGCGAGCTGATCGACCTGGGGCCGGTCAAGGGCACCGGACGCGAAGTCCATGTCTTCGGCTTCCGCTCGGACATCGACCGGCTCGACCTGCTCTACACCTCGCTTCAGTTGCAGATGCTCAGCGAGCTTGCCGCCACCCCCGTGCCGCAGCACGAGCAAAAGCGCATCAGGTCATGGCGGTACGGATGGCTCATCGGGTTCGTCAACGCCGTTGTCGAACGCGTCGACGCCGCCGAGAAACGCGTCCAGGGCGAGGAGAAGGAACGAGCCGAGGGCGCCACCAGCGTCGCGCTGGTCCTGGCCGACCGAGCTTCGGCAGTACTGGCCGCGTTCCACAACGCCTATCCGCCCAGCGAGGTACGAAGCACCCAGCCCGGCGCATCACGCGAAGGCGGAGCCGGTGCCGGGCGATACGCGGGAAGCCGCGCCGACATCGGTAACACACGTCTCGGACGCAGCTTCACCGCCATCACCGAGTGAGGTCAGAGGCTTCCAGCCCTCTGACTGCCCCTGAAGCTCCCGGCGCCGCTCACCGCAGGGCGCGGCGCCCCGGGGGGGACATCCGGACCAGCGTCCGGGCCCGGCACCCCAGACACCGAAGGAGCCACCTGATGACCAGCACTCCTAGCGCCGGCTGCTGACGCAGGCGGCAGCGCGAAGCACTGCAGATGCACGAAGCCGCGGCCCCGTACCGACGTCCTCTTCGTCGGTACGGGGCCGCGGCTTCGTGCGTTCGCTGCTTGTGCTGTCATCCCTGTTGGTGTGTTGGAGGAGTCACCCAGGACTGCGGGTTTCGAGCAGTCGGCGCCGGAGGCCCTGCGACAGGGTATTGGGGCACCTGCGGCGCGGTGTGGACGGCCGGTACCGGCTGTTGTGCGTAGTGACCGGTCTGGCTCCCGGCGGTGGGAGGCGGGGATACGCAGCGGAGCTTGGTTCCCCCGTACACCGTGACACTCCACGCGGGTTGGTCGCTGAAGAGGCGCCACATGGGCTTGCCGTCCATGGTCGTCTTCTCGTACCGGCCAAGCCGGAAGCCGATCGTCACTCCCTGTTCGTCCTCCACCTCCATCTTGAGGCCGATCCAGTCAGGATGCAGGTCCTCGATCGGCCGTTCAGTCATCCCGTTACGGGCCATCTCTTCCCCTTTCATGCCGAGGCCGCGCTCGGCTCAGCCGGCTCGGACGGCACCGGGCCAGGAGATGACGTGGCCGCCACGTTCGCCGGCGTGATCGGATCGGTAACAGGCTGGCTCGCTGCCGACTCCTGTCCCGTTGACTGCACCACTGCGGGGCCGTGATCCGGCGTCCCGGCTTTCTGTGCTCTGCCTGGCCTGGTGGCGGCCTTGCGGACGGTCTCCAGGGGCTCGCCGAGCCGGTCGGCGACGGAACGGACGCCGTCGAGCTTGAGCATCTGTCCGACGCTCTCGGCCTGCCTGACCCGCAGGTCCCGCTTCGTGGCCTCAGCTTCACCACGGAGCCGGGCGGCGTACGCGGCGATCTTCTCCTCGGCCGCCGTGGCGACGTCCTCGATCTCCTGCGCTGCCACTTCGTAGTCGGTCGCCAGGTCCTCCAGCTGCCGCTCACGCTCCCAGTGCGCGGCCCGGCGCGCGCGTACTCTCTCGCGGGCCTCGACCTCGCGCGCTGATTTCCTCGGCCTGCGTTGAGCCATCGAACTCGCCTCCCCTAAGCGATGGTTTCTGGGTCATTGTGGCCGATGAATCCACCCTCGCCCCATGGGTAATTGTTGGCCTTCTCCGAATGACGCACCCAGAGGCATTCAGAGGCAATCAGAATGCGTTGATCTCGCCTGTGGATAACGCGAACTGCACGGTTTTCCGCAGGTCCGCTCAGGAGAGCGGACCTGCGGAAAACCGTGGGCGCTTCGCGGTCCGCGAAGAAGGAAGGTGCAGGTCGGCTCGCTGGCTCGACTCGTTCCTCGCTCGCCAACTCCCCATCCCTGCACCCCCCTTCTTCGCGGTCAAAGCTCTTGCATTCACAATGACACAAGGTAGCCTGAGTGCATGATGACCATCCACAAGCTCTCAGCTGGGGATGGCTATCGCTATTACACGAGCGAGACCGTCACCGGCGATGTGCGCCGTTCTCCCGACCGTGACCTGGGTGATTACTACACGGCGGAAGGAAATCCACCGGGCGTGTGGGTCGGCGGTGGAAGCGCGGAACTGGGCGTCTCTGGGCCGGTGTCCGAGGTGCAGATGGAGGCTCTGTACGGCGAGGGTCTGCACCCGAACGCGGACGAGATCATCAAGGCCGCTGTGGCCGAGGGCCTGTCGCCCGCCGAAGCCACCCGCCGGGCGCGACTGGGGCGCCGCTACTACCGGTACGACCAGAACGCCGGCCCCCTCGCGGCGAAGATCCAGGACGAGATCGAGGCCTTCGAAAGCCGCAAGGGGCGGGAGGCCACCGCCGACGAGCGACGGCAGTTGCGCGCCAAGGCCGGCGCCATCGCCTTTCGGGCGGACTTCGGCCGCTCTCCCAAGGACGCCGAGGAACTCTCCCGGTACATCAGCGCCAACACCGGTTCGAAGCAACAGGCGGTGGCTGCTTACGACTTGGTGCTTCGGGGGCCCGAGGAGCTCAGCAAGGGCCTGTTCGGCAAAGGCGACGAGGACGTCTGCCGGATCGTGATGGAGTGCGACGAGGAGGCGGTCCTGGAGACCATCGCCTGGATCGAGGAGCACGCACTCGCGACCCGGACCGGCATCAACGGCATCGCCCAGGAAGAGGTGAAGGGCGGCCTGGTCGCCACCCTCTTCCGCCACTATGACAACCGGCTCGGCGAGCCCCTGCTCCACCATCACGTGGTCGTGGCGAACAAGGTCCGCGGTGCCGACGGCAAGTGGCGGTCGATCGACGGAAAGCTGCTGTACGCGATGGGCGTGGCCGCTTCCGAGTACTACAACCAGCTCGTGATCGAGAAGGTGTGCGCCCGGCTCGGCCTGGAGGCCGAGGAGCGTGAGGTCACCCATGGCAAGCGCCCGGTCATGGGCATCAAGGGATTCGACGCCGGGGTGCTGCAGCCGCACTCGAAGCGCACGCGGGATATCGGCAAGCGGTTGGAGGAACTGCTGCGCGTCTACCGCCAGGAGCACGGCAAGGAGCCGGGGACGGCGGCCCGGATGGCGCTCATTCAGCAGGCGACGCTGGAGACCCGGCCGGCGAAGAAGAAGGGTCGCTCCCTGGCCCAGTTGCGTGCGGCGTGGCGCAGGGAGGCGGTCGCCGCGGTCGGGCAGGAACGGGTTGATGCCCTGCTGAGTACGGCGCAGGCAAGTGCGTCCATATCCGGTGGCACCAACGCCGAGATCGATGTCGAGCAGGCTGCTGAGGACGTCCTTGCGGTGGTGTCCGAGCAGCGGTCGGTGTGGGGCGAGAGGCACGTGCTGGCCGAGGCGCGACGTCACGTCGTACGGCTCGCTCGGGGGCGCGGCACTGCGGCCGATGCTCTAGCGGAGCGGATCACCGAGCGTGTGTTGTCGCATGGTTCGCTGAGCATCACGCCACCGGACCTGCACAGGCCGTTCGGCCCGCTGCTGCGGGCGGACGGTACGAGCATCTACCGGCGCCGTGAGTCGGTCCTGTACACCTCGCGGGAGGTCCTGGCCGCCGAGGACCGGGTCCTGAACGCGGCGCGTACCGTGGTGGTTCCCGCGCTCGCCGGGGACCGGTTTGAGGAGGTCGCGGACCGCTTCCAGGGCCGCAAGCTGGACACCGGCCAGCGTCGGCTCGCGAAGGCGTTCGCCTGCTCAGACCGGTTGGTGGTCGGCGGTATCGGGCCCGCCGGCGCGGGCAAGACAACCGCCCTGCAGCTCGTCCGCGACGCGGTGGCCGCCGGGGGCGGGCGACTCATACCCCTCGCTCCCTCCTCGCGTGCTGCGAAGGTCATCGAAGGCGATCTCGGTACCACGGCGTACACGCTCCATGGCTGGCTCGCTCAGCGAGACCGTCTGACCGAGGGCAGCATCGTCCACCGTGTGCTCAGAAGGGGAAGAGGCAGGCGCCGGAAGGCTTCGGTGGCGGAGTACGCGCTGCGACCGGGCGACGTCATCGTTGTGGACGAGGCGGGTATGGCGGGTACGAAGAATCTCGCCCGCGTCGTGGCCGAGGCCGAGTCCGCCGGCGCCCTGGTCCGCCTCATCGGCGACCCCGCACAACTCGGATCGGTTGAGTCGGGAGGTCTGCTGCGTCAACTCGCCCGTCAGGTCGGCGTGGTGGAACTGGAAGCACTCCACCGCTTCCAGACCGAGGGCGAAGCGGAGGCCACCCTTGCCCTGCGCGACGGTGACCCCGCCGACGCCTGGAAGTGGTATCTGGACCAGGGCCGGGTCGTGGGTGGCACCCGTGAGGAGATGCTCGGCGCCGTCTTCGCTGGGTGGCAACGCGACATCGAGTCTGGCGTGCAGGCCCTGATGATGGCCGACGACGGCGAGATGGTCCGCGAACTCAACCTTCGGGCCCATGCCTTCCATCTGGCCTCCGGCCGGCTCGACCTGAGCCGCACGGCCCGGCTGCGCGACGAGCTGCAAGCTGCGGTCGGCGACGTCATCGTGACGCGGAAGAACCAGCGCAAACTGTCGTTGCTGGGGGGCCGCGAGTTCGTGAAGAACGGTGACCAGTGGTTGATCGAGCGGATCGACCGGCGCGGCGTCCAAGCCCGCCACACGGGCCACGGAGGCCGGATCGTCCTGCCGCCCCGCTACCTGCGCAGGCACGCGGAACTGGGGTACGCGTACACGACGCACCGCGCCCAGGGCATCACCGTGGAGGCCGCCCACGGTCTCATCACCGTCCGCACCTCGCGGGAAGCCGCGTACGTCGAGGCGACCCGAGGCCGCCAGTCCAACCGCATCTACGTCGTCACCGACGAAGCACAGAACATGCGCGACGTGCTGGACACCGTCGCCCACAGCAGCCAGGCATCCATCTCGGCGCACGAGATGATCGAAGCCGGGCAGGAACGCGCGTACGGCATCGGACAGCTCGTCGCCGAGTACACCGACGTCTACGCCCGTGCCACCAGCCAGCGGCTGCAGAACCTCGCCCGCCGCGTACTTGGGCCAGCGGCGGAAATGTTCATCAGTGCAGACACCTGGGAGGTGGCAGAGCGGTCGTTGCGTATCGCGGAGGCCGAAGGCTGGGACCTCGGCCAGCTCATCCGGGTCGCCTTCGACGAGCGGGACTTCGCGGACGCCGAAGACCCGGCTTCGGTGCTGGCCTGGCGCATCGACTACCGCGTCGAGGCCGGACGCCAGGCGGCCGAACGTGCCGCCCGCAGGGAGGCCGAGCCCGGTGGCAGCCGTCCGCTGAAGACGCTCAGCGTCGAGCAGTTGCATCGCCTTCTGGATCTGGCTGAGCAACACCGTCGGAGCGCTCTGGAGGAACTGCTTCGTGCGGACGCAGCCGTCGACAGCCAGCCCCGGCCCGTCATCGTGGACGGACTTCCCCATCCCGCCTGGCCCGACCGGGCACACGGGCACCTCACCCGGGCCCAACTCGCCGCGGCCACTGCCCAGGCGCGCGCACGGATCCGCCGCGCGGAAGAAGAAGGCGACCACGACACCGAACGCGCTGCTGCCGCAGAACACGCTCTCCTGCGGCGCGAGCAGCGCCTGCGCAGGGCGATTCCCGCACGTGAACGGATGCGCGAGGACTGGCAGCGTGAACCCGGGCACGGCGCCAGTCACACCGCCAGGCAGCCCGTTGAGGTCACCCGCGCCGAGCGCACTGCCAACCTCTACCGGCAGGACGTGGCCCGCGAACGACTCAAGCGTGCCCAGCTCATCGCCGCCAAGATCCGGGTCGAACAGAGGCTGCGCGACGAGCTCCCGCACGGTCCGGCACCGATCTCGGACAACAGCGGTCAGATGCCCGACTGGATCGCTCCGTCGGCCGCCGTACGGGATATGGACACGCCGGAAGGCTGGCGTCAGCACCTGGTCGAGCGCCGCGTCGTGCTCTCCGAGCGGCTGGAGCAGATGGGACTTGCCCTGGCGCAGTCCCCGCCGTCGTGGGCGCGGGTCCTCGGCCCGGTCCCCGTCGCGGGAACGGAACTCCGCGAGCAGTGGGAGCGCACAGCGGCGGTGGCCGAGGTGTGGCGTATCCGCCACGCTCTGGCCGACGACGTCCCCGGCATTGGCGAGCCGCCGGCTGATCCCCCCGACGCCCACGCCTGGCAAATCTTCCAGCAGCGCATCGCCGAAGTGGGCCGCCGCGCGCGTGCATCCGCCGCCGCTCGCCACCGGCCTGACGAACCTCTCGACGGGATGCGGATCGCAGCCCGCACGGCCGAGAACCTCCACTACCGGCTGCTCGACGCCCACGTGTCCGAGCCGGAAGACCGAGAGGCGGTCTGGGCCGGCGCCGCAGCGTTCGCCGAACTCGCCCTGCGCCGGGCGCTGGAAGGCCAAGAGCCCGCAGAGGAGTGGGTCGAGCAGATACCTGCGCCGGCCACGGAGGACAGCACTCAGCAAGAGCAGTGGCAACAACTCGTCGCAGCACTCGCCGCCTATCGGATGCTCCACCAGATCGACTCCGACGAACCTTTGGGAGAGACTCCTGATGAAGCCGAAGACCGGGAGCGATGGGCCGAGTTGCACCAGGCCATGACGCTCTTCCAGCGGGCCCGCGTCCAGCAGCGCCTGGAAGAGGTCCGAGCCCACCGTGACGCCGAACGGGCCCGGCGCGGCCTGGCCCCCGTCGCACCGGCACTGCCTTCGGACGATGCCGTACGCGGACGGCGGGCCGACAGCACACAGGACGAGCAGAACCATCACCGGCGCCACGGCCCCAGCCAGGGGCCGCGCCGGGGACCGGGAATGTGAACGAGGAGAAGAACATGGACGAGAAGGACGAGAACACCACCGGCGAAGGGCTCACCGCCGAGCAGCGCGAACTACTCGCACAGTTCGCCGCCCGGCGAGCCGCCCGGATGACTGTGACTGCCGGTGTCACACCGGATAGGACCGGCCTTGAGTCCCGTCTCCGGGAGATGGACGAGGCATTCGAAGCTCACCCAGACCATGACAACCCGCTGGTCCGGGAGAATCACGAACTCAAGCGGTACACGGCCATCCTCGAAGACGCCGTACGAGCGTTCATGGTCGGCGAGTTGGTCGTCAGCCCGAGGCCATAGCCGGGCGGGAACGGTGCTCGACTCCGTGGGGTTCGACCGGTGTCAGCGCCCCCTTGTGGGGTACCAACGCCAGCCCCAATCCTGGTCGACGGATCGGCATTCGGAGCCCAGGGGGATACATGACAACCGGAAGAAACAGGGCGCAACGCGCGCGGAGGGTACGGATGGCTCTAGCGTACGGCCTCCTTGGACTCGGACTCCTGGGGCTGGTCGCTTCCACACCATTCGTGCTGGCCGCATTGGCTCCCGCGAACACCGACTGGGGGAAGCTCAGTGACATCAGCCAGGCATACGGGGCCGTGTCCGTCGTGCTCTCGGCCATTGCTCTGGCCGGAGTTGCACTCTCGCTCCTCTACCAGGTCCGTCAGGCTCGTACGAGCAATGAGCAGGCCATCAGGGACAGCCATCTCCAGCTCGCGACGCTCGCGCTGAGCAACCCGGATCTGCTCCAGGCATGGTCACCGCCAGCTGCGCCGGTCACCTTGAAACGGCATCAGCAGCACCTGATCACGTCACTCGCTCTCGGCGAGTTGCTGCAGCGCTTCCGCATCGGCCACCTGTCCGTCGAAAAACTCGCAGTAAAACTCGACGGACACTTCCGCGGTGAGATCGCGCGCGAACAGTGGGAACGCGAAGGACCCGACTGGCGCCGCACGATGGAGGCTGGTGACCGCCGCGACCAGGTGTTCGTTCACCTGGTAGATGAGCGCTACCAGGCTGCTACGGCCGCAGGGCCGGCGCTTGCTGTCGCAGAGTTTCAAGATCGGCCGGACGCTAGGTCGTAGTCGGCCCATGGTTCCCCGCCCCCGGGTTTGTGCTGGAGTGGGCGGGCGCTCTGCCACCGAGTTCAGCTTGGCGGTCCCCGCTCAGCTGGTTCGGCGCATGGTCGTGGAACTGCCTCCGCCGCCTGTCTGAGCGGCAGTCCTCTTGACGTCGTCGAGTGCCCCCACCTTGCGCACGAACTCCTCGGTGGTACCGCGCAGGTCTGCGAGCTCGTGGAGGTCGACGGCGTCTGCAATGCCTGCCTCAGCGCGGACCATCTTGACTGTGGTGCTTTGGAAGTACTCGGCGTACGCGGCGAATTGTGGAGCGACTTCGGGCAGCAGATCCCATGTGCTGCGGATCCGTGCGCGGCGCCCCAGTCGGTGTTCCGGTCGCTGCTTGGCGGTCACCACGGCGCCTGCGGCCTGAAGCGCCGCGCGGTGGGTGATCGCGTACTGCTGGAGTGGGTCGTCCAAGCCGTCTGCCGTCTCCAGGGAGTGGCGAGCCAGGGCAAGCAGGTCCGCAGCTGATGGGGGGGTGGAGACTTCCGGCCGGGGCGTTTTCTTCTTGGAGGAGGGAGCCTTGGAGCGTGCTGTCCGGGCCTGCGCCGTGGCCGGTCGGTCGGCGCTCCGTGGGGAGACACGCATTTCATCGCGATGAGATGTGTCGTCGCTCACCGGCGCAAACGCCAGAGCGTGCAGTAGCCAGGAACGGAAGGGACGGGCACTCGCTCCAGATGAGAGCGCAGGAGCCGGCATGTCTCCTACCGAGAACGGAGGCGCTGTGCCCGCAAGGTTGCCGAGCACTTGAGCCGTGAACGAGTCAGAGCGCACCGACCTGTCCTCCTCGTTGATCCGGGCTGGAGCCAGTCGACTGAGCTCCCGCTCCTTGCCCCGCGTCTACCTGTGGCGCCGTGGAGGGAGGGGCTTCTATAGCTTGATGGGCGAGGCCCTGCTTGGCCAGTTGCTGCAAGATCTTGGGGGCCGCAATGCCGACGGTAACTGCCGCGAGCGCCCCAGCGACTTGCTGGGAGGCTGCGAACGCAGCCGTCAGGCCCGTGCCCACACCGAGTCTGATCACCAGAGCTGCCAGGTACGGGGCAAAGGCCGGCTGCCCCTTCTTCTTCCAGGGCCAGCCGTCGGTGGTGTGGATGGCTGTGTAGAGGTCCAGTCCCTCGATCAGGGCTGCACCCAAGAGGCCCCAAAGACACGCCTCCGCCACCGGCATCCTGGCCCTCACTCCCTCCAGCGGTCTACGCCCCGGGTCTCGCGGTCGCGACGCCCCGTTGATGACCATTCAGAATGACAGAGCACGGCTTGCTGCCGACAGGACACGGTGTGGAAGTGTCCGAGAAGCGACGCTGATGCGCCGCGATTCATCTCGGCGGCATAGCCGAGGGCCCCGGCTTCGCCGGGGCCCCGATGATGGCAGTGGGCGTGAGATGCCTAGAAGTCTCTGGGCGCGAGGTCTTCGACGTCCTCGACCACCCACTGCCATTCCTCCTGATTGACGACCCACGTGGCCATGACCGCCTTTGCCAGTCCACTCTTGTCCCGCTGCACTTCATCCAGGACCTGCAGGAAGTAGACGTGGAACCCCGGCGGAAGGGGTTTGTGCTTACCTGCGGGTGTCACCCCTGCGGCGAGGGACACCACGGCTTGGGTGTCCGACCGGATGGCCAGGACGTTGTCCGTGTCGCCGCTGACGCTGGTGATGACGTCGGCTCGGATGAAACCCCGCTTCTTGCTGCTGTCTGTGGGCTGGGTGAGAACCCAGATGTCCGCCACAGTTTGCTCCTCCTCGTTGGCCGGTCTCTGCCCGCGTTCATGATTGCGGGCGACGTCAGGCTTCGGATGCAGATCGTCTCAACTACTCAACGCCAGCAGGGCCTTGGGGGAGCGACGCCATTCTCGATTGGCCTGCTCTGCCACCCGCAGTTCGCCGAAGACCGTGCTGGCCGGGATGACCCGGGGAAGATCACGGTTCGTCCGGTGGGGTCCGCGGGCAGCCGGTAGCGTCATCCTGCACCGAGGGGGTAGCCCTTGTCCCGGGCCCCACGGTAGAACGCAGACAGGATGCCCATGTGCAGGTTCCATGTGGTGCCGTCCCACCGCTTCGTCAGCGGTCCGGCGAAACGGAACGGCGTACATGCTGAGCGCCGCCCGTAGCTCCTGCCGGTTGCGTGCGCGGGTCGTCCACGAAGTGGCACTGCCCGCCGTGGATCGCGAGAGGCGCAACAAACTGGGAGCAGCAGTCATCGGCAGAGGGTGCGGCGATGTCTGCCGTGCACAGCCGGGGTCTCGGCGAGCGTGGCGTGTCGTAGTCGGCCCCCACCTGGCGGACGGTGCGCCAATCGTGTCAAGTGGCCCCAGGGTGGGAATGCGGCTGCCGGCGCCGAACGTCGGGGATCGAGTCGGCTACATCCCACTCGATCAACTCGGCGCCTTGGCACTGGTAGTGAGCCTGTTTCACACGCTTGCGTTGGTCGTACGACTCTCTGCCGTGGATGCCGTAGACCTCTACGTAGGAGTAGGGGTGGGTGTCGGTGAGGACGAAGTCCGGGAACACGAGATCGCTTCCGTCGTACCGCACGGGCTTGATGTAGGCGCGGCCAGCGTCGACGAGGGCATTGGCCATGACCACTTCGTGGCTGGAGTCGGCGGGTATGTAGAGCCGATTGACCAGCATGGCAGCTGCGTCGATCACCCTGACGTTGTCCTTGGGACTGAGTTCGACCAGGAACAGGCCGATGCGGCGGGCTCCGTGTTCAGCGGCGGTCTCGGAGAACGCCGGGCGGTATGAGCGGCGAAGCCGTGTGTCGAGCGCTGCGGTGGCGAATAGGGCGCCGCGGTGGTGGGCAAGCGTGTACCGGACGCCGTACCGGGTGGGGCTGACATCCCTGATCTCGCCCAGGATGAGCCCGCGGCGCTGGGTGTCTGTCCGCCGTTTCAGCCGGGCGATGCGGAAGGTCTCGAAGGCGGCGGTGTTGCGGCGGGCGTACTCCTTGCGGAAGGGCGGCACAACGTACAGGGCGTCGGCCAACTCCTCGTGATTGATGGAGCATCCGGCGATCTGCTCGCTCAGCCGTGCGTGGCAGGTCCACCAGCTGCGTCGACGCCAGCGCGGATGCCACGCAGTGAGCTGGGCTGACTCCCACAGCCAGTGGAGGAGGCCAAGGAGGCCGACGGTCCGGCGTGCGCGGCCCTCGCGTTGTTCGGTGGAGATCTTCGCCGGTTCCGGGTCACTGAGCTTGCGGGCGAGTGCGGCGCTGAATCGGATGGCCACGCCCTCGTCGTCCTCGGAGATGGCCCCCGTACTGTAGGCCTCGCGGCCGGTCAGCTCCGAGGCGAGTTTGTGGAAACTGCAGCTGGAGTCGTGGAGTTCGCCCTCACCTGGCCATCCGGCGAGGTGGTAGCGGCCAGCCCGGCTGCACCGGATCACCAGCCGGAGGGCCGGTGTCCGGCAGAGGCATTGGCCGTGGCCCACCTCGGCTCTGGCCCGGGCGAAGAGAGCGGCGTAGTCGGTGGCGTGTTCGCGCAGTACGTAGAGGGGCAGCGACTTGTCCGCGAGCCGTACGCGGTCGGATCGGTCACCGCGAGTGGCACCGTCACCCCTGTGGCTGTCCGCGTCGGCCGGTCGGGCGCCGCCGGGCTCGTCGTGCGGTGTGGCGGATCCGGAGACGGTCATGTCCGCACGCCTCCATAACTGGAACCGGTCATCGGCCGGTGTTGCTGGAGTTCTTCCTCTGCCTCGGCGTGCCGGCGCCGTCGGCTGACCTGGAGCATCAACTGCGTTGCCGCGTAGTGAGGGTCCGGCGTCTCGTCGGCATCGAGTTGTTCGGCCAGAGCACGCCGTACGGCTGCTTCTTCCGCTCGCTGGCGTGCAGTGAGCCTGGAGCGACGTTGGATCTCCAGCGTGATGCGCTGTACCTCGTCAACGAGTTCCTGGATGCGGTGCAGAGCCTCGGCGGTGTCCGGGGGAACGGGTGCGCCCTCGGGGAGCTGTTCGGCAAGCTGCCGGAATCCGTACGACGCGATCAGTGCCCTGTCCACAACCTGGGCGCGTCGGCGGCTCAGCTCCGGTGGGGTCAGCAGCGCAAGGGAGTCGGCGCGTGCCAATCGGGCCAGGGTGGCGAGCACGTCCGACTGTGTCAGGCCCTCCAAACCGGCGGCGACGCCTGCTTCCAGGCGCTGCTCGTTGAGTTGGGCCGGTGCGATCCGGTCTGCCCTGGCCAACAGGTCAGAGCGCAGGAGCGTCACGTCCTGCGGGTCCAGCCCGTAACCGGCGAACGCAGCGTCCGGGATGTCGGCAACCTGTGCCAGCCGGACGTAGAGGTCTTGGCGTACCTGTGTCTCCGGGGTCTGCCGAAGCCCCGCCATGCCGCTCACGTAGTCGGCCAGGTAGGAATCGACGTCTTGCTGCCCCAAGTGCCTGGTGAGCAGGTAGAGGTCTATGAAGTCCTTTGCCGACAGGCGGTGTTCGGGTGCTTCCAGCTTGGCGTAGAGCAAGTCGCCTATGGACGCAACCGGCATGCCCGCGGCGGACTGGGTGTCGAAGTAGCGCGGCATGCGCGCCATTTGAATGGTGACGCTGCCGTGCTCGGCGTGGGTGACCAGCAGGTCGCTGTTCTGGTCACATTGCGCGAGCGGGTGAAAGGACCATGTGCGGACTTCCTCAACTCGGTAGCCGTGGGCGGACAGGGCGTCGGCGACTGCCGACCGTACCGCCTGGGTGTCCTGGACCCGGTCCGTGAACACGTCGATGTCGTCCGCAGGTCGGGCCCCGGTGATACCGAAGGCATGGAATGGCAGCGACCCGGACAGGTGGTAGCCGTTCGGGCCGCAGGCGGTCAGCACGATGCGGGCGACCGCGAGCATTGCCTCTGTATTCATGGCGCGGTCAGCTCCGGGAATCGCCGCTCCCACACCTG
Organism: Streptomyces sp. NPDC046862; assembly: GCF_040704615.1. Taxonomy (NCBI): domain Bacteria; kingdom Bacillati; phylum Actinomycetota; class Actinomycetes; order Kitasatosporales; family Streptomycetaceae; genus Streptomyces; species Streptomyces sp. NPDC046862. Next base: position 38,154 of record NZ_JBEYXP010000048.1, on the reverse strand, counting down.
CACCACCGCTTGCGGCGCGAGCTGTTGGTGCCACAGGCGTACCAGGATCTCGCGGTTGATCAGCGCTGCCTGCTCTTTCGCGGTCCCGCGTACGAGAAGTCGGCGATACAGCGCGGTGCACTGAGCGGCGTCCGTCACGTCCACGAGCGTGGGCACATCGCCATCGACCAGGTGAGGGGGAACGTCGACAGCGCTCGACCCCGGACCTGCGAGCGTGTCGAGGTCCGAGACCACGTCGAATCCGTGGAACAAGAGGTGGTCTCCCACACCAGGAGCCGTGAGGGCTTGGGCGATGTCGTCAGGTATCGAACCCTGGCGGGCCGCTTCGCGGATCACTCCCTGCTCGGCGCCCCGCATGCGCGCTACTCGCGCGAAATCGGGCCGGGGCGTGCTGGCCATGTGGTCGGTCTCTCCTTCTGTGATGCGTCAAGTACACGTGTTGATGGACTAGTTGTGGGCAAAGTCGCCCGTCATCAGCAGCGTCGACCTCTAACGTCGCCGAACGGCGGCTTCCCCTTGTGGAGAAGTCATCGGACTGTAGTGCCAACACCCGACCAAATACCCCAGGGGGGTATACAAAAGTGTGAGAGTGTGTCTTCGACCGGCAGCGATACACGTCCCAGAACGGAGGACTTGATGACTGACTGCTCCATACCCGCGCCGACCGGTGCACGTGGCGCTTCGGCAACGAGACCGCGCCGCGCGGCACGCCGGGCCACCGCTGCGGGAATGGCTGCACTCGTCTTTGGCGCACTGGCCGGCTGCAGCGACGCCTCGGGCGACGCGGCCGCCCCGACCGCCGAGCCAACGCATAAGGCCGCGGCCCCGGTCCGGCTCCCGGTCCCGGACGGATTCGACACGGAGACCGGATGGAGCACGACCGCCAGCCCCGAGGCCACCGATCTCCAGCCGGGATCCAGTGGCTTCCCCCTGGTCGCCGTCGCACCCCGGAGCAGCCTGGTCGTTCAGGCAGCCGCCGACGGCTCGCGGGTGCGCGCCTTCTCCCTCGCCGGTGGCAAGACGGTGTGGACCTTCACCCCCAAGGCGCTCAAGAGCGCCCGCACCGGCGTCTTCGTCGAGGCGGGCAAGGGCGGCGAGAAGGTGGTGCTGGCCCGGCATGGCAAGACCAGCGGGAGCGGCCTGAACACGTCGCGCCGTACCACCACGATCGACGTCATCGCGGCCGACTCCTCCGCCAAGGCGACCGCCGAGCATCACCTCGACCTGACGGAGCCTGACGACACCGCCTCTTCCTTCACGGCCACCGACTCCGGCTTCCTGGTCGGCCCCGTGACCGACGGAGTCCACGAGCAGGCCGTCGTAATCGACGCGGCCACCGGCGCCCAACGCACCGTCCGGGCGAAGACCGTGACGGTTCCCGGGTGCGGCTCCGGCTCGTGCACCGTCCAGGCCTCTCCGGCCTTCGCCACCTCCCAGGGCGTTGTCTCCGCCTTCCAGCAGCAGGACGGCTGCGACCAGTGGGCACAGGGCGGCACTCCGTGCGCGTACGGATTCCAGGTCGGCGACGTGTGGACCAGCACCAGCGTTGCCCCCAGCGGCATGCGCGTCGGCATCCCGCTCGCGGTCACCGGGCAATACATCGTCGCCGCGTGGCACACCAGTGACACGCAGACCGACCAGCCCTCTCTCTCCGACACCAAGAAGACCACGCTGGCGGTGCACGATCTCGCCACGGGGAAGATCAAGGCGCAGGTCAGGTGTACCTCCGCCGACGCGCTCACCCTTCAGCCCGGATCTGCACAGTCCTCCACCCGCCTCTCGCCGAACGGTGACTTCCTTATCTCCGGGCAGGCCGGGTTCGACCTTTCCACCGGTCACGGGCACTGCTTCACCAGTACTCCCAGCACCAAGGGCATCGTTCTGACCGCCGTGTCCGACGACGGCACGGCGTACGGCATCGTGCACGCCGTCGACCAGACGGAAGCCACCTCCCTGTACGGGCGGCTGCCGATCGCCCAGGACGGCACGGACACACCCGAGCGCGACTCGGCCCGCGTCAGCGTGCGGACCGGGACGGCCAAGGCCCTGCCCACGGCGGCCGAGGTGCCCGTCTACCTGGCGGCGGACGGGCACGGCGTGTTCCGCGCCCGCGACGTGGTCGCCGTCTACCCCGCTTCCTGACCACACAGCGCCCTGTGCCCCGAGCATCGTCGAGCCCTACTTACGGCTGGCGCCGCTCGGGGCATTGCGCTGCCCGTGAACACGGTTCTCCACCTGCTGCCGCTCCGCCTCCGTCCTCGCCGGGCGGGGCTTTCGCGGGCGCGGCGGCGGGCCGGCCGCACGCTGCGGCGCTGCGGCGACCGCCTCCTGTGCCACCTCCATCGCGCTCGCCAGCAGATCGTCGGGGATCTGCGCTCCCCGTGCCTGGGCCGTGGTTCGCAGCGCCGCAAGGAACGCCTCGGCGGTCAGCTCGGCCTGCGGAGAAGCCGGCGTTCCTCCGGCGGATGCCGATCCGGCGATCCGGTCAGCGGTGGCCCGAGAGTTCGCCGCGATGTTCTGCAGGACACCCGCGGCCCGCTCCTCGGCCGGACTGATCGCGGCAGCCTTCGCGAAATTCGCGCGGTCCTGCATCCGTTGCGCTTGCGTCGCGAAGGTGTTCGCCGTGACCGACGGCTTGTCTCCGGCAGTGGGGGACGGCTTCCGTCGCCGTCCTGCAGCTGCCTCCTCGATCTTCGACGGCTGGCCGGCCTCCGTCGACCGGCGCCGGCGCGGCAGCTGCGGCCCGGAAGCGGCTTCCCGTCCTCCCGCTGCCTCCACCTGCGGGCTGGGCGGAGCCGGCGAGGCCGAGAGGGGCGCGGCCTCCCTGAGCACCCAGTCCCTGTTCGCCTCACCCCGCACGTAGTCGAAGCCCTCGCCCGCCAGGTGCTGCGGCACCTCGTCGCCGCGGCCCTGAAGGAAGAGTTCTACACACTCGTTCGCGCGCCGACCGGCGTCCGCCCGGTTGCCCGGCCGTGCGTTCTCGTGGTTGAGCAGGCTCATCAAGTCCCGGCGGGACAGCCCGCGATCGGGCTGGACGTCGCGTCGTACGGCGGTCCTGACTTCCTCGAACCAGGCCTGGCTGAGCGGTTCGTTGACCGGCTGCCATCGCGGCGCGGGGCCGTCGGCCGCCGGGCTCGCGTCCAGGATGCTCTCCGCTTCGCCGGGCGTGACCAAGACGTCCCGGACGCCCCCTTCGCCCTGGGGCCCGACGACGCCGAGTTCCTCCATGCGCGCCAGCATGGTGTCGGCCTCGGCTGCCGAGATGCCGTGGTCGTAGCTCAGGTCCAGTGCCAGGGTGTACTCCTTCGCCGCCACCTGCAGCGCCACCTGGCGGAACCGGTCCGGATCGCTTGCCAGGCTCTCGCTGGCCGGCTCAGGTTCGGTCCCTTCGGCGGAGCGTCCCTCCGGCGCGGGCGCTGCCGGTGCCGTCTCCTCGCCCGCCTCGGGCGTCTGCTCGGCCGCCTCGTCCACCGCGGATTCGTACGTGCCGAACGGGGTGCTCACATCCTCGGGCAGGTGACCGTGAAGGTGGGCGAGGTGGTCTTCGGCGGCGTGGCGCAGGACCCGCAGCAGGTTCCACCGCAGGCCGTTCCCGCCGCCGTTCGCGGCCAGCCGGTTGATCAAAGCCTGCGCGCCGGAAGAGATGATCTCCAGCGTCCGGGCCCACAACGCCCGTCCGGTGCCGAGGGTTTGCCGGTCCGCCATGAAGCGGCCTACGCCGAGCCAGCCCCGGTTGACGGCTTCGCGCACCGCGGACCACACAGAGGCGATCCGGCGCCACACCGGATGCTGCGCCAGGGTCCCGAGCCGCTCGGAGACCGCGCCGTAGAGGCGGCCGATCGACTCGACGCTGTTCGACAGCATCGTACGCACGCGGCCCTGGTCGTCCCCGCCCGTGCTGTCCCCCGTGCGCTGGGATCGGGCCGGCAGCCTTTCGGTGAACCATTCCCAGGCGCCGCGCAGTTGCTCGGCCAGGTCGATCCGCTGGCCGGCGGGCAGCGCCCCGGTCAGACGGTCCGCGCGGGTCGCCGCGGCCCGGTGAAGGCCCCATACCGCCCGCCACCCGCGCGAGTCACGCTGGCCTGACCGCTCCAGGCGACGCGCCAGGTGCATCGACACGTGGGATATGGCCCGTGCCGTTCGGGCTTCGATCGTCCGGTTGATGCCGTGCGCCCGGATGTCGCGGAGAGTCGTCTGCGCGTAGGTCAGCAACGCCTCCCGGAAGGCTCCTCGCAGCTGCTGTCCTGCCTGGCTGATCGAGCGGATCATCGTCCATTCAGGAGTGCCCCAGTAGTGGCCCGCCTCGGACTGGGCGTTGCTCATCGCCGCTTCGAGGGCGGCGGCATCACCGGCCTCGACCGCAGGATCCTCAGCCACCGGCAGGATCGGGTCTGCGTCGACGCTCGTGAGGATCCCGGACAGCGCTTGCCTTGTGGCGGCGTACTGTTCGCGCAGGTGCTGTTCATCCTCGGCGCTGAATCGCGGTCGCGGTGTGGGGGCTTGCGTCTCAGCCGGAGGCTGAGCACCCCGCAAGAGGGCGACGATGTCCTCGAAGTGCCGGTCGAAGTCGTCTTGCCCCGGAACCTCAGGTGGAACCTCCGGCTGTCCCGTGACTGCCTCGGTCGCAGCCATGCGTTCCTCCTCGATCAGGGCCTCGTACTCCTGGTCCAGTTCCATCGCTGCCAGTTCCTCAGCGGATACCGGCTCGTCGTGCTCCTCGGTACGGGGACGAACGCCCTCCTCCGGGTCCGGCTCCCATGCACTGCTGCTGTAGACGACCCCGTCCACGACCAGGTCATCGCCCACGACATCCGTGAAGAAGTCGAAGCCGTCGTCCTGTGCGTCTGGCTCGGTTGGTGCAGGCACTGCCGCGGCCTGTTCTGGTTCTGGCTCGGCGACGGGTGCGGACTCTGGAGTGTTCTCCTCCTGCGCCTCCGGCAGCTCGACGACCTCGACGGTCCGCACTGGCTCGTCCGGATCGGGCGACTCGGGCTCCGGGATGGAGCTTCCCGCGACGGTTTCGGTCTCTGGGGCTGGTGCCTCCTCCGTTGTGGCCGACTCGACTTCCTCGGCAGCGAGCTCCGTCTCGTCCGCAGGCACCGACTCGGATGGTTCGCCAGCCCTCCTCTGCCCCGACGGGCGGGCTTCCTTGTAGAGCTTCAGTAGCCAGGACTCGTCGCCTTCAGTGCCGTGCAGCCGTTGAACGTCCTCGGCGGCTTGCAGCCAGGCGCCGTCGTCTTCGCTATCGAGCAGCCGTTGCACGTCCTGCGTGGCCTGCAGACGCGCGAGCTGCTCCTGCCCGTGGGTGTACACCGCAAGCAGTAGCTGTCGGTCCTCGTCGGACGCGAACGCCGCGCGGCTTGCCAGGGAGCGCCCAGCCTCGGCGACAGTTGAATGGAGGTCTCGACATGCGTGCAGCACGCGGTCCGCTGAGGGGCTTGTGCTGGTGGCCGCGAGAACCACGCCGCGGAATGCAGTCTGGACGATGGCTGCCTCGTTGGAGTTGGCGAGACCCGTTTCCTCCTGGAGTTCCTGAGCCTCCGACAGGAGTGCCTGACCCGTGGCTGAAGCTGCCCATGCCGCGTAGTGGCGGCCCGTGAAATACAGGTCTGTCAGGAATTCCTCCAGCAGCTCGTACGGTGCGTGCGCCGGAGTGGTGTCCGTGCCCCGTGCTGGGTCCGTGGCCTGCACCGCCGAAGTTGGATCGGGTACGTCCTGGGCGGTCGGGGCGGCGGGCTCGTTCTGAGGGACTGGTTCCTCGGTCGGGGCGGTGTTCGAGGGATCGGTGGTGGGCGGGGCCGTGTCATGGCCAGCCTGCACCGTGGAGTCGGAGGTGGCGAGCGCCGGGCCACTGGCTTGCTGTTCGGGAGGGGGCTGGCGCGGTGTGTCTGCGGGCAGATCGACCAGCCCGGTCAGGGACCGGGGCAGCAGCAGAGGCTCGACTACGTCGTCGGGACCGGCGTCCGGTTCCCACACGTACGGGCGCCGGTCACCCGGCCCGAACACGAGGTCACCTGCGATGGAGACTGATGTGCCCCCGGTCACGACGGCGGGCTCTCGCACAATGAACGGCAGCCGTTCTTCGGACACCCCGGTGATGCAGTCATCCGGCTTGACCTCGCCGAGGCGGCAGACGCTGTTCCGTCGGTCGGGCAGTACTTCCCAGAGTGCGGTCACCCGCTCCAACGCGGCGATGTCGGCGAAGGAGTCCTGCATGCCGCCGAAGTCGATCGGCAGCATCTGTCCCTGCCCCCAGTTCTCGGCGGCCCGGATCTGTGCGAGTCGTTCGTCCGCCGTACCCGTGACGTGAGCCTCCAGGGCTTCCTTGATCACGGTCGTCTGGGTGTCCTTGAGGATTCGCCGTAGCTCGCCGTCGGCTGCCTTCCAGCGGCCCGACTCACCGATGACCTCGAAGCCCAGTTCGGTACGGGACATGGCGTTCCCAGTCCGCCACGCTGCGGCCACCAGTTCACGCCGTTCCGGCGGCAGAGCCGACCGGAGCCACGCGATGACCTTGGCCAGCGTGAGCCGACCGGCGCGGATGGCCTGCATGCCGTCGTCGGAGGTCTTGACCTCGATCTCGAAGGCGCCACTTCGGGAGAACGCGCTGGCGAACTCGTTGCCCTCCTCGTTGTAGCCGGGCTCCGATGGCAGGCGAATCCAGCCCTCGTACAGCTGGGGGGTATTCCTCCGCTTCTGGTCCATTTCGAAGATCAGCCGGCCGAAGTCCCACGGGCTGATCTTGCTCAGTGCCGCACCGACGTCCCGGTCGGTCAGTGGGTCGGGTGCGCGTTCCTCCTGCTCGGCAGGTGCCGGAGGCTCGCTGGTGTTCCCACGGCCCTCCGGGACGGCTGCCGGGGCATCCGCGGCCGGGGGCTCCGCAGCAGGCGGCGCCTCGTGGGCTGCGATGAGCGCGCGGAGCCGGGCGTACTGCTCCGTAACCGTCGAGTCGGACAGCTCGGCGATGCGTTCGCGGGCCCGGTCCAGTTCCACCTTGACCGGGGCCAGAGCCGCATCGACGTTCGGCCACATCTGCTGGCCGTCGGGACTGTACGACGTGCCGGCGAGCCCCATGACCTGCTCCAGGGCGTCCCGAGCGGCAGCGGCCCTGAGCTTGCGGCTGCGCGCCGTTCGCTCAATCCCGTCCACGGCTTCCAGACAGAGGATCAGGGCCTGGCGAACGAGTGGGTCCGTGAGTTCCGGCAGGCGGTGCTCCTGGGCAAGCTGGGTGTCGAGTTCGGCCAGCTGGTCCGGGTCGTCAGCACGAGCTTCGATCAGGGCCTCGAACGCGTTGGAGGCTTCAGCGGCGAGATGAGCGATCTGCGTGCGCAGCTGCTCGGCTGCCTCCGTCACCAGGTTGTTCAGGGCGGAATCTGAGTGCGCGATCTCGTTCTGGGCGTGCCGGAGGTTCTCCTCGAACTGGGCCCAGGGGTTGTCCTGTTCCCACACGTCGCGTACCTGGTTGTCGCCGAGGGCCTCGCGCATCTCGCGGGCGAGGTTCGGGATCTCGTTCTTCTGTCCACGGCGGATTCCCGCGGTCCCGCGCTTTTTGATCTTTTTGTCGTCCCAGGGCAGGGGCGCGATATCTACGGCGGGCTCCTGTGCAGCGGCGGGGACCGTTGTCTGCTCGTCAACGGGCGCAGCGTCCGCCGGACCGGCGAAGAGTGAAGGCTGGTCGGCTCCGATGAGTGGTTCGCCCGGGTCCTGCAAGGTTTGGGCTGCCGTCGCAGGCTGTTCCTCCGGGCCGTGCTCCGTCCGGGCGGTCGTTGCGGTGTCTTCCTCTGTCGCGTCGCCGGTGCCGTCGGCCGGGGTGGGGACGGAGGGTTCCGCAGGGGCGGGAGCGGGCTGGCGAACCGAGGCAGCGGCCTCCTCGTCTGCCGCCTCCGTGACCGTACGGTCCGGTTGTTCTTCGTCGGCAGTGCTCGGCGGCAGCGCGGTCTCCGTGGCTGCGGGGGCCGTTTGGGGCTGTGCCGGCTCGGGGACGGCGGGGGCCTCGGCGGCGAGGGCGGCAGGAGTTGGGGCGGCCTGCTCGGGCGTCGGGGCGGCAGTGATCTCGGCCTGGGGGGTGTCGGCGATGGGGCCTATAGAGTGAATCCAGCCGAGGGAGCCGATGTCGAGGCGCTTCCTGGCCCGGGTCACCGTCACATAGGCCAGTCGCAGCTTGTCCTGCGCGGGCAGGAGGAGTTCGCCGGTCTTGGTGTCCTCCTTGGGCTGGGGGAAGTCGCCCCAGATCTGAACCTGGTCCCATTCGCGGCCCTTGGACTTGTGGGCAGTGGAGACGACCAGCTCCGGGCGGGTCTCCTCGTCGCGCGCGTCCTCCGGGACCAGATCGCGGATCATGTTGATCAGGCCCTGGGGGGTGTAGCGGTCGACGAGTCGTACGAACATCTGCAGGGTCTGCGCGTCCTCGTCGGATTCGGCGTACTCCTTGACCTCGCTCCAGTTCTCGAAGGCCGACAGCTCGGGGTGCTTGGTGCGGCGGCCCTGTTGGAGATCTCGGGCGGCCCTGGCGATGTCTTCGATGTCCCGGCCGCCGCCGACGAGTGCCACGCGCTTGCCGGCCTCAAATCCGGCGAAGACGGCCGAGATGGCGCCGACGTTGGTGTAGGTCAGGATCGCATCGGGCTCTTCGACGGCGCCAAGGGTCGTGTCAAGCGTGGGCGCACCTTCGAGCCGGAGGTCGGATTCGAGGAGGGCAAGGTATTCGTTGCCCACCTCGGCGACGGCGGGGCCAAACCGCCAGCTCTGCGTCAAGGGCAGCACCACGTCGGCCGGCCAGTCGCGCAGAGCGTCGATTGCACCCCGGAATTCGTAGATCGCCTGATTGCTGTCTCCGACGACGATGACCTGGGCGTCCTGGTCCTGGATCACCTTTTTCAGGACGGGATTGATGTCCTGCGCCTCGTCGAAGAAGATCGTGTCGAAGTTCAGGCGCGGGTTAGTCAGGGCCCAGATCTTGAGATAGTCGTCGTGGTCGAAGAAGATCTTGTTGCTGTTCGGATCCGCGATGTCCGCCCAGGCCCGGCGGGCGTACTCCAACAGCGTCCGCGCAGCGGGTACGTGCGCCCACTTCTCCCCGAGGTGCTGGCGCCCGAGTTCGGCATCGGCGCTCTGCCGGAAGCGGCGAATCGCCCCCATTACGATCTTGGCGATCTCCTCCGGCCCGACGTACTGGATGTTGCCGTCGCGGTCGCCGACCCGCACCTCGGCGGTGATGCCGAGCGCAGCCGCGACGTCCCGGGGCCGCCGGGCACCGCTGTTGCGCGACCCGGCGATGGAGACCTTCTGCCGGTAGGGGGTGTTGCGCAGATCCTGTAGTGCGAAGGAATGGCTGGTGCGGGCCGTGACATTGCGTCCGAACTTCTTGCTCGCTTCGTCGGCGATGGCCCGGTTGAAGGCGATGTAGCCGATGCGCCGCTCCAGCATCTGGGCAGCGATCATCACCAGCGTGGATGTTTTGCCGGTGCCCGCGAGGGCCTGCACGGCAACGTTCTTGCCTTCCACTGCCGCGGTGATGATCGCCTGCTGCTGGGCCGTCGGCGGGTACTTCCCGCTGGCCACGGCCGTGACCGCGCCTTCCTGTGCATCTCGGGCCGCGAGAAAGGCCCGGACTTCCTCCAGCACCTGTTCTTTCTGCCCGCGCATGCCGGCGTAGCGCCAACGACCCTTCTCGTACTTGAAGTTCTTGTCCCGCTTCAACAGGTCGCGAAGGCCATCCTCCTGAGGAGCGCCTGTCGTGCCCGTGACGTAGGTTCCGGTGGCGTCGCTGACGATCTTGATCCGGCTCGACCAGGGTCCTTCGGCCGCCGTCTCCGGCTCGGTAGCCGTCACGTTCTCCTCCTGTTGCTCCTCGTCAGCTGCGGCCGAGGACGTCAGCACGGCGGCAGGTCCCGGTTCCGGAGCTGACAAGGTCTTCCTTCCTTGCCCTGGGCTGCTTGAGCCGATGTGACCGATGGCGACGCGGTCGCCGAGGGCGCCGATCAGCTCCTGCAGAGGCGCGGCATCTGGCTCGGGCTGGTCGGCTCGCTGCTGGGTATCCCGAGCGGATGCGCCCGTGGAGGGGGTGTTCTGGGCGTCTAGCGGCAGTCGGCCCAGGGCCTGCGCATACGGCAGCCGAACGAGTTCCTCCACCTGCTCCCAGGTCAGGCCGTCCTCAAGTGGCAGCAGTCGAGCGTTGGTTCCGTGAAGCAGGTCACGGGGGAACGCCGCGTATCCGGTCTTAGAGGTGAGGTTCAGTTCGCTCTCCGGCGCGATCAGGACTCCGTGCAGTAGGTCGCCGTACTGGCGGTCTTTTTCAGTGGCCTGGAGCAGGAGCACGGCGTTGGGGATCACGCGCTTAGCGAAGGTGAGGTTGGCGACGACTCCGAACTGGATCTCCGCGTCGTTCGGGGGGCGTTCGTTGTAGCGGGGCAGCGCACGAAGGTGCTCTTGGGTCAGCGGTTCGACGGCGGTGCTCAACAGCTGCTGAACGTGGCGGAGTTCGGGCGGGGCCGGAGTGACCTGCTGTTCAGGGGTGGCCTGTTCCGGGTCGGCGATCACCGCCGCGGAGTTGTGCTCCTCGGCCGGGGTTCCCTGATCTGCAGAGGCGGAGCTCTCGGTCGGTGTGAGCGCCTCCGGCGTGTGCCGGTTGCCCTCGTCTGGGCTGGTGACGGGCAGCCGTTGCAAAGCCTGCTCGTGCGGCATCGCGGCCAGGGCCTCGGCTTCTGCCCAGGGGATCGGGCGCGCGAGTGGCAGTACCCGGGAGTCGGGCATGGCCAGCAGGTCAGTAGGGCTGTACTGCCCGTTGAGGCTGGTGGACACCAAACGGTTCGGCGGAACGATTTGAGCGCCATGGACAATCGGGTCTTCCCCGGTGCCCGCCTCCAGCTCGACCGACTGCAGCAGGAGCAAGGCGTCATGGACTTGGCCGTCGCGGAGGGTGAGCGTCGCGAGTATGGCCAGGCGGGCGTCCTCGTCACCTTGCTGGCCGTCGTGGTGAGGCAGCCCGTCGAGGTGCTGTTGTGTCAGGCGAGTATTGACATCAGCCCGCTCCGCGGTCGGTTCGCCCTGCTTGGATTCGGGCGCTCGTGAGGCGGGAACAGTCTTTGCCGGTTCGGCCGCCGCGATAAGTGCGGCTTGAATGTCGGCGATCGCTTGTTCGGTGACCGCTTCCTGTGCTCCTGGCGGGCTGGCGTGGAACCAGTCGCGCCATAAGCCGTCGGTGCCGTCCGCGTCAGCAATGTTCGCCTTGCTCAGCCAGTCGTGGAGCCGGGGCCGCAGGGTCTTCACGTCTGGTGACTCGGCGAACCACATCCGTACAAGCGGACTCGCGAGAGCGGCCCGTACTGCCTGCTCCCTCGCTCGGTGGTGTTGGCGCTCCAGGCTCTCGGCGATGATCTGCTCGAACTGGGCGTGCTTACGCGCACGCTCATCAGCATGCGCCGCCCCGTCTTCAGCGGCCGTTGGGGCTTCCTGGCTGGCCTCGTGCTCCAGCCCCCGCCGGTTCTGTTCGGTTTTCTCTGTCTCCTCGGCCGCATGGTGAGTCAGGGACAGGCGAACGAGGTGCTGCTCGGTTTCAGCGAGCAGGCGCGAGAGCAGGTCGCGGGTGTGTCCTGGCTCTTCTGTACGCTCCAATTCGTGCGCCAGTGCCCCAGCGGCGGTGAAGGCCAGCCGGTAAGCGTCCACCGCTTCGACGAAGGGCCGGCTCCGTCGGATGGCGGCGCGCCCGATCGCCTCCGCGCCCTTCCATCGCATGCCGAACTCGAAGCGCAGAGTGTGCCTGTCTGCCTCGGTCTCCGTCAGAAGGCGGGAGTCCGCCGGAACAGCGACGATCTCGCGTGGGTGTATTCGCGTGCTCGGCGCGGCCCTGTAGTAGCCGTCGCGGTCACACATGCTCGTGGTGATGACGAGAGTTCGGTAGGACAGCCTTTTGGACTCAGGCCAGCGTTTGAACCCTTCACGCACCACATCGCCGCGCTTCAGAACAGCGCGGTCGTTGGTGTACGGCGCGAACCCGTCGGGGATCTCGACGGAGGCCGGCCCCTTGAACCACGAGTCCGGGCCTCCGGATGGCGGTCCAGGCGGTCCCTCGGGCTCCAGAGCGGCAGGAAGGGCATCGCTCACTTGTCCAAACAGCAGGTGGAGCCGGTCCACGGCCTCCAGCATCGACTCTGCCGTGTAGGGGCCGGTGCCCGCACCGACCGAGGGGTCGCCCCCCGTTTGTGCCGAAGGCTCGGCAGCGTTGCTGTTTCGCGCCGCAGCGGTCGTCTGACGCTCGCCCGCAGCAGATGGTTTCGAGGATTCGAGCGTCATTACGCCGACTTGACGGACTCCGCCGGCATCGGTGGGCTGATCGGTCTGCGCGGCGGACACGGCCGCGTACACCTGCTCGAAGGCATCTTCCGCGTACTGTTCCTCGACTCCCTGACGGACGTGGCGGAACCAGTCCCGAAACCTGTCACCTCCTGAGCCTGTTGCCGACAGATCGGCGCCGCTGAGCCAGTCCATGAACAGTTGACGGGCTTCCTCGCGTGATCGCCCGTCCACAAGCAGCGCCCGCAGATGGTCATCCGCGAGGGCCACTCGTACGGCCCGCTCCCGGGCGTCGTCGCGCATCGCGGCAGCCCAGCGGGCGCTCTCGGCCTGGAACTCGGCACGCTTCCACTCGCGATCGCTCTCGCCGTCAGCGGGCGAAGCCGTCGGCTGCTCATCTGGGACGGACGGGCCGGGCTCTTGCGGCACGGGGGCCACGGCCTGCTCACGCAGCTGCCGGTAGGCACGGGGGCCTGCCAGGTCGAGGACCTCGCGGCGTCCGTCTTCCTTGAGGTAGGTCCACAGCAGGTGTTCCGAGCCGCCATCCGTGATCAGTTCGTCGGCGGCGGTTGCGAAGACTGCGAGGAAGTCGGCCTGTTCGTTGGCGTGCGCGCTCTGGACCAGAGCCTCGTTTTCGCTCGCCGTGTTCACCAGCCAAGTCGCGACATCCTCGGGGTCGGGGGCCATGGAGTCGCGCAGCAGATCACGGACCGTCCGCTGGATCACCGCGCGTACGGCGGGTGCGTTCCAGGCCGGTGCTACCGGGCTGTCGGGCAGGTGCTCGCTGAGCCAGGCGTCGACCTCCTCGTCGGACACGAGTGAGTCGGAGAGCTTCGCCGGTCGTACGAGGAGGGGCAGGGCGGTGTGAGCGGGCAGTGTCAAGCCGGGTATGTCGGCGCCACGCAGGTCGGGAACCTCTTGGGCGGCGCCGGTGCGCTCGGCGGGGATGGCGACGTTGACCAGCAGGTGTCCCGCAGAGCTCCTGGCCGCCACGGTGATCTCGATGTGCCGCTGCTGCACCTCTGCCGGCCGATGCGCAGCCGCGTGGCCGATGTCCGTGTCGGCGTCTTCTTCGCCGGTCGGCAGGGAGGCCTGCTCGTCCTCAAGCGCGTCGGGATGACGGGGGCTGCTCGGTGCCGGGGCGGGCTCTTCTCCTACCGGGTCCGAGCGTTCGCCCGCAGTCTGTGCTGCCAGGAGGGCGGGAGTCCCGAAGACCTCCTGCCAGTAGTCTCCCTGTTGGGCGGTGGCGTTGATACGCGAGGCCAACTGCACGGCGTACTGCTTCATCGTGCGGAAGTGGCCCATCACCACGGGCGCCCGGTAGCGCTCCTCCTCCAAGTTCTGGGCGAGGACCAGGACGGCATGCGCGAGCTTGGTACAGCGATCGACCACGGTGTCGGCCGGATGGATGAACGGGTCGCGCGCCCGACCCACTGGCCCGTCGCACAGTTCCTCCATGGCCAGCCACACCGCCTGGCCGTCCGGTCGGGTCTGCACTCCTTGGTCAGTGAGGCCCCGTCCGATCAGTCGTCGGCCCGCCGGTGTGTCCTTCAGCCGCGACAGTGCGCCGTACATCTCCCAGAAGTCCTGCTGGGCTTCCTCCTTCGACGCGTATGGCTCGCCAACAGGGATGACGATCTCGGGAGACGTTTCCTGCTGGGGCTCCTCGACCATGCGGTAGGGGCGTCCCATGCGTGTCAGTTCGTCGGTCAGATTCCGAACGTGGAGGTCCCGGGTAGGCCGGCTCATGTTCCGCCGCAGGTACCAAAACCCCTGGTTGCGGCTGAACTTGAACTTGTGGCGGTGCAGGGCGTCCCGTACAGCCGCGTCGGCGTCGTCCTTGGTAGTGCCGCGCACAACGGTGCCCCGGTAGTGGTGCTCGATCTCCAGAGTCGTGCTGGTCGACGGGACAGTCTCTTCTGTCTCCGGCTCGGGGCCGCGCTCGGCGTCCAGTCGCTCCCGGCGCTGGGCCACGCCGGCCCGCACGGCGGCGACGGTCTCCGGGCGTGCGGTGGAGGCCCGGCAGCCAGCCGCATGTTCGTACGATTGCCGGACGAGGTCGCCCAGCCGCTTGGCGTCGTCGGGATGGCGATAGTCACCTTCATCCAGGCTCAGGACGATGTCGTACGCGGCGTGCGCCATCGCGGTCGCATGCCGGTTGACGTCGTCCAGGGTCTCGTCGTCTGCCGTGGCGAAGTCGGCGGCGTACCGGGCGTCCCGGGCCGCGTCGAGGGCTTCGCGCGCGGAGGACAGTTTCGCCTCGCGCAATTCGCCAGCCGTGCCGTCGAGCAGCGCCTTGGCGGTATCGCTCGCCATCCACCAGTTCCACGCGGACTCCGCCTTGTTGGCTCCGCCGACGAAGTCGTCTACAGACTCGTACGGACGGGTGTCCTCCATGCCCAACTGGTGTGCCGCAAGCCGCTGGTGGTGCTGGAAGGTCCTGCGGGCCAGGTTGCGCAGCGCGTACCGGCTGACTCCGTCCCCGGCTGCCTCGGCCTCCTGCGCGGCGCCGAGTGCGTAGGAGGTGACCTGCATCCAGTCGGTCAGTGCGGAGGCGACCGTGTCGTGCGGCCGGTGCAGCAAGAGCATGGCGCCGCGGAGTTGGTCCGAGTACTCGCCGCCGTGGTCGTCGTAGGCGTGCGGCCAGTTCTGGAAGTCGTTGAAGATGAAGGACAATGCGCTGGCGAGTTCGGCGCGGTCTTGGTACCACGGGGCCGTCAGCCGCAGCGGGTCACTGTGGTTCAGGACGGCGACGTGGTCCTCGCCCATGTCAGCAGCGTCCATCAGCAGGTCGGCGAGGTCGGCCTTGCGTGCGTGCATCCGGGCCAGGTGTCGCTCCGCGTACCGCACGGCCCTCTGTGCGGCAGTGCTCACCTCGTCGTGCGCGTCCTCGGCGAGCTGTACGGCGGTCTCGGCGAGGCGGTCGTAGAGGCTGAAAACGTCGGCGGGCGTGAGCTGCTCACTCTCGATCACCGCTGCGGCTGCGGCAGCGGCATCGCGGTGTGCGGCTGTGGCCTGGCTCGGCTCGTCATCCGGGCCTGGGGGGACATGCTGGGCGAGGGCATGCCTGAGCTGCTCGGCGGACCAGGCAACGAATTTGCGTCCGCCCACAAATTCCGCGGCGTCCGCATACCCTTCGAGGACAATCGCGAGGTTCGAGACCTGGGGCAGTGCTGAGCCGATGCCGTCGCGCGTCGCGTCGACCGGAGCAATGCGCGAGGAGGGCGCTGTGGGAACGGAAGCGGTCTCGGCCTCCGGATCGGTGGTCCTGTCCGGCTCTGGTGAGGTGTCGGCGGCGATCGCAGGTTCTGCGGCCGGTGTCGTCGCTGCGGCTGTCGGCGGGCGGGGTGTGCTCGGCTGTGCCGTGGCTGGCTGAACGGAGAAGCGGGCGGCGCCTGGGCCGGAGACCACAAGTCCGTCCTCAGTCTCCTCAACTTCCGTGCTGTCTACGGTGAGTTGGGCCAAACCGGCAGCGAGGTCACGGCCGCTGACCGGGCCGGCTTGCAGCCCTTGTGGTCCGGAGACGGTGTACTGCTCCCAGGGCAGAATCCCGGGAATGAATTCAATGGCGTCTTCGTCGAGCGTGAGGGGTTCCGGCGAGCGTGCCCACTGGCGGTAGGCATCGCTGGTGCGGTCCTCCACCGTGCTGCGGTACCGGGACGCGTGATCACGCAAGCCGGTAAAGACCTCCCAGTTTCCCTCTGTGCTCCGGCCGTCTTCCCGCTCCCACTGTTCGACGACGGCACGGACCCGGTCGGCGAAGTGCTGGAGGTGGGACCATTCCGGTACGGACTCCAGGCCAAGCAGTCGGGCGATCCGGGCCGTCCGGCTGGCCGCTATCGCGGTCTCGGCCGCAACGGTCAGGGCGTCCTCCCGGTCACCTGTGCCCAGGCGTCGGGCATGGTCCGCTGCCCACCGAAGGTAGGCGGTCAGCGCCGCTTGCTCCGCGGCCCAGTACTCGGACCGGTCGGTGTAGGGCTCGTTCGGAACATGCCCGGGTCGCTGGACGGTTGCGTCTGTCGCCGTCGCCGGGACCGGCTCCGCAGCGTCCGCAGCGCCAGGGGTTCCCTGGGCTGCGCGGACGTCGGCTCCGAGGGCCTCGTCCTCAAGGTCGTCTCCGTCAGCCGATGGGGTCTGCGTCGGTTCGTTGGCGGGCGCGGACTCGTCGTGTCGAGGAGTCTCTTGCGGTGCGGGTCCGCGGGGCCACTGCGAGACGTCGGCGTCTTCGATGCCGGCTGTGGGATCTTGGTGGGTCTGGAAGTCCGGCTGAGGATGGTCGGCCGTGTCCGGGTGGGCCCATGGGGCGGCCTCGTAGAAGCGCACCCGCATTGCCTGCCGGAAGGCGGATTCGTCGTCATCGCCGACGAGGGCGCTCTTCAACGCCTGGGCGGGGCCGGAGAGTTGCTCGGTCAGCCAGGCATCGAAGTGGTCCCCCGCCTGACTGCCGCTGTTGTAGAGGGCCCGCTGTGCGTCCTGGATGAGCTGGTTGATGACCCCTTCGTAAGTCTGGGCAACGCCGACGGGGATTTCCTCGGTGAGCGGTGTGACCCGGACCGACCCGTTCGGGCCAGTGATCAGGACCGCGCCTGTGGCGTCCGGTTCGATGGTGACGTCCGACCCCTCGGTGCCGAGGTTCGCGGCGATGTCGTTGAGGAACGTGCCGCGCGAGTCGCTGAGTGTCCCGCCGAGCATCGTGTGCTGATACCAGCGGTCGGGGTCGAACGGTCCGCTCGCATCGTGTGCCGGAGTGCTGGGCGCCGGTTGGAGTGAGAGTGACGGATTTGGTGTTGCTGGTGTCGGCTCTGCAGGGCGCCCTCGGCCTTCCAGCGGTGCGGCGCGGGAGGTGTGCTCGCTGGAGGCCCGGGACACCTGCTTGGTGAGGTCCCGCATCGCGCGCCCGGCCTCGTTGAGCCTGACCCTGGGAGAGTCCAGGTCGGACAGGAAGTCCTCGCTGGCGCGGGCGAGATCATGGAAGAGAGCCAGGGCCCAGGGGTCGCCTCCGGTCGCAGGGTCCTCGGAGGCGGTCGCACGCGCGTGTTGCAGGGCCTCGGCCAGCGCGAGACCGGTTTCCTCCATCTGGCGTGCCAGGTCCTGGCCTCGGCCGGCCATCCCGTCGACGACGTCAAGATTCTGCCAGGTGGCGAAGGCCGCCAGGACTGCGTCCTCACCTGCCACGGCGGCGGCTTCATCGGGGTACGGCGGCGGGGCCGAAGCGACGCGGTCAGGTCCTCCGCCCACGCCGGGCGGCGCGGTGTGTGCCGAAGTTCCGGCCCCGGAGCCAGCGGCGGGGCTGTCCCCGGCACCCGAGCCGTCGGCCAGCGCGTCCAGGAGGCCGCGGGTGGTATCACTCAGATCAGCGGTCGTAAGGCTGGCCGGATCGACCTCCACCCAGCCATCGGCAGAACCGCCGGCCATGACCATGGCGTCGTGGACCGCGGCGTCGACCAGGTCGGCGCCGGGTTCGGTGACCTCCGCGTCGTGGACTGCCGGTTCGCTCGCCTCCGCGGCTGCCTGGACGCCGAGGGCTTTCGTCAACTTCCGGTGCTGAGCCTCGATCTTGTCGAGTTCGGCTTGCTGTGGGAAGGGCTTGCCGACCAGTTCCTTGGCCCGCTCGATGTTCGCCTCGATGCGGGCTATGTGCTCCTGTGCCTTGGCGTGGACGGATTCCAGGCTGTCCAGCGTGTTCTCCAAGCGGCGGATCAGACCGACGCGGTCCTGGTTGGCCAGCCCGCTCGCGGTCAACCGGACCGGGTCGACGGGAGCGCCCTGGAAGTGCAGCTCCACGTACATGCCCTCGAAGCTGCGCTGCGTGACGGCGAAGACCGGGAACCCGCCCAGCTCGCCGACGACGGCGTCCTGCTGCATGCCGGTGCCCACCGAGGAGCGGGCAAGCCGTTCCAGACGCTGGGCCAGCGCCTCGCCGGCCTCCCTGCGCTCGTCGAACGTGCGTCCCTCGACCGTCATGGTGAAGGCCTCGCCGCGGGTGTCGGTGCGCCGCTCCATGGCGGTCGCGGCCTCCTGCATGCGGGCCTTCAGGTCCTTGGCGCGCCGCCGCCCCTGCTCGCCGGTGACCTGATAGGCGAACTGCTCGTCATGCCACATCTGCTGTTCCAGCTTCAGCTTGGCGAGCTGGCCCTCGACGCGCTCCAGCTGTTCCAGCTCTGGCTTGTCGGCGGCGACGGCGAACATCACGCCGGCGGGGATGCGGCCGTCGTCGCCGTCCTCGGCAGCCTCCAGGATGCGGCTGGTGTCGTTGACATCGAGGATGGCCTCGGCGAACGCCTGCTTGGTGGCGACCTTCTGCCACAGGAACGGGTCGTACGACTTCTTGGTGACGATGGCGGTGTGGTGGATCGCTTTGTTCTGGTTGCCCTGGCGCTTGCCTCGCCCCAGGCTCTGGATGATCGGTGTGGCCTTCCAGGTGGGGTCGATCTGCATCACGTGGATGACGCGCTTTTGCAGGTTGCGGCCCGTGCCCAGGCCGGAACGGCTGCCGACCAGCACCGCGACCCGCCCGTCGCGGGCGTCCTTGTCGAGCCGGGCCTTCTGCTGCGGGTTTTTCGCCTCTTGGTCGAAGCGGATGAGGCTGCCCGGCATGCCGCGGGCGGTCAGCGCCTCACGCAGCGCCTCGTAGAACACGAACTCCTTGTCCGGACCGGGCACGCCAAGGTCGCAGAAGGCGAGTTGCAGGCTGCCGCGGTTGGGTTCCTCGTTGCCGTCCTCGTCGTAGTAGACGTCGTCCTTGTGCAGCTGCCAGAGCCGGAACAGCTCGTCGGCGGCGACGTCGACCTTTTGGGCTTCGTCGGTGGTCCTGTTGACCAGGCGCACGTCGAGCGAGGCCAGACGACCGTCTGTGGAGATCCACAGGGTGTTGTCCTCGACCAGCTTGCCCTTGCGGTTGTACTTCATGTCGGGCTGGCCGAGTCGGATGCCCATCATGCGCTGGCCGAGCGACTGCATCACCTGGCGCAGTTCCGGGGAGGCGTCTGCTTCCAGGATCCGCATCTCGCCGCCGATGATGGCGGGCTCGCCGAGCTGGAGATCGCGCTTGAGTTTGACGTCGGCGATGCTGAAGAGCACGCGCTTGAGTTCGGTCTGGTTGACGTACCGGGCGTAGCGGGCGCGGGTGGAGAAGGAGTTGCCGTCCGGGCTCATCTCGACCCGGTTGACGGGCTGGATGTAGGTGGAGACGAACTGGTCGTCCTCCTCGATGCCCCACTCGTCGCGCAGCAGGTCGGGGGCGAGGTACTTGATGGCGGTCAGGATCTCCATCGGGGAGTTGTCCACCGGCGTAGCGGTGGCCTGGGTCGTCACCCGGCCGCCGTAGTTGTTGCGCAGATAGGACAGCTTCATGTCCATGTCTGCGGTGATCTGGTTCCCTTCGAGGGCCAGTTCGCGGATGGAGGAGATCACCCGGAGGTTTTTCAGGGTGTGGGCTTCGTCGTAGAAGATGTAGGTGCTGCCGGTCCGCTCGAACTCCACACCGCTGTCGCCCGGCGTCTTGAGTTCGTCCTCGATCCGCCCCTTCAAGGTGGCGATCTGGTTCTCGATGTCCTTGACGGTGTACTTGTCGCCGCCGTCAGCGTTGTCCAGGTGCGCCTCCAGGCGCTTGACCTCATGGTTGATGTAATCCAGGCGGGCCGCTTTGGACATCGGGATCTTCTTGAACGCGGTGTGGCTGATGATGACCGCGTCCCAGTTGCCGGTCGACCAGCGGGCGACGAACTGGTGACGGCGCTGCCCGGTGAGGTCGGAGGAGTCGGCGACGAGGATCCGGGCCCGGGGGTAGGCCTGGAGGAATTCGCGCTGGAACTGCCCCAGGACGCCCTTGGGCACGGCATAGACCGGCTTCTTGGCCAGGCCGAGCCGGGTCAGCTCCATCCCGCCGACGATCATTTCGAGCGTCTTGCCTGCGCCGGTGCCGTGGTAGAGCCCGACGCCGTGCTTGCTGGCGCGGATCCGGGCGACCGCGGCCTTCTGGTGGGGATGCAGGGTGTAGGCCTTGGACAGTCCCGGGGCCGTGATCTGCACACCGTTGTAGTTCGGCGGGACGATGGCGTTGTAGCGGTCGTTGTAGTACCGCAGCAGGGTCTCGGCCCGGTCGGGGTCTTCCCAGAGCCACATCCGGAAGCGGTCGTCCAGCTGCTTGGACTTCGCCAGGGCGAACGCCGTCGCCTTCTGGTCGGTCACCACCGGCCCGTCGGGCGGCAGTTTCTTGGTGACGAGGATTTCCTGGTTGTTGAGCAGGTTGCCCGCCAGGGCCTGTGCGGAGCGGGCCTGGGTGCCCCACACGGTGCGGGCCAGCAGGCTGCCGGTGTCTCCGCCCTTGACGCTCCAACGGGCACCCAGGTTGCTGACCTTGATGTCGTCGTCTTCGAGGATCTCGCGCAGGAACTGCTGCACGTACTTGGCGCTGACCCATGCGGCGCCGAGCCGGCTTTCGATCTCGGAGGGCTGCAGGTCGCGTGGGATGACCTCGCGCAGGGCTTCGACGTTGACGGCGTACTTGGGGTCCTTGGCCGCGGACTTCTCGGCTGCCGCGAGCTTGCGGCGGACGTTGCCCGACAGGTACTCCATGCGGCGGACCAGACCGCCGTCCGGGTCGTCGTAGACGAGGGTACCCAGCGCCTCGCGGGCAGCGCGTTCGCTGTCCAGGTTGAGCAAGCCGGCCACGACGTCGAGGCGGATTTCGTTGTGCTGGTCCCAGCAGATCAGCGCGGCGTCTTCCGGGCTGTCCGCACGTGTCAGCGGATCGGGCGGGGCCACGACCCGCTTGGCGAACAGGTCCGCCTTCTTCGCGGTCTGCGTGTCCTCGTCGAAGTTCTCCAGCGCGAAGACGTACGGGGCGAAGGGGTCGTTGCGGAACCCGCCCATACGCGGGTAGGTCCGGCGCTCGGTCGCGTCGTCGTCCTGTGCCCCGTCGGCGGAGGGGCGGTTGTTGACCTTGAAGCGGTTGATCGGACCGAACCGCCCCACGTACGCGTCGTAGCGGCGGTTGAGTTCGGCCCGCAGCTGCGTCATGCGCGGGGTGGTGAGGTGGTTCTCGGACTCCTCATCGAGCAGGGCCACCGCGATGTCGCGCAGGCCGATCAGCTCTCGTAGCTCCCTGGCCTGTGTCTTGGCCGGAACGTGCGGGACGGGCCGGCCGTTGCGGATCTCGGTGAAGGTGCCCTCGGGACCGAGTTCCAGCAGCCCGTCGTACTTCTCCAGCGTCCCGTGGAAGACCATGCGCTCGGTGAACGTACGGCCCGTCTCCTGGGCGCGCTGTGCCACCTGCTCCAGGGCGGTGCTGAGGGCGGTGTCCACCGGCTGGTCCGTTTGCACGACGAGATCGGGGCCGTGCCGGGCGATGTCTGCTTTGGGCGTGCCAAGCACCATCTCCGGGTGCTGCACGAAGTAGTTGTTGATCTCGATGGGCTGTGGTGCCACGCCTGTGCGGGAGCCGGGCAAGATGATCGGCTCGATGTCCAGCCAGTCGGCCTGGGCCGGTGTCTCTCCATCAGCGTGGCGCCGGAAGACGAGCATGTCGGTCACGACCGGTGTCCCGGCAGCTTCCTGGTGGGCTCCGCTCGGAAGGCGAACCGCGCCCAGGAGGTCACCGAGAGCGGCCATCCGCTCCCGGGCCTCCTTGTGCGCCTCGTCGGTGCCGTCGAGGGTGTAACGGGAGGTGATCAGGACGACAATGCCGCCCGGTCGCGTGAACTCCAGGCTCTTGAGAATGAAGTGGTTGTGGATCGACTGGCGCCGACCGGGGTTGTACTTCGGGTCGCGGACCTTGTACTTGCCGAACGGGACGTTGCCGACTACGACGTCGAAGTCCTCTTCCGGCGGCCGGGTGTCGGCGAAGGACTCGGGGATGATCTGAGCATTCGGGTAGAGGGCCTGGGCGACGGCCGCCGTGATGGGGTCGACCTCGACGCCGACGATCTCGGCGTCGGCGGGGGCATCAGCGAGGAAGCGCCCTGCGCCCACCCCCGGCTCCAGCACCCGCAGACCCGTTCCGGCCCGCACGCCGAACCGCTGCAGGGCCTGCCAGACGACGCGGGCATAGGCCGGATCGGTGTAATGCGCGTTCAGGGTCGAGGCACGGGCCTTGGCGTACTCGTCTTCGGTGAGCACTTCCCGCAGATGGGCACGTTCGGCCGCGAACTGCGCCGCGAACCGTTTCCGCTCGTCGAACAGGTACGGGGTGGCGCCCCAGCCCGTCCAGTCCCTGAGCACCTGTCGCTCGGCCTCGGTGGCCGGCCGGTCCTCCGCCCGCAGCCGGAGGACAACGTGCACGGCCGCGATGTTCGCGGCGACCCGCTCCCGCTCCGTACGTGGCCCGGGCCGTGCAGGCTCCGCTATTCCTGGTCCGGTTCCTCCTCCAGGAGCACCCTCTCCCGCAGCACCTCGCCCTCCGCCTCCAGCCGGGCGGTGTTCAGCCGCTGCAGGCGCTGCATGTATCCCTCCCCTTCCGGCTCCCTGCCCGCCAGCGCCCTGGCTCGCGTCTCGATTCCCTGCGCGATCTCCTCCCCGAGGTCCGTGAAGAACTCCTCGGGGTCCTCCAGCTCCCGGTACGCCTGGGGCCTGTTCTCCTTCCAGTGCTCCATCGCCTGCTCGCCGTACCGATTCATCGTCGAACTCCCCTGCATGCTCAGCGCTGTTGGATGCCGTGGCCGGGGACGGGCTCCCCGAAGCATCTTCTCCTGTCGCCGGATCGTCCGGGCGTGCCGCAGCCCCTCCCCGCGCCGGGCTGTCCTGGGCATCGAAGTCCAGGCCAGGCAGGAAGCCGTTGTCGTTGATCGAATTGTCGTCGGCGGGCTGCTGCGGAGTACTCAACGCCTGCTCCCCACTACGAAAGGCAGATCTGTGCATCGGGGCCCCGAGCCCGGGGCGGGTACGGCTGGTGGTCCGGGACTAGGAAGGGGGTGGCGGAAAGGCGTGATCACGGGCGGAGGCGCCACCCTTCGGGAAGAAGGCAGCGGGTGGTCGGATCAGCTCCTGGAGCACGACCTGTTCGGCCTCGTCCTTGGCGGAGAGGGCTCGGCGGGAGCGCTGTTCGGCGGTCTCTCCACCGTCGGGCGTGCCTTCGAGGACCATCGCGTCCGACAGTTCCCCGGCCTGCCGCTCGGCCGTCTCGCCGAGATTGGTGAAGAACGCCAGGGGATCCGGCAGCGTGCCGTACTGGCGCGGCAGATGCTGTCGCCAGTGGGCAAGAGCGGCGCGCCCGTACCTGTTCATCGCCATGTCTGGCTCCCGGCTCGTGTCGTCATCCGTTACCGTCCTCGTCGGCTTGCGGAGGGCCTTCGTGGCTCGTGCCGGGCTCGCCGTCGAACTCGGGTCTCCCGGCGGCTAGGAGCAGGGCAAGGTAGTCCGCGTCCCCGCCCCAGGCGGCATCACGGTGCCGGGCCTTGTGCTGGCCGTTTCGGCAGGAACCGAGCCAGAACCGGCCCATGCGCTCCACGGCCCGGGCCAGGGCGTCTTGCCACAGGTACGGCGCGGAGCCTCCGTCCTCCCCGCTCGCGTACGCCGATTCGTAGGAGGTCCACAGCGCCGTGAGCTCTTCCACGACCGCCCCGTGTTTCCACCAGCACTGGCGCGGCAACTGATCCGTCGTCATCTCGTACCGGTCCGCCGCCCAGATCACCCACGCGACGAACTGCGGCCAGAGCACGGCGTGTTCCTCGTCACCGAGTTCGTGCCACCGCACCGGCTCGCCGGCCGCGCGTTCCTTCCCGCCGTCCTCGTCCTCACTGCCGGACGTCCCTGCAGCCGACAGCTGCTCCTCCAGCAACTTGACGCGCTCGCTGAGGAGTACCTGCTCGGCGTTGATGTTGGTGAGTTCGGCGAAGATGTCATCGAAGCCGCTAGCCATGGCCGCGCGCCTTCTCCAGCCGGACGCGGTCGTCGACCAGTTCGTGCGCCCTGCGCGTGGCTTCCTTGATCTCCGCCGCCCGCGGACCTTCGTGGGCGCGAACGAACTTGACGAGGGTGGCGGGGGTCCGGCGGTGGAACACCATCCCGCCGCGTTCGGGGATCATGCGGATCGTGGCCGGCTCGACGACGGCTCGGCGGCGGACCGACGTGGACACCGAGACACGGTCCCCGTCGTCGGAGACGGTCTCCACGTCCTCGTCGAACTCACCCGCGAGGGAGCTGTACGACTTCAGTTCTTCGGGGTCGCTGATACCGCCCAGGAAGACCTTCACAGTGCCGCTGGCGAACATTTTCCTTACGCCGAGGGTGCCCCATCGCTCTTCGGCCTGGGCGTAGCCCTGGAGCACCGCCATGATGAAGATGTTCTGCGATCCGCTGACGCTCATCAGGCTCGGAATTTCCGGCAGCGGTGCGACATTGGCAAGCTCGTCCAGGAAACAGCCGAGCGGAATCGGTAGACGGCCGTTAGGGCTGCGGGCGGCGACCCTCTTGGCGGTGTCAAACATCGCTTTGGCGAATGCCGCATTAAGCGGCGCCAAGGCACTGCCTTCTTCGTCCTCACCGATCAGGAACAGCGTTCCGGACTCCCTTAGGTACGTTTCGATGTCGAAGACTTCCACGTCCCCCTGGGGAGCGAAGATCTCGGCGACCTTCTCGTCATAGAGCGCGATGAAACTCTGCTCCGCAGTCCTCCAGGTGGCGGAACGCTCCTCCTCGGCCGCCGCATGCTGACCGGCGAGCGCGGCGGCGAGCAGGTGCTTGCCCTTCGCCGCCAGCAGGTCAACGGCTTCACGGTTGTCCGGGTCCGTCGCCCAGGCCAACACGTCGAGGACCGGACGCTTGTGCAGGGCTGCAGCATGCAGCCAGCAGGTAATAAGAGTTTTCGCGTTGAGCGCGAAATAACCGCCGTTCTTTGTCCCTTCTTCGCTTTTCGTTGTTGCCGCGAGAGTCTCGGCCCGCTTTCGCGCGACCTGGTACTCTTCGCAGCCTGCGGTCAAAGGCCAGCGCAGCTGATTCGGCCAGCCGGACAGCCCTGTAGGATCCAAAACCCAAACAGGACCATGTTCCTGCCGCAGAATCGCGGTGTTGTAGAGGACGTCTGTCTTGCTGCTGGTCGCGAGGACCGTTCCACGGAATTCGAGGATTTCGGGGAGGATAATCTGGGAGGTCTTTCCCTCGCGCGGCGGGGCGACCAGAATCATCGATTCCTCGATCGTGATCCACAGATGGATTTCCGAGGGGTCTGCGCTGCCGATGTAGACGGCGACGTCGCGAATGGTGATGGCCTTGGCGTTCTGCTCGACGAGCGTCGGACGCAGCGATCCGGCACGGGACAGCGCCTGCTGCTCGCCCATGGCCTTGTCCAGCTGAGCCCGGGAGGCCATCCCGTCGGCGCCATCGGCACCACGGTGCTTCCACCACCAGTACGTCTTCCACGCTCCCCAGATCGCGCCGGCGAGCAGGACGAGGAAGGTGGGCCAGAACACGAAGGGGCCCGCGACGCCAGCACTGGGCGGCCATGCTGCCGAGGGGTCACCGGGGTGCCGGAAGACTGCGACGACCGCGTTGCCCGCCGAGTCCCAGCTGATGGCCGCCGGCCGTCCGTGAGCCAGGACCCCGGACACCAGCGCGGTCAGCCACAGCAGCGCCGTGAGCACGAACGCCGCGACCAGGGGGATGATCCACACGGTGTCGCGCCCGAGGCGCAGTCGTGCCGCGGTCTGTGGCGTGGCGGCTTTCGGCATCATGCCGCGGCCCCCTTACTGAGGCGCATTATCGGGGCCGACGCCTGTGCGCCGTGGCGGTCCGCGGGCTCTCCCGGGCCTGTTTCGGTCATCCGGCGGTTTGTGTCCGTCAGACGGATCTCCAGCGGCGTCCGGATATGTTCCACGAGGTTGATCCGCGAGCCCACCTGCCAGATGCCCCGCCCCGGGGCACACACGTTGGATCCGTCCGCCAGCGCCTTGCGCGCCCAGTCGGGCAGTCCCAGGTAGTCAGCCGTGGTCTCGGCCTCGTCCCGGTCCATGTGATACAGGACCCGGGTCGCCGTCAGTTTCAAGATGGCAGCCGCCTCGGGAGCCTGGTCCAGCAGCAGATCCCCGAGGTGGTGAAGTACCGCCCAGAAGGACAACCCAAGGCGCCTGCCGTACCTGACCAGTTCCTCAAACAGCCTCGCGACCGGCCGGTGGGAGAGTATGTGCCAGGCCTCCTCGACGATCAAAGTTCTTTTGATCCGGTCGTTTGGCTTGATCCATCCGAACCTCAGCCAGGGCCCTATGACCGCCATCAGCAGCGGCATGGCTTCGCCCTCGCGCGGCAGCTTCGTCAAATCGAAGATGATCAAACGGGCGTCGAGATCGATCCCTGCGGTCGTCGGCCCGTCGAACATCCCGCTCAAGTCGCGGCTGGGGTTGCACAGCTCGTCCAGGGCCAGCGCTGCCGGCTGGCCCCACTCCACCAACTCCTCGGGCATGACGGGCTGTTGACCGAGGAGGGTCTGCTTGGGAGCGGTCAGGGCGTCCAGAACGTCGGAGAGGATCACCACACGCTGCTGTTCGAGCGCGGCAGCGGTCGCGGTCTTGTGGGCCTCGGCCAGGGCGAACTTGGCCTGAGAGGTAAGTGTGCCGGTGAGGATCTCCATCATGGACACGAGCACCTTGAACTGGTGCTCTGCAGGTATCCGGGGGTCGAGAGGGTTGATCCGTACCCCTTCACCAGCGTCACCCGCGCCGTAGACCAGGCGGATCGGCGTGATGCCCAGTTGTCGGGCGATGCCGTCCCATTCGCCGGCACCGTCCTCGCCCTGCGCGTCCAGAACGGCGAAGTTCCGGTCCCTGAAGCGCAGTTGGCGCAGGACGTACGTCTTCTCCAATGCGGACTTGCCGTATCCGCTCTTACCCAAGATCAGTGCGTGCCCGCTGGCGAGTCGGACGCGTGCCCGCGGGTTGTAGAGGATGAACGGGTCGTAGATGTACGCCTTACCGCTGTAGGCCTCCCGGCCGATGATCACGCCACGGGGGTCCATGCTGGCCGCGCCGACCGCCGGGTAGAGACCGCAGGCGTGGCTAGTGGTCGAGCGCATGGCCCGTCGCCGCGTCTGTGACTGCCGCCGCAGCATCTCCAGCATCGCTACAGCCCTTCCTTCAAGAGCCCGGCGTTGAAAGGCAGGGTGTTGGCGAAGGCCCTGTAGTGCTCGGCGTCGCACCACTCCAGCCGCAGTCCGGCGCGGGTGGCGCCGGCGCGGACGGTGTCGGCATCCCGGCGCAGGGCATCGAGGGAAGGCGAGGTAACGGTGATCCAGGCTGCGAGCCGCGTGCCCGCTGCCCCGTCGGCGATGTCCCGCATGGTGCTGAGCGAGGCACGCTGGGCCTTCTGCTCCCGGGGGTCCTCGATGCGGCCGGCCTTCTTGTCCGCCTGGCCCAGCTCGTTCGTGGCATCCGCCATCGCCTCGGTGATGGCCTGGTCGGTGGGGACAAGATCCATCACCACGGACACCGACAGGATGATGTCCTGGATGTAGAGCAAGACGGGCGCGAGGAAATTGATGCCGACCGGAAGCACGGGAAGTTCCTTCACCCAGGCGGTCATCGAGTACCAGTTGTCCTCGGAGGCCTCCCAGCTGCGGGAGGCCATGTACTTCTTGTTCCGGGCATCCAGTTCGGCCGGCCAGCACGTGACCCGGTCCATCCCGGTGGTGTCGTCGATCCAGTGGCTGGGGTCGTACGAGTGATGCAGGTAGGAGGCCAGGCCGGCTTCGTCGAAATTGCGCACGTGGCGCAGCTGTCCGCGTCCCAGCGTCCGGATGAAGCTCTCGATCTCCTGACCGAGAGTGATCGCGTAACCCTCGTGGAGGGTGTTGTAGCGACGGGCCTCGGCGACCAGGTCGGAGGTATAGGGGATGCCCACCACGAGCAGCAGCCGACGGTCTTCTGCTGTGACCGCGACGCGTCGGATCAGGTCGTCGTACGACTGCTGCAGCCACGACGGGCTGTCGGCATCGCGGCGGTCGGCGGCGTCCCGGGCGTGGGCGTTGGGGTCCGTGGGGATGACCCTGCTGATCCACTGAAGGCGGCGAATCCGGCCTCCGCTGTCGGCCGTGGTCTTGAGCAGGTGTTCGTAGGCCCGGATCAGAGCCTCTTTGTCCGCGGTGTCGAGGCTGCCGAAGTCGCGCTGGCCTTCCACCTCTACGACGGCCGTAAACATCAGCTCGTCCGGTTGCAGCACGATCGCGATCTCGCCGAAGGCGGTGCGGGCCGTGATCCACTGCATGTTGCGGGGGACGCCGACGGGCACGTCGACGGGGACGCGGCGGCCGTCGGCGAATCGGCCTGCGTACGGCGCCTTCGACTTGTACAGCAGCGAGCCGTCACGCAGCAGCTTCTTGTAGGTCCGGTTGATCTCGAACCACCGGACGTAGGTCCGCCCTTTGTAGGGCGCGAGAGTTGCCCAGGCGCAGGTGCCCGCGATCAGCACGAAGCCGACGATCTTCAGTACGATGCCCGCGAGGATCCAGGCCGCGAGGAGTCCGCCGACGAGCCCGGCTCCCAAGACGAGCTGCTCATCGGCTTCGAGCTTCCGGCCGAGCAGTCCGCGAGGCCTCGGCCGGGGGTATGTGAAGGTGCGTGCCACAACTACTCCTGGTCGTGCGACGGGACGGACATCAGCGCATCTCCTCGTCCGCCGGCGGGGGCGGTTCCGGCTGCTCGCCCGGAGGCTCTGGCGGCGGCCAGGACTGCGGTCCTCCTGGATCCATCGGCTCCTCGCCGACTGGCACGCTGTCCGGCCCTCCGGCCTCGGGAGTACTGACGGCAGACGGTGCTTCCCCTCCGGTGGCGTGGTCACCGCGGCCGTCGGAGTCACTGCCGTCGGACGACTGCGCCGCTGAGCCGCCGGAGTCGAGACCGGCGGTTGCCCCGTCGACACCCCGTTTGACCGCGGCTTCGGCCTCGTCCTTGGTCTTGTCGACGCCCTTCTTCGCGGCCACGGCCGCCGTGCCGGCACCAGTCGCGGCAGCGGCTCCTTCGACCGCCCCGGCTTGGGTGGCTCCCTCGGTTTCTCCGCCGCTCATGGCGTCGCCGTCCGCCGCGTCGGCCTCTCCTCCGTCGTCGTCTTCGCCGGATCCGCCGCCGTTGCCTCCGCCCATCCGCGACTTGAGTTCGCCGTAGGAGTCGCCCACCTGGTTTCCGACGTTCTTGGCCCGACCCTTGAGGTCGTCACGCGCCGCGTACATGTCGCGCAGCTCGTCGCCGAATATGGGGATGAACTTCGAGAGCTGGAAGGGCATGTAGAAGGCGAGGAACAACAGCGCGATCGCGGTGAAGACGGTGGCGAAGGACTGGGCCAGGCTGGGATTCGGGGACTCGGACGCGAGCGTGCCCGTGGCGAGCGCGATGACGGTGAAGGTGACGTACTTCGAGGCGATGATCGCGACCATCACTCCGCACCAGCGCTTGGTGTGCCCCCACAGGTCACGGTCGACCAGGCCGCTGAAAACAGTCGGCCCGAAGACCAGCCCCGACAAGATCAGCGCATTGCGAACGACGAGCTCCAACCACACACCGGCCACGGCCCCCAGCAACGCCAAACTGAAGAAGATCACGATGACCGCGCCACCAGGAATCTTCATCAGCACGAGCATCGCCGTCGTAACGGCGACGACCATGTCGGCAGCGTCTCCCGCCACCGGCTTGAACATGGCCTCCGCGGCCTCGTCGAACACCCGCACGGTGTATGCGACCGCCAACGGTGCGAAGGCGGAGACAAGCACCGACATGAGGAGGAAACCGATCGACTCCCCCATCGCCTGGAGCGGCTGCACCCCCTGAATCGCCCTCTTGACCACGGCGACCAGCCAAAGGATCACAGTCAGCACCGTGGAAGCGGCGAACGCCATGGTGTAGGTCCTGAGAAACCCGGGGTCCTGCCAGTCGATCCTCGTGGTTGAGCCGAGTGCCTTCATCATCTGGGTGAAGAGGCTGGTAACGGCGTTGTTGAAGAACTGGGCAATGTACCCCAGGGGATCGCTCGCGAAGTCGATCGCCTGGTTCGTCTTCTCGACGACGTTGCAGACCTTGTCCGCGAACGGGATGTTCTTGCAGGACCAGTCAGAAAAGTCGTTCGCCTGAGCCTGGCCTGGCGCGAGCATCAGGGTGAGTGTGGCGGTCAGGCCGATGATCCAGGTCAGCCGGGTCCGCACCCGATACAGAGTCTCAGCCGACATACGGGGGCGCATTGAACTCCCGATCTGCCGTGCGGAACTCGTCCACGCTCGTGGGGTCGTCGCTGCCTGCGTCCAGAGGGGTCGGACCGTTGACGGATGTGATCGAGGCCAACTTCCAGTCACCGGACTGCCACTGCAGCGTCAGCGTGTAGGTGGTCCATGACGCGGACACGGGCATCGGAGCGCTCTTATCCGTGACACCGACGAGTCCGGCCATCCACACCTCGACGGTGGCCACCTGATCGGTGTACGTGGTGACCCGGGTGCCCATCGCCGCACCCCGTGCGACCAACTTGTCCTCGTTGCCACTGGTGACACCCAGTGAAGTGAGGACCTGCTGCATCCCGTTGTCGTCGTTGCGGACCTGCCGGTCCAGCGCCTGGCTGGTCATCATCGCGGCGAGGATCGCGTGCCGGACCTTCTCATCGGTGAAGTACGCTGCAGACGATCGAGCCACCTGGTAGTTCACCGCCGCCTGAACAGCGCCAGCTTGGTTGTGGGTGTAGCCGACCGGGACACCGCTGACCAACTTCTTGGCGGTGCTCTTGGTGTCTCCTCCGGTGTCGTTCCGCTCCGCCGGTGCAGTCTGGCTCTGGCCATCGGACGAGCCGTCGGAAGTCGAGCCGCCGCTACCGCCGGAAAGGCTCATGAACACGGCGAGGATGACCAGCGCGAGGAAGATCACTCCGGTGACCGCCATGCCCCGCCACCAGGGCTTGCCGCTCTTCGCGTCCGTCGGGATCTCATCGACCAGGACTCGGGTACCCCGGCCAGGGGTGTTCTGGCGGGCCATCAGATACCCATCCCGTAAACGATTGTGAAGATTGTCCCTATTGAGGCGACGACGAAGGCCCCGACGAGGCTGCCGGCGATCTCCTTCTTGCCCTTGCTGACCTGGGCCACGTCGTGTTGGCCTTCGCCGACCTTCAGGTGCACTGCGCCGAGGATCGCGCGCCCCAGCAGCACGAGCACGACGCCAGCCATTAGGGCCTGAATCACCGTCCGCCCGGTCGTCCCCAGCGCCCCGAATGGGCCCCACTCCGGAGACAGCCCGTTCACGAGGGTGCCGATGTCACCACTAGCAGCAAGATCCACCAGGTGTTGCGAAACGGGCATCCCCCGACTCCCTTCCACCCTCGTTTCGGAGGCAGGCCCGAACTCGGGCCGTGACAGTGAAAGGTACATACATGCAAACTTGACAACAAGCGTTTACAGATTGAGAGACTGCGGCCCGACGCCGAGAGTGCACCTTGAGGGGCACCCCCGAACTCGGAGTCGACTCCAGGCAACGCCTCCCTCCAGAGCGCTACAGCTACAACCCTTGGCTACTCAAGGACGCAGTTCATTGGGATGTTTAACTTGATCCATGCGGCACTGATTAACGCTCAAGGGCACCCTTCCGGCCACTCCAAGCGCCAGCGAGTGGCAGCTGTCGAGTGGCACCAAACACTCGACAAGCCTGCCTCCGGGTGACCTCACAGAACCCCAACGCGGGTAGCTCTCGCGTCGTGATTACTGTTCACTGACCTCATATCATCAACACACGTTTATGACTGAGGTCGGATGAATGGGCTAGGTAAGGCAGCGATAGGAGTCGCCGCGGCAGGTGTCTCGGTGCTCTCGCTCTGCGTTCTTGCGGTCAGCGGCGCCACGACTGAAGCCAACGCCAACACGTGCCAGACCGGCCTCCAGCCAGTGGGCGATGGGGAAAGCGGAGCCGGCGCGGGAGGGGAAGCGCCCAAGTTCGACGGCTCACAGAAGGCCGTCAACATCCAGGTGACCGTGCCGCTACACCCGGAAGGCGCACAGAACAGTGCGAAGTGGACCGCTAGTCAGATCCGCAACGCGAGCACCATCACCAATGTCGCCCGCACCCGGGACCTCTCGCCTCGTGCTGCCGTCATCGCCGTTGCGACCGCCATGCAGGAGAGCACGCTCGACAACCTGCACCATGGTCATGCGGACAGCGTGGGGCTCTTCCAGCAGCGGCCCTCACAGGGCTGGGGAACGGTCAGCCAGCTCACCGACCCTGTATACGCAGCCGGGAAGTTCTACGACAGGCTCATCAACATTGACAACTGGCAGAAGAAGTCCCTGACCAAAGTCGCCGCGAGCATCCAGCTCCCTGCCGAGGAGCACCGCGACGAGTACGCCAAGTGGGAGTCCGCGGCCGGCTCGCTCGTGGCCAAGACGTGGGGAACCCACGCCGTGACCTCGATCAGCACGGGCTGCAACGACCCTGCCGCTTCCGGCGGCACGGACCCCAACACCAAGTTCAAGGTCAAGAATCCGCGCACCGTTGCCCAGGCGATCTCCAGCGCCCGGAGCGAGGCGGGCAAGACAGGCTGGTACCGGATGTGCGACAACTTCGTCGCCCAGGCCTATGGCTGGGGCTCCTCCGGATCCGCAACCGCCAACGTTCACTGGAACCGGCTCGTGGACGCAGGGCTCGCTCACCCCGGCAACATGTCACCACCCCCAGGGGCGCTGCTCTTCTACGACACCGGCGAGTCAGCGGGGCACGTCGCCCTCTACCTGGGCAACGATCAGGTCGCCAGCAACGACGTCGGCGACGACTACCCACGCCAGGGCAAGATCGCGATCGTTCCGCGGAAAGACCTCACGGACGGCGCCTGGCGGCTGCGATACCGCGGATGGGCCGAGCCGAGCTTCCCGAGCGCCGGCGGTATCAGCACCATCCCGCTCCTCCCGGACAAGAAGGCGGGCCAGCAGTGAACGCAATACCTACTGATGCAGTGCAGGTTCGGATCACCCCTGATGGGATCTGCTTCATTGACGAGGAGTACTTCACCCCGCCCCCCGACGTCTCCCTCAACGAAGCCGTCCTGGCCCACCTCCAGTTGGAGGCTGCCGCGCTGGAGATGCCGATCCGCGCCGTGATCCAAGACGAGCAGGCTCAGTACACGACATCGATCCAGGTCAACACTGACGGCACCAGCCATCCCCTGGACGACGAATCACAAGTCCCCGACCAACCGAACTTGCCTCAGACGACCGGCATGCTGGCCCCTCCCGCGTCGTCGCCACACACAGCGGATCCCGTACCAGCCGACCGGCCGTACGAGCCGCTGCCTGAGCCCTACCGCGGCCGACTCGCGTCCACATGCGCAACCGCTAACCAGGACCACTTCACCGAAGCGGCCCGCGACGCCGATCAGTTGCTCGCCGAGTTCTCCGCCCAGTATGGCCCGAGCCACCTGTACACCCTGGCAGTCGGCCTCGTACGCGGTGACATCGCCTGGCTCACCCAGGACTACCGATACGGACTGCAGATCTGGATCTTCATGGCTCGGTCGTGGCACCTCCATCTCGGCCCGCGGCACAGCACCACAATCCGCGCCGTCGGCAACGCACTCGGCTGCTGGCTTCGCCTTCAGCCCGAGGACGCGAAGGCGTCCGCCCCGCACGTAGTCAAGCTTCTTCAGGACATCACCATCCCGAACTCTGACTCGGCGGTTCAGGCCATCAACCGTCGGACGCGGCGAATCGCCCTGGCCAACTAGCAGACAAATGCGGATACTTGACCCATGAATCCCGTTCGTATCGGCCGCACCATCATCTTCCTACTGCCGTACACCCTCATAGTCACTGGAATCCTCGCCGCGTCGAAGGTCGCCGGTGCACCTGGCGGCTCTGTCGCTGCATTGCAGGCCCTTGGCATAGCCGCCGTTGGCGGGTTCTGGGCCTGGCGACGCGGTCGGCGCAGCGGCTACTGATCTCCACCAAGTCGCGCTTCCTACCCTGTCCCCCGAGTGCAAGGCCTGACGGAGCAATCCAGTCTGCGTGAGCCTGCTCGTGCTGCTCTGTACCGCTACCGGTAGCGGACACACCCCTCGAACCAGGTGGGGGGCGTCTGCGCTCGGTCGTCGCTGACGTCCACCAACACGGTCGCCACAGTGGGCACCGGCGGGGCCGGCGGTTCCGCCTCATGGGCTTCGAGGAGCTGGAGCACATGGGGTGGCAACCGGTGAGGGCCACCACGCAAGATGGCGGGAGCGTCATCGTCACGATCCGCGTCCGGGGTTTGGGCGTGGGCAACGTTCTCCCCGGCGCCGTGGCCGGGAGTTGATCCCGCGGAGTACGTCGGTGACCGGTCCATGCCCACGAGCGTCATCCCTTTGACGGCGGCGAATACGTCACTAACGATCTTGCTGCTGGAACGGGAGGTCGATGCGTTGGCGGCACCACGACGGTCGCACAGCACCCTGTTCCACGGCAGCGATTCCCCCCACAGAACTTTGTGACGCACATTGTGCCCGCCTGCCTTCCGGCCGACCTCACTCTGCACGCGATACGCCGACAGGAGCGTGCATCCATGGTGTGACCCGTCAGCGGCAACGTGATCGCATAGAAGCCCTGCCTGAGCCGCTTCCTCCTCGCCCCCGCCGCCCCAATCCCAGTGGTTGTACAGCAAGTAGACAGGCACGCACCCGACGGCCAGCGCGTGCTGGACGAGCAGGTCGCACTGGTACACGTTCCTTTTCCCGACGGTGTAGTTGAAGGGGTACCGGCTCTGCTTCGACGCCTTCTTGGCCTGGATCCGCAGACCGACCCCGTGAGTGCGGTTATGGATCCACAGCTCCCAGTCGGCACCGTTCTGACGCTCCTGGTCCTTGGTGAACTGGAAGACCTTGACCCGGTCGCCAACGAACTGACGCAAGTGCCGGATGTTCATGTCGGTAAAGCTTTCCTCACCAGGCGCAGGGGGGTAGCGGTGATGGCCGTTGTGCAGCCAGCGGAACGTGTCGCCGGCTATCCACATCAGCACCTCGCACAGCGAAGACTGCTGACCCACCTGGGGGTCGGTGCTCGGCAGGGGAAATGCGGGTCCGATCATGGGCATCAGCTAACCAAAGGCCACCGACATGAAGCGTACGAAGCGAGCGAGAAACCGGACGTCGTCTCCGGCTCTCCGGCCCTCGTCGACCTTCACCTCGACAAGGCCCTCGCCAAGAACGCAGGGGGCCGCTGACAACTAGCCACACAAGACATTGGCGCTCCCGACTATTCCGGTCGGGGGCGTCGGCGGCATTCGGCCCCTACGAGGTCGGCGCCGAATAGCCGAGAGGCCCGCCCTCGCCCCGATCCCGGCAGACGTGAGCGAGCCCTACCCGGTGCGGACGGGTGACCTGTAAGTGTGTCGCCGATCCGACCATCCTGGGGTGCGCGACGCTCCGGTCATGACGATGGTGGAGATCCAAATGCCCGAGGACCGACTCGACATCACCGCCCTGGACGTTTCATTCGCCGATCTGCCTGTCGCCAGTGCGTCGGTCGCGCTGGTACGCGGGTTCGGCGGTGACCTGGATGAACTGAGGGAAACGCTGCGGGAGTACTTCGCCGATGACGCCTCGTGGTGCCGGGTCGGCAACGCAGTCCACACGGTTACCGACGGAGATGCCGAGGTGCGCCTGGTGCCACGGTCGGACGTGCCGACCTGGCACGCGGACCACTTCCAGGCCGGTTGGAAAAGCCGCGAGGGTGCGCGGATTCCGCCGGAGTTTCGGCTGCAGTACGCCAGGTACGTGGACAGAAGACATAAGGCACGCGAATCTTGCCTTCAAGGCGAGGATCTACGCGCGGTGGCGGCCAAGGAAGGGGCCGGGGGCGTCGACAAGCTGGTACGGCATCATCGTGCTCAGCTCGCCGAGTGGTACGACGCCCTAGACGTCCTGCTCCACGCGGTGCAGACCGGTCCGGACCTCCCCGGGTGGGCCACCTCGGTGGCCAAGGAGGAGCTGCTGGACTGGCACCGGACCCGCGAGTACCTCACGAGCGCCGTGCTCGAATACCACCACGGCAGCGACACCGAGCCGCGCCCCGAAACCGTGTTCGGCAATCTGTGCTTTCACTTCTCGGCAGGCTCGGTGGCACTGGTACCCGGCTTCTAAGCTAAGAGGGCGACATCGGGTACTCATGCCGTAGGACGGGGCGAAGCTGTCGCGGGCGGAGCGCTCACGCTCCCGTTCACCAGGATCCAGGTCAGGGACTCGGGCACAGACTGCGAAAGGCGATGCAGGTCTGGGAAAGACATACGACCGAGTCGCCGTACACGATGCGCCGTACCCCAACGAGGCGGTCGCCTTGCTCGCGTCGCCACCGACTGCGGTCGAACAGGGCAGCAGAAGCGGTCGCGATCACGCGCGGTTGGTGGGTGCGGTCGGCCTCGGTCACTTCGGGGAGGCCGGCGCCGGGTCGGCGAAGGGGGTGAAGTCGGCGGGTGGGTGGTCGATGGGCAGGTCGGGCCGCCAGGCGGTGAGGATCTGGGCACTGCATACGAACAGCCCGGGCGGCAGGCCGTCCAGCGGCCACCAGCGCCAGTCGCCGACGCTTTCGCCGCTCTGGTCGGCGGGGGTTCCCTGCCAGGCGGTGACGATGGCGCCCACCGTCATGCGCACGACGCTGCCGACGTGGTCGACGAGGGTGCCGAGCAGACGGACGTCGGCCGGGCGGGCGGTCAGTCCGGTTTCCTCGGCGAGTTCGCGCACCACGGTCTCCGCCATAGCCTCTCCGGGCTCCACGCTCCCGCCGGGCAACTCGAAAGTGCCTCGGTGGTGGCGGCCCAGCAGCAGGCCGTGCGGGCTGAGCAAGATGGCGCCGACGCCGAGCGCCGCGTGTGCCTCGGGCGGTCGGGAGGTGCGCGGGCGGGAGGTGATGCGGGCCGGGCGGTAGGCCTGGAAGAGCCGGTAGGAGGCACGATTAGTCTTCTCCGGGGCGTCGAGGACGGTGATGGTCTCCACCCGCAGCCCGTACTGGACCAGGAGGTCCTCCCACAGTTCCGGGGTGAGCACCCACATTTGGACGGTCAAGTCCCCGCCACCGGCCAGGCGCAGAAACTCCGGTCGCGGGGCCACGGCGGTGGTGGGGCCGTGGCCGTGGGAGTTGGTGTGCAGGACGGTGAAGTACAGGCGTCCGCCGGGCTTGAGCGCCGCGGCCAGAGCAGGCAGCAGCCGGTGCGGGTCGATGAAGGGGAACGCGTTGACGGAGTAGATGACGTCGTACGGCACGGCCGCGTGCAGGTGCGTGACGGCGTCCGCACACATCAGGTTGAGCCCGGTCAGCTGGGGGTATCGGATGCGTGCGCGCTCGATCTGCGTGGCCGAGGAGTCGACGGCGTCCACCCGTGCACCACGGTCGCGGGCGAGATGGGCGGCGTGCCGGGCCGGCCCGCAGCCGAGGTCCAGCATGCGCATGCCATGCAGGTCGCCGAGGATCTCGTCGCCCGGCCCGGTGCCGCCGGGACCCCAATCGATCCGCTCCACCTCCGCCAGAGGGGTGGCCCGCTGGAGGTGATGGCGGCCGTACTCCGTCCACACCTCGGTATTGGTCGCCTCGGGCTTCACCGTGCCGCTCCTTTGGTCGGCACCAGCCTGGTGCAGGCACGTGGGAGAGAGGCACCTGGGGCGAGCGCCTCGGACACAGGTCGGGTGGCGGGTTCTACACAGGACGTACGGATCTCGCCGGGGCCGAACATCGGTTCCACGCGCGCCATGTGCAGGGCTGCGGGCGCCTCGGTTGGCGCGGCAGAAGTGGGAGACGACGGCGGGAGAGGAGGAGCCACGGTGTTCCTTCGTTCTTGGGGCAGGAGAGGAAGCGGCAGCCGCCGGGCCCGGCGGCGGGGGCCCCCGGGCGTGGGGGGGCCGGGGGTGTCCCGGGCGGGGGGGAGGCCCGGAGCCCAGCCGAAAACCCCCCCCCCCCGGGCC
>NZ_JBEYXP010000047.1:32554-100349 GCF_040704615.1 Streptomyces sp. NPDC046862 | reverse complement strand
GGTGGGGGGTGGTTGGGGTGGGTTGGCTGGGTGCGGGTGGGTGGGGGCTGGTCGCGCAGTTCCCCGCGCCCCTAAAAGCCGTGCAGTTCCCCGCGCATATTCAGCCTCTCCGGCGTTTGAGGAGCGGGGTCCGGGCGGAGCCCGGGGTTGGGACGGGTAGGGGCGGCGGGGGCGAAACAAACCCCGCCGCACACCCCACCACCGTCACCGCCGCTTGGGATCCACCAACCCCGCCCGCCGCAACGCATCCGCCATCGCACTGTTCGCCGGCGCGGGCGCCTGCCGTGACGCACCACCGCCATCGCCACCCCCACCCGCACCACCACGCCCCTGCCGCTGCTGAGGCGCACGCCCCCCGCGCTGCTGGGGCCGCCCACCGCCGGACGCGGCCCCCTGCCCCGCCTTACCCTGCGGAGCAGCCTCGTCGTCCAGCCGCAGCGTCAGCGAGATCCGCTTACGCGGGATGTCGACGTCCAGCACCTTCACCTTGACGATGTCACCCGGCTTCACGACGTCCCGCGGGTCCTTGACGAACGTCTTCGACATCGCTGAGACGTGCACGAGCCCGTCCTGGTGGACACCGACGTCCACGAACGCCCCGAACGCCGCGACGTTCGTGACGACGCCCTCCAGCACCATCCCGGACGACAGGTCGGAGATCTTCTCGACGCCCTCCTTGAAGGTGGCCGTCTTGAAGGCGGGCCGCGGGTCGCGCCCGGGCTTCTCCAGCTCCTTCAGGATGTCCGTCACCGTCGGCAGACCGAACGTCTCGTCCACGAAGTCACCCGGCTTCAGCGACCGCAGCACCGACGTGTTCCCGATCAGCGACGCGACCTCGCCGCCCGACCGGTTCACCATCCGCCGGACCACCGGGTACGCCTCGGGGTGCACGCTGGACGCGTCGAGCGGGTCACCGCCCCGGATCCGCAGGAAGCCCGCGCACTGCTCGTACGCCTTCGGGCCCAGCCGCGCCACGCCCTTCAGCTCCGAGCGGGACTTGAACGGGCCGTTCGCGTCCCGGTGCGCCACGATGTTCTCGGCGAGTCCGGACGAGATGCCGGAAACCCGGGAAAGCAGGGGAGCGGAGGCGGTGTTCACGTCGACACCCACACCGTTCACACAGTCCTCGACGACCGCGTCCAGCGAGCGCGACAGCTTCACCTCGGACAGGTCGTGCTGGTACTGCCCGACGCCGATCGACTTCGGGTCGATCTTCACGAGCTCGGCGAGCGGGTCCTGGAGGCGGCGCGCGATCGAGACGGCACCGCGCAGCGACACGTCCATGCCGGGCAGTTCCTGCGAGGCGAACGCCGACGCCGAGTACACGGACGCGCCCGCCTCGGACACCATCACCTTCGTGAGCTTCAACTCCGGGTGCTTACCGATCAGTTCACCGGCCAGCTTGTCCGTCTCGCGCGACGCCGTGCCGTTGCCGATCGCGACCAGCTCGACCGCGTGCTCCTTGGCGAGCCGGGCGAGCTTGGCGAGGGCCTCGTCCCACTTGTTGGCCGGGACGTGCGGGTAGATCACGTCGGTGGCCACGACCTTGCCGGTCGCGTCGACCACGGCGACCTTCACGCCCGTACGGAAGCCGGGGTCGAGCCCCAGCGTCGAGCGCGTGCCCGCGGGGGCGGCGAGCAGCAGGTCCCGCAGGTTCGCCGCGAACACGTTGACCGCCTCGTCCTCGGCGGCCGTGCGCAGCCTGAGGCGCAGGTCGATGCCGAGGTGCACGAGGACGCGGGTGCGCCAGGCCCAGCGGACGGTGTCCGTCAGCCACTTGTCGGCGGGGCGTCCGCGGTCGGCGATCTGGAAGCGGTGCGCCACCATGCCCTCGTACGACGACGGGCCGTCCGTGGGCTCCTCGGGCTCCAGAACGAGGTCGAGGACCTCCTCCTTCTCGCCGCGCAGCATGGCCAGGATGCGGTGCGAGGGCAGCTCCGTGAAGGGCTCGGCGAAGTCGAAGTAGTCGGCGAACTTGGCGCCCGCCTCCTCCTTGCCCTCCCGGACCTTGGCTGCCAGCCGCCCGCGGACCCACATGCGCTCGCGCAGTTCACCGATCAGGTCGGCGTCCTCCGAGAACCGCTCGGTGAGAATCGCCCGCGCGCCGTCGAGGGCGGCCTGCGGGTCGGCGACGCCCTTGTCGGCGTCCACGAAAGCCGCCGCCGCTGCGAGCGGCTCTACCATCGGGTCGCCCAGCAGCCCCTCGGCCAGCGGCTCCAGACCCGCCTCGCGCGCGATCTGCGCCTTGGTGCGCCGCTTCGGCTTGAACGGCAGATAAATGTCCTCCAGCCGCGCCTTCGTCTCGGCGCCGCGGATCTGCGCCTCGACCTCGGCCGTCAGCTTGCCCTGCTCGCGCACCGAGTCGAGGATCGCCGTCCGCCGCTCCTCCAGCTCCCGCAGATAGCGCAGCCGCTCCTCGAGCGTGCGCAGCTGCGCGTCGTCGAGCATCTCGGTCGCTTCCTTGCGGTAGCGGGCGATGAAGGGCACGGTGGAACCGCCGTCCAGCAGTTCCACCGCGGCCTTCACCTGCCGCTCCCGTACGCCGAGCTCCTCGGCGATCCTGCCTTCGATGGACCCTACTTCGAGGGACCCGGGTGTCGTCACGATCCCGTACCGCCTTCTCCACTGAGGTTGCGCGGCAATTGTGGCAGGCGACACCGACAAAGGCAGAGCAGGGCGTGATGATGACGCTCAGGCGCGGCGGGCCCGTCCACCGCGCCGCGCGGACCCCGAGACCCCGCCCAGGAGCCGGGCCACGGCGCGGAAGGGCAGCGTCACCACGGTGGCGACAGCGCCGCCGATCTGCCGCAACACGTCTGCGATTGCACGGAACACGTAACTCCCCTTTCGTCTCCGGCCCTTCACGGCCGGAAGACCACCGGGTACCGCGCGTCCGCCCGGTCATGCACACGCCCGCGACGCGAGGTGGGATCTCCGCCGCCTCAGCTCTTGCCGATCATGCCCTTCGGGAACGCGCCCGCCGCGAGGGCCGTCTTCATCAGCGCGCCGGTCAGCTCGGTGAGCCGTTCGACGCCCGCCGCGCCCAGGTGCTCGTACGGCGCCCGGTCGAGCCGGTCCGTCCCGGTCTCGATCTCCTGGCGCAGCGCGACGCCCGCGTCCGTCAGCTCGCCGTCGGCGTCCAGCACGCCCCGCTCCCGCAGCCGGTCCACCGCGGCGTCCAGGTCCTCTCGCGTCCAGCCGCGCGTCTTCAGCAGCCACTTCGGCGCCATGCCCTTGCCCGTCGCGGTGTGGCTCACCAGTGCCTCCACCGGGTCCAGGCCCGCGTCGAGCAGGACCGCCAGGTGGCCGTCGCCCCGGTGCTCGCGCAGCAGCGTCGCCGCGTGCCACAACGCGAGGTGCGGCTCGTCGGGCACCGGCAGATCGGCGTGCGCGGCGTACAAGGGGCGCGCGGTCCTGCCGCACGCCTCGGCCGCGCGCAGCGCCAGTTCCGCGGCCTCGGCCACCTCCTTGGAGGCGAGTACCTCCTCGCCGAGTTGCCGTCGCAGCGTGGAGTCCACGGCGCGGACGCGCGCGGCGAGCACGACCGAGGGGGACGCGCTCTCCCACACCGCGGGCACGTGGCGCGCCACCAGCTCGTGCCGGAAGTTGTAGAACGTGGCCGTCACGACACCCGCGGTCACCGGCCCCATCGGGGCGGCCCGCACCGCGAAGTAGGCGGCGTTCGCGTCCTCGACCCCGACGGCGGCCAGCTCGCGCCCGAGATCCGGTGAGAAGTAGTGCGTCGCGTGAAAGGGGTTGAGGACGTTGTGACAGCGTCGGCCGGCCTGCTCGGGAAGAAGTGTCGTCATAACAGCCGAGAGTACCGACTGGTAGGTATGTAATAAAGGCCGGGGACGCCGCCTGACGCGCGGCCGTTGCAGGAAAGGTCGTGGCAGGAAAAGTGGGGAACCCGTCATTGCGGCCATCGCCCCGCCCGCCAAGAATCGAAGGCATGCGAACCGTCCTGGTCGTCCTCTTCGACGACGTGCAGAGCCTCGACGTCACGGGCCCCGTCGAGGTCTTCAACGGCGCCGAACTCGCCCGCCCCGGGACGTACCGCATCCGCACGGCCTCCCTGGACGGCGCCCCCGTACGCACCAGCAGCGGCCTCACGCTCGTCCCGGACCACGCCCTCGCCGACGCCCCGGCCGCGCACACCCTGCTCGTCCCGGGCGGCCAGGGGACCCGGCGCCCCGCACCGGAGCTCGTCGCCTGGCTGCGCGAGCACGGCCCCCGCGCGGAGCGCCTCGTCTCGGTGTGCACCGGTGCGATCCTGCTCGCCGAGGCGGGCTTCCTGGACGGGCGCCGCGCCACGACCCACTGGGCGTACTGCGACAAGCTCTCCCGGGACCACCCGGAGATCGAGGTCGACCCGGACCCCATCTACGTGCGCGACGGAAACATCGCCACCTCCGCGGGCGTCACCTCGGGCATCGACCTCGCCCTCGCGCTCGTCGAGGAGGACCTCGGCCGGGACACCGCGCTCACCATCGCCCGCCACCTGGTCGTCTTCCTCCGGCGGCCCGGCAACCAGGCCCAGTTCAGCGCCCAGCTCGCCGCGCAGACGGCCCGGCGGGAACCGTTGCGCGAGGTCCAGCAGTGGATCACCGAGCACCCGGGCGACGACCTGAGCGTGGAGTCGCTCGCCGCCCGCGCACGTCTCTCGCCCCGCCACTTCGCCCGCGCGTTCCACGCCGAGACCGGCATGACGCCCGGCCGGTACGTCGACCGTGTGCGCCTCGAACACGCCCGCCGCCTCCTGGAGGACACCGCCGACGGAGTCGAGGAGATCTCCCGCGCCGCTGGCTACGGCACGCCCGAGGCCATGCGGCGCGCCTTCCTCAGGGCGCTCGGCGCGGCCCCGGCGGAGTACCGGCGCCGCTTCCGCCCGGCGCCCGCGCCCACTCACTGAAGCTCACGGAAGCCGACTGAAGCCCACCGAAGCTCACCGAAGCTCACCGAAGCTCACCGAAGCGAAGGTCACTGAAGCTCACGGAAGGAAATCCATGCAGATCGCGATCGTCCTCTACGACCGCTTCACCGCCCTCGACGCCGTCGGCCCCTACGAGACCCTCGGCCGTCTCCCGGACGCGGAGACCGTCTTCGTCGCCGAGGAGACCGGTCCCGTCCGCACCGACACGGGCGCCCTGGCGATCACCGCCGACAGGACCCTGGCCGACGTGCCGAACCCCGACATCGTGGTGGTCCCGGGCGGCCCCGGCCAGACGCAGCAGATGGAGAACGAGACCCTCCTCGCCTGGCTGCGTACCGCCGACCGCACGAGCGCGTGGACGACCTCCGTGTGCACCGGCTCGCTGCTGCTGGCCGCCGCCGGGCTTCTGGAGGGCCGACGCGCGACCTCCCACTGGCTGGCCCTCGACTTCCTCGAGCATTTCGGCGCCGAGCCGACGGGGGAGCGGGTCGTGACCGACGGCAAGTACGTCACCTCGGCCGGCGTCTCCTCCGGGATCGACATGGGTCTGACCCTGATCGGCCGGATCGCGGGCGACGAGCACGCCCAGGCCGTGCAGCTGCTGACGGAGTACGACCCGCAGCCGCCCTACGACGCGGGCTCACCGCAGAAGGCTCCCGCGCACCTGGTGGAGGAGTTCCGGAGCAAGAGCCGCTTCGTGCTGACGTAGGACGCCCGACGCGGCACGGGAGCTCACACGCTCCACGTGAACCGCGGCGCCCTGCGCTCCAGGAACGCGGCGACGCCCTCCGCGGTGTCGCCGCTCCCGCGCGCCTGCTCGGCCCAGTGGCCGTCCCGGCCCGTCCGGCCGTTCGCGAACTCCTTGGCCGCCGCCTGCGTCAGCTGCGAGCGGGAGACCAGCACCCGCGTGAACTCCCCGACTCGCTTGTCGAGTTCACCCTCGGGCAGCACCTCGTCCACCAGCCCCGTCCGCAGCGCCCGCTCGGCGTCGATCAACTCCCCCGAGAACAGCAGGTATTTGGCGGTCCCGGGCCCCACCAGCGACACCAGCCGCCGCGTGGAGGAGGCCGGATACACGATCCCCAGCTTCGCCGGAGTCACCCCGAACAGTGAGCCCTCCTCCGCGAACCGCAGATCGCAGGCCGCCGCGAGCTGGCACCCGCCGCCCACGCAGTACCCGCGGATCGCCGCGAGCGAGGGCTTCGGGAAGGCGGCGAGCGCCTCCTCCGCGAGCCCGGC
This sequence comes from Streptomyces sp. NPDC046862, assembly GCF_040704615.1. NCBI lineage: Bacteria > Bacillati > Actinomycetota > Actinomycetes > Kitasatosporales > Streptomycetaceae > Streptomyces > Streptomyces sp. NPDC046862. The sequence goes on along the minus strand of NZ_JBEYXP010000047.1, from coordinate 94,177 downwards.
CAGCCCCTGCGCCTCGTCCGGTGAGCCCCGGAGCGTCGATATGTCGGCACCTGCGCAGAAGGTGTCGCCCTCGCCGGTGAGCACCAGCACCCGTACGGCGGGGTCGGCGGCCAGCTCGTCGAGCAGCGGCGGCAGCGCCCGCCACATCCCGGCCGTCATGGCGTTGCGCTTGGCCGGATGGTGGATGACGACGGTGGCGACCCCGTCCGTGACGCTGTGCGGCAGCTCCATACGCGGATGCTATCCGCCACCCGCGCACGTACGATCAAGAAGGGGCCCGGTGTGAGGAGGCCCCGATGACACGGATGAAGCATGACGAGACCGCCGGGCTGCGCCTCGGCTTCAGCTGGATCGGCGCACTCGGCGTGATCCTGGTGCTCGCGGGACTCGTGGGGCTCTTCTACACCGCGTTCGCCACCCTGACGACCTCGATGCTCCTGTACGGCTGGCTGCTGCTGATCGGCGGCGTGGTCGGGCTGCTCCAGGCGGTCCAGGCCCGCGGCACCACCTTCTTCTGGCTCGGCGTGGTGGTCGCCGCCCTGAACATCGCGGCGGGCGCGGTCCTCATCCGCAGGCCCGAGGCGGGGGCCGAGGCCCTCGCCATGTTCGGCGCGCTGCTGTTCCTGACCGGCGGGGTGTTCCGGGTGATCGGCAGTCTCGTGGTGCGCGGCGCGCAGTTCGGCTGGACCCTCCTCCAGGGCGCCTTCGACCTGCTCCTCGGCATCGTGGTGCTGGCCGCCTGGCCGAGCAGCAAGTACGTCATGGGCACCTTGTTCTCCCTCGCGCTGCTCTTCGACGGACTCGGTCTGATCGCGACCGGGTACGGCGGGCGGCGCATCGTCGGCGTGGTCCAGGACCGGCTGGCCGCCCAGAAGAAACCGGGCGAGCCCGGCGTCAAACGCGTACAACCCGAATAACTCCGAAGGCGGCACGATGAGAACAGGTGTGGTCGCGGCGCCGACCACACCGTTCACAGACGGGCGCGAAGCCGTCGATACACGCTGACTTGTGTTCAGTGCTCCGGTCCGCACTTATGCGTTCCCAACACTCGACGTGTGGTGACAATCGAGCGCAAGGGCGGCGACCGGACGATGGACGACCAGGAGCGAGGGCCCGGCCCCCGCTCTGAGGGCGGCGGGGACGCGTCCCCCGACCGCCGACCGCCGGGACCACTGCCGTACGAAGGGGTCTGGCGGTTCACGGCTCCGGCCGTCGACGCCTCGGTGCCGCGGGCGCGGCGCGCCGTCCGTGACCTGCTCGCCCGCCAGGGCGTGCCCGTCACGGACGATCTGGGGTACGGGCTGCTGCTGATCGTCTCCGAGCTGGTGACCAACGCGGTCAAACACGCGGCGCTCCTGTCGCCGACGATCGCCGTGGAGGTCGCCGTCGGGGCCGACTGGGTGCGCGTCGCGGTGGAGGACAACCACCCCTACCGTCCGACCGCCCTGGAGGCAGACCACGCCAGGACCGGCGGCCGGGGGCTGCTGCTCGTCCGGGAGATCGCCCGGGAGGCGGGCGGCGCGTGCGACGTGGAGCACACGGCGAGCGGCGGCAAGGTGATCTGGGCCGCCATGCCGCTGCACCGCGTGCACTTCGCCTAGACGAATGAGCCCAGGAGCTGGTCCTGCCGCGGTGCGGTGTGCCGCGCGGTAGCCGTTCTGGGCTGCGATGATGGACGGCTCAGCAGGTGAACCTCAGCCGCCGTGAGGTCGCGCCGGGGGCGGCCTCACGCCCCTGGCCGTTCAACGGCCCGTCACGAACAGCTCCCTCATCGCCGCGGCGACGGCGTCGGGCTCTCGCGCGGCAGGAAGTGGCCGGCGCCCGGCACGATCCGTACGGTGAGATCGTCCGCGTGGCCCTTGCCCCCCCCGGCCGGCATGGACGGCCGTATCACGTTGTCCCGTTCACCACCCAGCAGCACGGTCGGGACGGTCAGCCGCCGTCCGCGCCACGTGCCGCGCGGTAACGCCGGGATCTCCCGGACCACGTACTGCCAGAACACGGCGGCGCAGCACGGCCCGGTCGGCCCGCTGTCTGACCCATGGATGCGCCATGTTGCGCCAGGTCACCGCTGAACCGCTCCGGTGCCCGCAGGCACATCCGGAGGCCGACGTGGCGCCCCAGTCGTGTCCGACCAGACCCACGCGGTCCGGCCGGCTGTGCCTCGCCCCTTCGGCGCTCGGGAGCGGTCTGCCGGCGGCGGCCGTGACCGGGGGCCCGCTTCGGCATGCCAGGAGGCGGCACCGAGTCAAAACGTTCCCCGCCAAACGGGTCAGTGGCCGAAGGCGATCAAGGACCGGGCTGTGCGGTGCCCGGCGGTGGGCGGTGGCGGGTGCCGGAACGCGGTGGTTGGACCCGTAGGTCCCGCCCGTCCCGGCTACCAGCCCGCGGAGGTGCCCGTCAGTTCCCTGACCGCCGGCCGGGCCGCGTCCAGCACGGTCATGAACCAGGACGAGAACGGGTCCTTCGCGTGTCGCTCCGCCAGCTCGGCGGGTGTCACGAAGGCCGTCGCCCTGACCTCCTCGGAGTCGGGCCGCGGCGGGGACTGCACCAGTCCCACGAAGAGGTGGTTGAACTCCTGCTCCACCAGGCCCGAGTGCGGATCCGGGTGGTTGTAGCGGACGGTGCCCGCCTCGGCGAGCAGCGACGGGGAGACCCCGAGCTCCTCGTACGTCCGCCGGGCCGCCGCCGCGAAGGGCGCCTCGCCCGGGTACGGGTGGCCGCAGCAGGTGTTCGACCAGACGCCGGGGGAGTGGTACTTGCCGAGGGCGCGCTGCTGGAGCAGCAGCCGGCCGCGCTCGTCGAAGAGGAACACGGAGAAGGCCCGGTGAAGCTGCCCGGGCGGCTGGTGGGCGGCGAGCTTCTCCGCCGTGCCGATGGTGGTGCCGTCCTCGTCGACCAGTTCCAGCAGGATCGCTTCCGTGGTGCTGTTCGGTGAACTGTGCATCGCGGTGGCAGGTGTGATCGGCATGCCCGTCCTTCGCCTCGTTCGTCGAGTCTCAAGTCTGCCGTACGAAAGCGGCACTCCCGGCACTTCACGCCACCCCGCATGTCCCGCCCCGGCACCCCGGAGCGGGACACGCGTGCTCGCGTGGATCAGACGCGGATCAGACGCCGAAAGCGGCGGGATACCTGATCGTGCCCGGTGCCACGGACGCGGAACCGCTCAGGACGAGCGCCATCATGGCCTCGTCCGGCACGTCGAATCCGGGCCTGATGCCGTACTCCGAAGCGGGCAGGAAACCGAAGCGCGGGTAGTACTCGGGGTGCCCGAGTACGAGCACGAGCCGCTCTTCGCGCCCCCGTGCCGCCTCCAGCACCGCGCGTACGACCGCCGCTCCCGCTCCCCGCCGCTGCCACTCGGGCCGTACGGCGACGGGCGCCAGCGCGAGCGCGGGCACCTCGTCGACGTGGCAGCGGGTGATCAGCGCGTACGCCGCGACGGAACCGCCCGGCCCTTCGGCGACGTACGAGAGGTCCGGCAGCCAGGCCCCGGCGTCGGCGCGCAGCGCCTCCACCAGGTCGGCCTCCTCCGCCCTGCCGAAGGCGGCGGCGGTCAGCTCGTACACCTCGGCGCGGTCGGCGGGGGTCTCCGGGCGCGTACGCCACGAGATGCCGGGCTCAGAGGTCTGTTCAGAGTTGTCGATGGTGTCGGTCAACGTGAAAACCCTTGGGTGAATGGGCCGGGCCGACGCCTCGACGAGACGAGATGACGAGAGCGGGTCAGCCGCTGGCCCGGGAGGTGGGGACACACGAGTCGCTGCGCAGGGCAGCGCCGAACGCGACAGTCATCAACCCACCTCCTCGAATCACCGGTCACGCTAGCACTCAGTGGCAGAGCTTCGCCTCGTGTTCCGCGTGCCCGCTCGGTTCGAGCTGGAAGGTGCAGTGCTCGACGTCGAAGTGGTCCCCGAGGCAGCCCTGGAGCTCGTGCAGCATCTTCTCGTGGCCGATGGCGCCGAGCGCCTCGGGGGTGACGACCACGTGCGCGGAGAGGACCGGCATACCGGAGGTGATGGTCCACGCGTGCAGGTCGTGGACGTCCTCGACGCCGGGCAGCGCGAGGATGTGCGCCCGCACCTCCGCGATGTCGACGTCCTTCGGCGCCGACTCCAGCAGGACGTCGAGCGTCTCGCGCAGCAGCTTCACCGTACGGGGGACGATCATCAGGCCGATGACCAGTGAGGCGATCGGGTCGGCGGCCTGCCAGCCCGTCGTCAGGATGATGAGTCCGGCGACCAGCACCGCCACGGAACCCAGCGCGTCCGCCACCACCTCCAGGAAGGCGCCGCGTACGTTCAGGCTCTCCTTCTGTCCCTGCATCAGCAGCGTGAGCGAGATCATGTTCGCCACCAGGCCGACCAGCGCGAACGCGATGGCGAGCCCGCCCTTGGTGTCGGCCGGTGTGATGAAGCGCTCGACGGCCTCGTACAGGAGGAAGCCGCCGACGCCGAGCAGCAGCACGCAGTTGGCGAGCGCGGCGAGGATCTCGGCGCGTGCGTACCCGAACGTACGTTTGTCGCTCGCCGGACGGCCCGCGAAGTGGATCGCCAGCAGAGCCATCGCCAACCCCACGGCGTCCGTGGCCATGTGGGCCGCGTCCGCGATCAGCGCCAGCGAATCGGCGAGGATCCCGCCGACGATCTGCAGCACCATGACGGTGAGCGTGATCGACAGCGCGACCCGTAGCTTCCCGCGGTACGCCGCCGTAGCGGTCCCGCCGGCCGGCGCTCCGTGCGCGTGCCCGTGATCGTGCCCAGCCCCCATGACTCCGCCCTTTCGGCCTCTTCAGGTCTGCTCGGGATCACCAGTGAACTACGGGTGGGGGGTATATGGCAACGCGGCACTGAACACCGTTGTCATGTGCCTTGACCTGCGGAAACGAATCGCAGGTCAAGGCCTTGGAGAGATCATCCGCCATGGTGCAGCCGCCACCCGGCCCAGGCCGACTCGACCATCTCGCGCACCCCGCGCCGGGCCGTCCAGCCCAGCTCCCGGGCGGCCAGTTCGGCCGAGGCGACCGCGCGCGGGGCGTCCCCCGGACGGCGCGGCTCGACGAGCGGGGGACGCCGGTCACCGCTCACCTCTCCGATGAGGGTGATGAGTTCGCGGACCGACACACCCTCGCCACGGCCGATGTTCACCGTGAGATCGCCCGTGGCGCCCTCGGTCAGCCGCCGGGCCGCCGCGACGTGCGCCTCGGCGAGGTCGGCGACGTGGATGTAGTCACGGACGCAGGTGCCGTCCGGCGTCGGGTAGTCGTCGCCGAAGACGCGCGGAACCTCGTCGCGGGTGAGCCGGTCGAAGACCATCGGGATTATGTTGAACGCGCCGGTGTCGGCCAGTTCCGGCGCCGCCGTGCCCGCCACGTTGAAGTAGCGCAGACACACCGTCGCGATGCCGTGGGCCCGGCCCGCCGCCCGCACCAGCCACTCTCCGGTGAGCTTCGTCTCGCCGTACGGGTTCACCGGCGCGCACGGGGTGTCCTCGGTGATGAGCTCCACATCCGGGTTGCCGTACACCGCCGCGGACGAGGAGAACAGGAACCGCCTGACGCCCGCCTCGGCCACCGCTTCCAGAAGCGTCGCGAGACCGCCCACGTTCTCCTGGTAGTAGCGCGTCGGCTGCGCCACGGACTCGGCCACCTGCTTGCGGGCCGCGAGATGCACCACACCCGTCACGGAGTGCTCGGCCAGCACCCCCTTCAGCAGGTCGCCGTCCAGCGCCGAACCCCGCACCAGCGGGATCTCCGCCGGGAGCCGGGCCGGCACCCCGGCCGACAGATCGTCGAGCGCCACCACGCGCTCCCCGGCACCGGCCATGGCCCGTGCCACATGTGCCCCGATGTACCCGGCTCCGCCTGTGATCAGCCACGTCATGGCTCCCCACCCTAAGCCGCGACCGGCACCCCGAGCGGAATGCCACACAATGCCCTGATCTGCGAAGGCATGTGCGACGGCGGGTTTGTCGTGCGGCCCCGGAATCCCCGATGATGATCGCAGGCAGCAGGCGCAGCAGACCGGGTTGAGCAGGCCGTGAACGGCCGGTGAACGCTCCATTCCCATCATCCGATAGCCTCTGCCGACACGCCGCCCGGCCATCGTGGGCCAGGGGTGCCCCCACACGCACACGCCCGGCGCCACCGCGTCGGCACCCAGGGAGTGAGTTCGTCTGTCGACCGCCATCCTCACCGGTCAGCCGGTGCCCGGATCGTCGCTGGAGGGCGATCTGCGGTCGCTCGGCTTCGACGTGTGGGTCGCCTCCGACGCCGGTGACGCCGAGACGCTCCTCGCCCAGGTGCCCGCCGGACACCGGGTCGCCCTCGTCGACGCCCGCTTCGTGGGCCACGTCCACGCGCTGCGCCTCGGCCTCACCGACCCTCGCTTCCCGGCCGCCTCGCTGCCCGGCGCCGTGACCGTCCAGCCCGCCGCCCGGCAGGCCCTGACCCGCGCGGTGGCCCACGAGAGCTCCGCGACCACGGGCGGTATCGCCCTCGCCGTGGACAACCTCGCCGACCGTCTCGCCGACGCCCTCGACGCGGACGGCGTCGCCGTGCACCGCCCCGAACTCGGCACCCTCGTCGCCGAGGTCCCCGCCGACCCCCAGGCCCGCAACGAGGCCCGCCAGGCCGTGGCCGCCGTCGACGACGAGGCCGTCCGGCTGCGTACGGCCGTGAAGTCCCGCGACGGCTTCTTCACCACGTACTGCGTCAGTCCCTATTCCCGCTACATCGCCCGCTGGTGCGCCCGTCGCGGCCTGACCCCGAACCAGGTCACCACCGCGTCCCTGCTCACCGCCCTGATCGCGGCGGGCTGCGCGGCCACCGGCACCCGCGGCGGCTTCGTCGCGGCCGGCGCGCTGCTCATCTTCTCCTTCGTCCTCGACTGCACCGACGGACAACTCGCGCGCTACTCGCTGCAGTACTCGACGCTCGGTGCCTGGCTCGACGCCACCTTCGACCGCGCCAAGGAGTACGCCTACTACGCCGGTCTCGCCCTCGGCGCCGCCCGCGGCGGTGACGACGTGTGGGCGCTCGCCCTCGGCGCGATGGTCCTGCAGACCTGCCGTCACGTCGTCGACTTCTCCTTCAACGAGGCGAACGTCGACAGTGCGGCCGCGACCGCCAACACCAGCCCCACCGCGGCCCTTTCGACCAAGCTCGACGGCGTCGGCTGGACGGTGTGGGTACGCCGGATGATCGTGCTCCCGATCGGCGAACGCTGGGCGATGATCGCCGTGCTGACGGCGGCCACCACTCCTCGTATCACCTTCTACGCGCTGCTCATCGGGTGCGCGTTCGCCGCGACGTACACCACGGCGGGCCGTGTGCTGCGGTCGCTGACGCGCAAGGCCCAGAGGACGGACCGCGCGACCCAGGCACTGGCGGACCTCGCGGACTCAGGGCCGCTCGCCGAAGCGGTGGCGCGCGCTCTGCGTCGCGCAGGCGTCAAGGGGGAGAAAATCAGCCCCGGGCTGTCGGGTGCGGCGGGTGCTGCCGTCCTCCTGGGGTTCTGGACCTGGGCGGAGCCCTACGGGAGTTGGCTGCCCGTCGTCTTCGCGGTGATCTACGTCCTCAACGCGGGCGCCGCCGTCGCGCGTCCCCTCAAGGGCGCCCTGGACTGGCTCGTTCCGCCCTTCTTCCGTGCCGCCGAGTACTGCACGGTTCTGCTACTGGCAGCCAAAGCCGATGTGAACGGGGCGCTTCCAGCAGCATTCGGGCTGGTGGCGGCCGTCGCCTACCATCACTACGACACGGTGTACCGCATCCGCGGCAACGCCGGCGCGCCGCCGCACTGGCTGGTGCGGGCGATCGGCGGGCACGAAGGCAGGACGCTGCTGGTCACCGTCCTGGCCGCGCTGCTCGCGCCCACAGAGTTCAAGGTCGCGCTCACGGTGCTCGCCGTGGCCGTGGCGCTGGTGGTGCTCGTCGAGAGCATCCGCTTCTGGGTGACTGCCCATAAAACCGGCGCACCCGCCGTACACGATGAAGGAGAACCCGCATGATCGGCCTCGTGCTGGCGGCCGGCGCCGGACGGCGTCTTCGCCCCTACACCGACACCCTGCCCAAGGCACTGGTGCCGGTCGGCCCCGAAGGCGACGAGGACAGCATCACTGTGCTCGACCTCACCCTCGGCAACTTCGCCGAGATCGGCCTGACCGAGGTCGCGATCATCGTCGGCTACCGCAAGGAGGCCGTGTACGAGCGGCGCGAGGCCCTGGAGCAGAAGTACGGCCTCAAGATCACCCTCATCGACAACGACAAGGCCGAGGAGTGGAACAACGCCTACTCCCTGTGGTGCGGCCGTGACGCCATCAAGCACTCGGTGATCCTCGCCAACGGCGACACCGTGCACCCGGTCTCCGTCGAGAAGACCCTGCTCGCCGCCCGCGGCGACGGCAAGAAGATCATCCTGGCCCTCGACACGGTGAAGTCCCTGGCCGACGAGGAGATGAAGGTCGTCGTCGGCCCCGAGGGCGGCATGACGAAGATCACCAAGCTGATGGACCCGGCCGAGGCGACCGGCGAGTACATCGGCGTCACCCTCATCGAGGGCGAGGCCGCCGACGAGCTGGCCGACGCGCTGAAGACGGTCTTCGAGACCGACCCGCAGCAGTTCTACGAGCACGGCTACCAGGAGCTCGTGAACCGCGGCTTCCGCATCGACGTAGCGCCCATCGGCGACGTCAAGTGGGTCGAGATCGACAACCACGACGACCTCGCCAAGGGACGCGTGATCGCGTGCCAGTACTGACGAGGCTCATCCCCTCGCCGATCGTCGTCGACATCCGCGCGGGCGCGCTCGACGACCTGGCGACGGTCCTCGCGGACCAGCGGATCTCGTCGTCCGGCCGGCTGGCCGTCGCGATCAGCGGCGGCTCCGGCGCCAAGCTGCGCGAGCGGGTCCTCCCGGCGCTGCCCAAGGCCGACTGGTTCGAGGTCGGCGGCGGCACCCTGGACGACGCGATCAAGCTGGCCGACGCCATGAAGCGCGGGCACTACGACGCGGTCGTGGGCCTCGGCGGGGGCAAGATCATCGACTGCGCCAAGTTCGCCGCCGCCCGGGTCGGGCTGCCCCTGGTCGCCGTCGCGACGAACCTGTCGCACGACGGCCTGTGCTCACCCGTGGCGACCCTCGACAACGACGCGGGCCGCGGCTCCTACGGTGTGCCGAACCCGATCGCGGTCGTCATCGACCTCGACGTCATCCGCGAGGCCCCCGTCCGTTTCGTGCGCTCCGGCATCGGCGACGCCCTGTCCAACATCTCCGCGGTCGCGGACTGGGAGCTCGCCGCCCGCGAGAAGGGCGAGGCCATCGACGGTCTCGCGGCCGCCATGGCCCGCCAGGCCGGTGAGGCCGTGCTGCGCCACCCCGGCGGCGTCGGCGACGACGGCTTCCTCCAGGTGCTCGCCGAGGGCCTGGTCCTCACCGGTATCTCGATGTCGGTCGCGGGCGACTCGCGCCCCGCCTCGGGTGCCTGCCACGAGATCAACCACGCCTTCGACCTGCTCTTCCCCAAGCGCGCCGCCAGCCACGGCGAGCAGTGCGGCCTGGGTGCGGCCTTCGCGATGTACCTGCGCGGGGCGAAGGAGGAGTCGGCGTTCATGGCCGAGGTGCTCCACCGCCACGGCCTGCCGGTCCTGCCGGACGAGATCGGCTTCACGGCGGACGAGTTCGTCCAGGTCGTGGAGTTCGCGCCGCAGACCCGGCCCGGCCGCTACACGATCCTCGAACACCTCGACCTGTCCACCGACCAGATCAGGGACGCGTACGCCGACTATGCCAAAGCCATCGGTAGCTGAACTCCGCCCGGTTGTTCACCCTCCGGGTGTGAAGGACCGGCGGAGCGGCGAGCACTGGGCCGGCCGGCTCTACATGCGCGAGGTCTCGCTGCGCATCGACCGGCACCTGGTGGACACGCGGGTCACGCCCAATCAGCTGACGTACCTGATGACCTTCTTCGGCGTCCTCGCCGCCCCGGCCCTGCTGGTGCCGGGCATACCGGGCGCCGTCCTCGGTGTGCTGATGGTCCAGCTGTACCTGCTGTTCGACTGCGTCGACGGCGAGATCGCCCGCTGGCGCAAGCAGTACTCGATGGTCGGCGTCTACGTGGACCGGGTCGGCGCCTACCTGTGCGACGCCGCCGTGCTGGTCGGCTTCGGGCTGCGCGCCGCCGACCTGTGGGGCTCCGGCAGGATCGACTGGCTGTGGGCCTTCCTCGGCACCCTCGCCGCCCTCGGCGCCATCCTGATCAAGGCCGAGACGGACCTCGTCGGAGTCGCCCGTCACCAGCAGGGGATGCCGCCGGTCCAGGAGTCGGCCTCCGCGCCGCGCTCCTCCGGCATGGCGCTGGCCCGCAAGGCCGCCGCCGCGCTGAAGTTCCACCGGCTCGTCCTCGGTGTCGAGGCGTCGCTGCTGATCCTGGTCCTCGCGGTCCTGGACCAGGCCAGGGGCGACCTGTTCTTCTCGCGGCTCGGCGTCGCCGTACTGGCCGGCATCGCGCTGCTGCAGACGCTGCTGCACCTGGTGTCCATCCTCGCCTCCAGCAGGCTGAAGTGAGCAGCGGCATGAAGGTCGGCGCGGTCATCATCACCATGGGCAACCGCCCCGACGAGCTGCGCGCCCTCCTCGACTCGGTCGCCAAGCAGGACGGCGACCGGGTCGAGGCGGTCGTCGTCGGCAACGGCTCCCCGGTGCCGGAGGTCCCCGACGGCGTACGCACCGTCGAACTGCCCGAGAACCTCGGCATCCCCGGCGGCCGCAACGTCGGCATCGAGGCCTTCGGTCCCGGTGGTACCGACGTCGACATCCTGCTGTTCCTCGACGACGACGGCCTGCTCGCGCACCACGACACCGCCGAGCTGTGCCGCACGGCCTTCGCGGACGACCCCGAGCTCGGGATCATCAGCTTCCGCATAGCCGACCCGGACACCGGCGTCACCCAGCGGCGCCACGTGCCCCGCCTGCGGGCCGCCGACCCGATGCGTTCCTCCCGGGTGACCACGTTCCTCGGCGGCGCCAACGCCGTCCGGACGAAGGTTCTCGCCGAAGTCGGCGGGCTTCCGGACGAATTCTTCTACGCACACGAGGAAACCGACCTGGCATGGCGGGCCCTCGACGCGGGCTGGATGATCGACTACCGGTCCGACATGGTGCTGTACCACCCCACGACCGCGCCCTCCCGGCACGCGGTCTACCACCGGATGGTCGCGCGCAACCGGGTCTGGCTCGCGCGCCGCAACCTCCCCGCGCTCCTGGTGCCGGTCTACCTGGGCGTCTGGGTTCTGCTGACGCTGGTCCGCAGGCCCTCGCGGCCCGCGCTCAGGGCCTGGCTGGGCGGCTTCAAGGAGGGCTGGACGACCGCGTGCGGCCCCCGCCGCCCCATGAAGTGGCGTACGGTGTGGCGTCTGACCCGACTGGGCCGACCGCCCGTCATCTGACAACCTCGATATCTGAGAGCATTCGGCGGTACCCGGGAGCCGGGTTTCTGCCTGGGCCCGACCAGCCTGCGCACTTTTGAGGACGAAAGTTTCCACTTGTGAGTGAGACAACGCATGACGGCGGGGTCGCCGTGAGCGACCGACCGTCGCCCGACGAGGGACTCTCCGCCGCCGAGCTGGCCGCCAAGTACGGACTCGCGGTCAGCGGAGCCCGGCCCGGACTCGGTGAGTACGTCGCCCAGCTCTGGGGGCGCCGCCACTTCATCATCGCCTTCTCCCAGGCGAAGCTCACCGCCCAGTACAGCCAGGCCAAGCTCGGTCAGCTGTGGCAGGTGGCGACCCCGCTGCTCAACGCGCTGGTGTACTTCCTGATCTTCGGTCTGATCCTGGGCGCCGACAAGGGCATGGGCCAAGAGGTCTACATCCCGTTCCTGGTCACGGGTGTCTTCGTCTTCACCTTCACACAGAGCTCGGTGATGGCAGGCGTACGGGCGATCTCCGGCAACCTCGGCCTGGTGCGCGCCCTGCACTTCCCGCGCGCCGCACTGCCGGTCTCGTTCTCGCTGCAGCAGCTCCAGCAGCTGCTCTTCTCGATGATCGTGCTCTTCCTCGTGGCGGTCGGCTTCGGCAGCTACCCCCGTCTGTCCTGGCTGCTGATCCTCCCGGCGCTCGCCCTGCAGTTCCTCTTCAACACCGGCCTTGCGATGATCATGGCCCGGATGGGGTCGAAGACGCCGGATCTCGCGCAGCTGATGCCGTTCGTCATGCGGACCTGGATGTACGCGTCGGGTGTGATGTTCTCCATCCCGATCATGCTCAAGGGCAAGCCCGAGTGGATCTCCGACGTCCTCCAGTGGAACCCCGCCGCGATCTACATGGACCTCATGCGCTTCGCGCTGATCGACGGGTACAGCAGGGACAATCTGCCCCCGCACGTGTGGGCGGTGGCGGGTGGCTGGGCGGTACTCGTCGCGCTCGGCGGTTTCGTGTATTTCTGGAAGGCGGAGGAGCGGTACGGCCGTGGCTGAGGCACCCATTCCCACCGTCATCGCGGACGAGCTGCACATCGTCTACCGCGTCAACGGCGCCAAGACCGGAAAGGGCAGCGCCACCGCAGCCCTCAGCCGCATCCTCAAGCGCGGCGGCGAGGAGCGCGGTGTGCGCAAGGTGCACGCCGTCAGAGGCGTCTCCTTCACCGCCTACCGCGGCGAGGCCATCGGCCTGATCGGTTCCAACGGCTCCGGCAAGTCCACCCTGCTGCGCGCCATCGCCGGTCTGCTGCCCGCCGAGAAGGGCAAGGTCTACACCGACGGCCAGCCCTCGCTCCTCGGTGTCAACGCGGCCCTGATGAACGACCTGACGGGCGAACGGAACGTCATATTGGGCGGCCTCGCGATGGGCATGTCCCGCGAGCAGATCAGGGAGCGCTACGAGGAGATCGTCGACTTCTCCGGCATCAACGAGAAGGGCGACTTCATCACCCTGCCGATGCGCACGTACTCCTCCGGCATGGCGGCGCGTCTGCGCTTCTCCATCGCGGCGGCCAAGGACCACGACGTCCTCATGATCGACGAGGCCCTCGCCACCGGTGACCGCAAGTTCCAGAAGCGGTCCGAGGCCCGCATCCGCGAGCTGCGCAAGGAGGCCGGCACGGTGTTCCTGGTGAGCCACAACAACAAGTCGATCCGCGACACCTGCGACCGCGTCCTGTGGCTGGAGCGCGGCGAGCTGCGGATGGACGGGGCCACCGAGGAGGTCCTGAAGGAGTACGAGAAGTTCACCGGCAAGTAGCCGGTACGTTTCGCCACCAGCACACACCGGACCCCGTCGGAACGCCTCCGGCGGGGTCCGGCGCGCGGAGCACGTCAACCCCCTCCGCGACGGGCGGTCCCATACGGCAAAGAAGATCCCAACTCCGGTACAGGTCAGGAATCTTGGGGCCAATCGGTGTGTTCTTGTGATGTGCAGGACACCCTGACGGAGCACGGCACGTTGTACAACGTAAGCTGTACCGGTGCCGAATAACGGCAAGTAGGGCCATAATGCGCGACACCGGCAAGCGCTGTGCCGAGCCGACCGCTGGGCGGCGTGTCCGAAATAGTGTGCATTGGGTCGGCAGTGTAGAACGGGAGATGTGACGGCCATGGCTACGGAAACTCCCCAGCTCCGCGACGCTCCTGCCGTCCCCGCGCCGGGTGACGAGCGGTGACCGAAGCCGGGACGGCGCGCACCGGCGACCCGGAGCGCGGCACCCTCGACAAGGCCGCGTCCGAGAACTTTCCGGTGGCGCCGTTCTTCCTGCCCAGGGCCTGGCGCGCCGACCTGATGGCCGTCTACGGTTTCGCCCGCCTCGTCGACGACATCGGGGACGGCGACCTCGCGCCCGGCGGAGCCGACGCCCGTCTGCTCGGCGTGTCCCCGGAGGAGGCCGAGGACCGGCTCGTCCTGCTGGACGCCTTCGAGGACGACCTCGGCCGGGTGTTCGACGGCGGCCCCCGTCACCCGCTGCTCCGCCGTCTCCAGCTCACCGTCCGCCGTCACGGTCTGACGCCCGAGCCCTTCCTCCGTCTGGTCGCCGCCAACCGTCAGGACCAGGTCGTCCGGAGATACGAGACCTACGACGACCTCCTCGCGTACTGCGAACTGTCCGCCAACCCCGTAGGCCACCTCGTCCTCGCCGTCACCGGCACCTCCACCCCCGAGCGCGTGCGCCGCTCCGACGCCGTCTGCACGGCCCTGCAGATCGTCGAACACCTCCAGGACGTGGCCGAGGACCTCGACCGCGACCGTATCTATCTGCCCGCCGAGGACATGAAGCGCTTTCACGTCCAGGAGGCGGATCTCGCCGCGACCACGGCAGGCGCATCGGTGCGCGCACTGGTTGCGTACGAAGCACAACGCGCCCGTGACCTGCTGAGTGAAGGCACCCCTCTGGTGGGTAGCGTCCACGGCAGGCTGAGGCTGCTCCTTGCGGGATTCGTGGCGGGGGGAAGGGTGGCGATCCGTGCGATCGCCGCCGCCGAACACGACGTACTTCCCGGCCCGCCCAAGCCCGGCAAGCTCCGACTGCTGCGCGAGGTGGGCGTGACTCTGCGAGGAGAGGGGTGATCCGGACCGTGGAGCCCGAGCCACACGCGTCCGCACCGGTACTCGCCGCCTACAGCTACTGCGAGGCCGTCACCGGACAGCAGGCCCGAAACTTCGCGTACGGCATCAGACTGCTGCCGACGCCCAAGCGCCGCGCGATGTCCGCGGTCTACGCGTTCTCGCGGCGCGTCGACGACATCGGCGACGGCGCGCTCGCACCCGACACCAAGGTGGCCAGACTCGAGGACACCCGGGCCCTGCTCGCCCGGATCCGCGAGGACGGCGTCGACGAGGACGAGACCGACCCGGTAGCGGTCGCCCTCGCGCACGCGAGCAAGCAGTTCCCGATCCCGCTCGGCGGTCTCGACGAACTCATCGACGGCGTCCTGATGGACGTCCGCGGCGAGACGTACGAGACCTGGGACGACCTCAAGGTCTACTGCCGCTGCGTGGCGGGCGCCATCGGCCGTGTCTCTCTGGGTGTGTTCGGTACGGAACCGGGAGCGCGCGGCGCCGAGCGCGCTCCCGAATACGCCGACACGCTGGGGCTCGCGCTTCAACTGACCAACATCCTCAGGGACGTTCGCGAGGACGCCCAGGGCGGGCGCACCTATCTGCCCGCCGACGACCTGGCCAAGTTCGGCTGCTCGGCCGGGTTCGGACGGCCGGTCCCACCGCCCGACTCCGACTTCGCGGGCCTCGTCCACTTCGAAGTGCGCCGGGCCCGCGCTCTGTTCGCCGAGGGCTACCGGCTGCTGCCCATGCTCGACCGCCGCAGCGGCGCCTGTGTCGCAGCCATGGCCGGCATCTACCGCCGGCTCCTCGACCGCATCGAGCGCGAGCCGGAGGCCGTGCTGCGCGGTCGCGTCTCGCTGCCGGGGCGCGAGAAGGCGTACGTCGCCGTGCGCGGGCTGTCCGGGCTCGACGCCCGCCATGTGACCCGCCGGACTGTCAGCCGGGCCGTCAGGAGGCGCACCTGATGGACAATCCGGTCCAAGGTGACTCCACCGGCGAAAAGCGGCACGCAACCCTCCGCCGCCCGGTCGCGTCCCAGACTGCGACGGCCCGCCGAGGAGCGTTCACGCACCACGGCCGCGCCGCGGGGGAGGGTGCGCGATGACGGACGGCACACAGTCCGAGGAGCTGCTCGACACGGACGGCCCGGGCCGCCCGGTGCGGGAGGCCGTCGTGGTCGGCGGGGGGCTCGCCGGGATCACCGCCGCGCTGTCGCTGGCGGACGCCGGAGTGCGGGTCACCCTGCTCGAAGGGCGGCCACGGCTCGGCGGACTGGCGTTCTCGTTCCGGCGCGGCGACCTGACCGTCGACAACGGCCAGCACGTGTACCTGCGCTGCTGCACCGCGTACCGCTGGTTCCTCGACCGGGTCGAGGGGACCGCGCTCGCCCCCTTGCAGGACCGTCTCGACGTGCCCGTACTCGACGCCCTGGCCCGGCCGGGACGGCGGCTCGGCCGACTGCGGCGCGACGCGCTGCCCGTGCCGCTGCATCTCGGGCGCGGCCTCGCCACGTACCCGCACCTCTCGTTCGCCGAGCGCGCGAAAGTGGGGCGTGCCGCACTCGCGCTCAAGGCACTCGACCTCGCGGACCCCGCGCTGGACACGCAGGACTTCGGCAGCTGGCTCGCCGCGCACGGTCAGTCGGCGCGTGCCGTCGAGGCACTGTGGGACCTCGTGGGGGTCGCCACCCTCAACGCGGTGGCCCAGGACGCCTCTCTCGGGCTCGCCGCGATGGTTTTCAAGACCGGTCTGCTGTCCGACCCGGGCGCGGCCGACATCGGCTGGGCGCGCGTCCCGCTGGGCGACCTGCACGACGGGCTGGCCCGCAAGGCGCTCGACTCGGCGGGCGTCCGCACCTCGCTCCGCACCCGCGTCACCTCCATCTCCCCTCACGAAGACGGGCGTTGGGCGGTTCGGGTTCCCGGAGAGACTCTCGACGTGGACGCCGTCGTCCTCGCCGTGCCACAGCGCGAGGCGCACGACCTGCTGCCCGCGGGGGCGCTCGACCACCCCGGGCGGCTGCTGGAGATCGGCACGGCGCCGATCCTCAACATCCATGTGGTGTACGACCGGAAGGTGCTCGGCAAGCCGTTCTTCGCGGCGCTCGGCACCCCGGTGCAGTGGGTCTTCGACCGGACCGGGGCGTCCGGGCTCGGCGAGGGCCAGTACCTGGCGCTGTCGCAGTCGGCGGCGCGGGACGAGATCGACGCACCCGTGTCCGATCTGCGGGAGCGGTACCTGCCGGAGCTGGAGCGGCTGCTGCCGGCCACGCGTGGCGCGGGCGTGCGGGACTTCTTCGTGACCCGGGAGCGCACGGCGACGTTCGCTCCCACTCCCGGTGTCGGGCGGCTGCGGCCCGGCGCCCGCACCAAGGCCCCCGGCCTGTACCTGGCCGGAGCGTGGACCGCCACAGGGTGGCCCGCGACCATGGAGAGTGCGGTCCGCAGTGGCATCAGCGCGGCGGACGCCGCACTGGGCGCCCTGGGCCGGCCTCGCGACCATCTCTTCGACTTCGAGGAGGCAGCCTGATGCTCGACGAGCGACGCGAGGCGGACCCCCGCACCTCCCGCACCGCAACAAGAGGAGAGACTGTGCCCACTGTGCCCCCGGCCTCCACGGCCGCGCGAGAGACCGCGGTGGACGTGACCGCGCTCCTGGAGCGCGGCCGGACCCTGGCCACCCCGGTGCTGAGGGCGGCCGTCGACCGACTGGCGCCGCCCATGGACACGGTCGCCGCTTACCACTTCGGCTGGATCGACGCCGAGGGCAACCCCGCCGACGGGGACGGCGGCAAGGCCGTACGCCCCGCGCTCGCCGTGCTGTCCGCCGAGGTCACCGAGGCGGCACCCGAGGTCGGCATCCCCGGCGCGGTCGCGGTCGAGCTGGTGCACAACTTCTCCCTGCTGCACGACGACCTGATGGACGGCGACGAGCAGCGCCGCCACCGCGACACCGTCTGGAAGGTGCACGGCCCGGCGCAGGCCATCCTCGTCGGCGACGCCCTCATGGCGCTCGCCAACGAGATCCTCCTGGAGCTCGGCACCGTCGAGGCCGGCCGCGCCACCCGCCGCCTGACCACGGCCACCCGGGCCCTCATCGACGGCCAGGCCCAGGACATCTCCTACGAGCACCGCGACCGTGTCAGCGTCGCGGAGTGCCTGGAGATGGAGGGCAACAAGACCGGCGCCCTGCTCGCCTGCGCCTGCTCGATCGGCGCGGTCCTCGGCGGCGCCGACGACCACACGGCCGACACGCTGGAGAAGTACGGCTACCACCTCGGTCTCGCCTTCCAGGCCGTCGACGACCTGCTGGGCATCTGGGGCGACCCGGTGGCCACCGGCAAGCAGACCTGGAGCGACCTGCGCCAGCGCAAGAAGTCCCTGCCGGTGGTGGCCGCGCTCGCGGCGGGCGGCCAGGCCTCCGAGCGGCTCGGCGAGATCCTCGCCGCCGACGCCAAGACCAGCGACTTCGAGAACTTCTCCGAGGAGGAGTTCGCCGCCCGCGCGGCCCTCATCGAGGAGGCCGGCGGGCGCGCCTGGACCACCGAGGAGGCCCGGCGCCAGCACCGGATCGCCCTCGACGCCCTGGACGAGATCAAGATGCCGGACCGGGTGCGGGCCCAGTTCGTGGCGCTCGCCGACTTCGTCGTCGTACGAAAGAGATGATCACTCAAGGGAAAGAGATGATCCCTATCGGTCGAATAATCCTCGCGTAGTCGCCGGCCGGTGCCTCGGGCACAGGGACAGCACCGGCCGACGGCGGACCCACAGCAGAGACATGCCACTGCACGAAGGGGAAGCCATGACAGCGACGACCGACGGAAGCACCGGGGCACCACCGCCCCGCGCTGCCTCGGCCAGCGAATCCGACACCGAGTCCGACAACGACACCCCAGGGGCGGCAGGGGCCGCGGATGCCGCCGTGCGTGCGGTGGCGCGCGCCACCGACTTCCTGCTCTCGCGCCAGGACGCCCAGGGCTGGTGGAAGGGCGACCTGGAGACCAACGTCACCATGGACGCCGAGGACCTGCTCCTGCGTCAGTTCCTGGGCATCCGCGACGAGAAGACCACGCACGCCGCCGCCCTCTTCATCCGCGGCGAGCAACGCGAGGACGGCACCTGGGCCACCTTCTTCGGCGGTCCCGGTGAACTCTCCACCACCGTCGAGGCGTACGTCGCGCTGCGCCTGGCCGGGGACGCCCCGGACGCCCCGCACATGGCCAGGGCGTCGCAGTGGATCCGCGACCAGGGCGGTATCGCCGCCTCGCGCGTCTTCACCCGGATCTGGCTCGCCCTGTTCGGCTGGTGGAAGTGGGAGGACCTGCCTGAACTCCCGCCGGAGCTCATCTACTTCCCGAAGTGGATGCCGCTCAACATCTATGACTTCGGATGCTGGGCGCGGCAGACGATAGTGCCTCTGACCGTCGTCTCGGCGAAGCGGCCGGTGCGGCCCGCGCCCTTCCCGCTGGACGAACTGCACACCGACCCCGGCCGTCCGAACCCGGTCAAACCCCTTGCCCCGGTGGTCAGTTGGGACGGTGTCTTCCAGCGGCTCGACAAGGCCCTGCACGGCTACCACAAGGTGGCCCTGAAGAGACTGCGCAGAGCGGCCATGAACAGCGCGGCCCGCTGGATCATCGAGCGGCAGGAGAACGACGGCTGCTGGGGTGGCATCCAGCCCCCGGCCGTGTACTCGGTCATCGCCCTGCACCTGCTCGGCTACGACCTTCAGCACCCCGTCCTGCGCGCCGGGCTGGAGTCCCTGGATCGGTTCGCCGTGTGGCGCGAGGACGGCGCCCGGATGATCGAGGCCTGCCAGTCGCCCGTCTGGGACACCTGCCTCGCGACCATCGCCCTCGTCGACGCCGGGCTGCCCGCCGACCACCCGCAACTGGTGAGAGCCACGGACTGGATGCTCGGCGAGGAGATCGTGCGGCCCGGGGACTGGTCGGTGCGCAGACCAGGACTCCCGCCCGGCGGCTGGGCGTTCGAGTTCCACAACGACAACTACCCGGACATCGACGACACCGCCGAGGTCGCCCTCGCGCTGCGCCGCGTCAAGCACCCCGACCCCGAACGCGTGGACAAGGCGATCGCGCGAGGAGTGCGCTGGAACCTCGGCATGCAGTCGAAGAACGGCGCGTGGGGCGCCTTCGACGTCGACAACACCAGTCCGTTCCCCAACAAGCTGCCCTTCTGCGACTTCGGCGAGGTCATCGACCCGCCGTCAGCCGACGTCACCGCGCACGTCGTGGAGATGCTGGCCGTGGAAGGGCTCGCCCACGACGAGCGCACCCGCCGCGGCGTCGAATGGCTGCTCGCCGAACAGGAAGCGAACGGCTCGTGGTTCGGGCGCTGGGGCGTCAACTACGTGTACGGAACGGGGTCGGTGGTCCCGGCACTGGTGGCCGCCGGGCTGCCCGCCTCGCACCCCGCGATCCGCCGGGCCGTCGCGTGGCTGGAGACCGTGCAGAACGACGACGGCGGCTGGGGCGAAGACCTGCGCTCCTACCGCGACGTCGCCGAGTGGAGCGGCAAGGGCGCCTCCACCGCCTCCCAGACCGCGTGGGCCCTGCTCGCGCTGCTGGCGGCGGGGGAGCGGGACGCAAAGGCCGTGGAGCGCGGGATCGACTGGCTCGCGGGCACCCAGCGGGAGGACGGCTCCTGGGACGAGCCGTACTTCACCGGGACCGGCTTCCCCTGGGACTTCTCGATCAACTACCACCTCTACCGGCAGGTCTTCCCGCTGACAGCGCTCGGCCGGTACGTCCACGGTGAGCCGACCGTCATCAAGGCACCGGCCGAGACGCCGGCCGCGCCGGGCCAGGGGAGCTGACGTGAGCGACGCTCCCGCCCCGGCCCCGCTGCTGATCGCCTGCGCGCTCGGCATCGAGCGGTTCGCCCTGCGCAGGGGGGACCGTGGCGGCGGGGGAGGCCCGGTCACCGTGCTGCGCACCGGCATGGGGCCCCGGGCGGCCGAGCGCTCGGTCACGCGGGCGCTCGGCGATCCGGCCCTGCGCGGGGCAGCCGTCCTGGCCACCGGCTTCTGCGCCGGGCTCGCGCCGGGCATGCACCCCGGTGACCTCGTCGTCGCCGAGGAGACCCGGGGGCCGCACGGCGCTGTCACGCCGTGCGAGGGCACCGACCTGCTGGTCAAGGAGCTGGCACGCGCCGTGCCCGGGCGCACCGTGCACACCGGTCCACTCACCGGTTCGGACCACGTCGTACGCGGGCACGAACGGGCGGAACTGCTCGCCACCGGCGCGATCGCCGTGGACATGGAGTCCGCCGCCACGCTCCAGAGCGCCCTGCGCCAGGGCGCGCGCCCGGTTGCGGCCGTCCGGGTGGTCGTGGACGCTCCAGAACATGAACTCGTCCGGATCGGCACAGTACGCGGTGGAATATCAGCTTTCCGCGTTCTTCGTGCCGTCGTACCCGCTTTTTTCGAATGGCACCGATCTTTGCCGCTCCCCAGGAGGTGAGCCAGATGGCCATGCCGCTCCGACAGTCCATCAAGGTCGCGACCTATCTCTTTGAACAGAAGCTGCGCCGGCGGGACAAGTTTCCGCTCATCGTCGAACTCGAACCGCTCTTCGCCTGCAACCTGAAGTGCGAGGGCTGCGGGAAGATCCAGCATCCGGCAGGTGTGCTGAAGCAGCGCATGCCGGTGGCGCAAGCCGTGGGCGCCGTCCTGGAGTCGGGTGCGCCGATGGTGTCCATCGCCGGGGGTGAGCCTCTGATGCACCCTCAGATCGACGAGATCGTGCGGCAGTTGGTCGCCAGGCGGAAATACGTCTTCCTGTGCACCAACGCGCTGCTGATGCGCAAGAAGATGGACAAGTTCGAGCCGTCGCCGTACTTCGCGTTCGCCGTGCACATCGACGGGCTGCGCGAGCGGCACGACGAGTCGGTGGCGAAGGAGGGGGTGTTCGACGAGGCCGTGGAGGCCATCAAGGAGGCCAAGAAGCGCGGCTTCCGGGTGACCACCAACTCGACCTTCTTCAACACCGACACACCGCAGACGATCATCGAGGTGCTCAACTACCTCAACGACGACCTCAAGGTCGACGAGATGATGATCTCGCCCGCCTACGCCTACGAGAAGGCGCCCGACCAGGAGCACTTCCTGGGCGTGGAGCAGACCCGCGAGCTGTTCAAGAAGGCCTTCGCGGGCGGCAACCGGCGCCGCTGGCGGCTCAACCACTCGCCGCTGTTCCTGGACTTCCTCGAAGGCAAGGTCGACTTCCCCTGCACGGCGTGGGCGATTCCCAACTACTCGCTGTTCGGCTGGCAGCGGCCCTGCTACCTGATGAGCGACGGGTACGTGCCGACGTACCGGGAGCTCATCGAGGACACCGACTGGGACAAGTACGGCCGCGGCAAGGACCCGCGCTGCGCCAACTGCATGGCCCACTGCGGCTACGAGCCGACCGCCGTCCTCGCCACCATGGGCTCCCTGAAGGAGTCGCTGCGCGCCATGCGCGAGACCGTCTCCGGAAACAACGGGTGATGTCATGACCGCCGTATCCCTGGGCGTTCCCGAGGTACCCGTCCGGCCGATCGCGGAGCGCCGCGTCTCGCGGCAGATCCAGGTCGGGCCGGTGGCCGTGGGGGGCGGGGCCCCGGTGTCGGTGCAGTCGATGACGACGACACGTACCTCGGACATCGGCGCCACCCTGCAGCAGATCGCGGAGCTCACCGCGTCCGGCTGCCAGATCGTCCGCGTCGCCTGCCCCACGCAGGACGACGCGGACGCGCTCGCCACGATCGCCCGCAAGTCGCAGATCCCCGTGATCGCGGACATCCACTTCCAGCCGAAGTACGTCTTCGCGGCGATCGAGGCGGGCTGCGCGGCCGTCCGGGTGAATCCCGGCAACATCAAGCAGTTCGACGACAAGGTCAAGGAGATCGCTCGGGCGGCGAAGGACCACGGCACTCCGATCCGTATCGGCGTGAACGCGGGCTCGCTCGACCGGCGGCTGCTGGAGAAGTACGGCAGGGCCACGCCCGAGGCGCTGGTCGAGTCCGCGCTGTGGGAGGCGTCGCTCTTCGAGGAGCACGACTTCCGGGACATCAAGATCTCCGTCAAGCACAACGACCCGGTGGTGATGGTGGGCGCCTACCGGCAGCTGGCCGCCCAGTGCGACTATCCGCTGCACCTCGGGGTAACCGAGGCCGGGCCGGCGTTCCAGGGCACCATCAAGTCCGCCGTGGCCTTCGGGGCGCTGCTGAGCGAGGGCGTCGGCGACACGATCCGGGTCTCGCTGAGCGCGCCGCCCGTCGAGGAGGTCAAGGTCGGCATCCAGATCCTGGAGTCGCTGGGGCTGAGGGAGCGGCGGCTGGAGATCGTGTCGTGTCCGTCGTGCGGGCGCGCGCAGGTCGACGTGTACCGGCTGGCCGACGAGGTCACGGCCGGTCTGGAGGGGATGGAGGTACCGCTGCGCGTCGCCGTCATGGGGTGTGTCGTCAACGGCCCCGGAGAGGCGAGGGAAGCGGACCTGGGGGTCGCCTCCGGCAACGGCAAGGGCCAGATCTTCGTCAAGGGCGAGGTCATCAAGACCGTACCCGAGTCGAAGATCGTGGAGACCCTCATCGAGGAGGCGCTGAAGATCGCGGAGCAGATGCGGGAGGACGGCGTCGGGTCGGGGGAGCCGGCCGTCACCGTGAGGTGAACAAGCAGGGGTTGAACAGCACCATCCGAGAGGGGGCCCGAGCGTGACGATTCTGGAGAGCATCCGGGGACCACGCGACCTGAAGGCGCTGTCCGAGGCGGAACTCGGTGAACTGGCCGACGAGATCCGGGAGTTCCTGGTGCACGCGGTCGCCAGGACCGGCGGGCACCTGGGGCCCAACCTGGGAGTGGTGGAACTGTCCATCGCGCTCCACCGGGTCTTCGAGTCACCCGTCGACCGCATCCTGTGGGACACCGGCCACCAGAGCTATGTGCACAAGCTGCTGACAGGTCGTCAGGACTTCTCCAAACTGCGCGGCAAGGGCGGCCTGTCCGGCTACCCGTCCCGCGAGGAGTCCGAGCACGACGTCATCGAGAACAGCCACGCCTCGACCGCCCTCGGCTGGGCGGACGGGCTCGCCAAGGCCCGCCAGGTGCAGAGGGAGAAGGGGCATGTCGTCGCGGTCATCGGTGACGGTGCCCTCACCGGCGGCATGGCGTGGGAGGCGCTCAACAACATCGCCGCCGCCAAGGACCGTCCACTGATCATCGTCGTCAACGACAACGAGCGCTCGTACGCCCCCACGATCGGCGGCCTCGCCAACCACCTCGCGACCCTGCGCACCACCGACAGCTACGAGCAGGTGCTCGCCTGGGGCAAGGACGTCCTGCTGCGGACACCGGTCATCGGCACCACCCTCTACGAGTCGCTGCACGGCGCGAAGAAGGGCTTCAAGGACGCCTTCGCCCCGCAGGGCATGTTCGAGGACCTGGGCCTGAAGTACGTCGGGCCGATCGACGGGCACGACCTGGGAGCCGTGGAGTCCGCGCTCAGGCGCGCCAAACGCTTCCACGGGCCCGTACTGGTCCACTGCCTCACCGAGAAGGGCCGCGGGTACGAGCCCGCGATCGCCCACGAGGAGGACCACTTCCACACCGTCGGCGTGATGGACCCGCTCACCTGCGAGCCACTGTCGCCCGCGGGCGGCCCCTCCTGGACCTCGGTGTTCGGCGACGAGATCGTACGGATCGGCGAGGAGCGCGAGGACGTCGTGGCGATCACGGCGGCCATGCTCCACCCGGTGGGGCTCGGCAGGTTCGCGGAGCGGTTCCCCGACCGTGTGTGGGACGTGGGGATAGCCGAGCAGCACGCCGCGGTGTCGGCGGCCGGACTCGCGACCGGCGGCCTCCATCCGGTCGTCGCCGTCTACGCCACCTTCCTCAACCGTGCCTTCGACCAGCTGCTGATGGACGTCGCGCTGCACCGGTGCGGGGTCACCTTCGTGCTGGACCGGGCCGGTGTCACGGGCGTCGACGGCGCGTCGCACAACGGCATGTGGGACATGTCGATCCTCCAGGTCGTCCCCGGGCTGCGCATCGCGGCGCCGCGCGACGCCGACCAGCTGCGCGCCCAGCTGCGCGAGGCGGTCACCGTCGACGACGCGCCGACGCTGGTCCGCTTCCCCAAGGAGTCCGTGGGACCGGAGATCCCGGCGGTCGACCACGTGGGCGGCATGGACGTGCTGCACCGCTCACCGGGCCTCCCGGAGGTGCTGCTGGTGGCCGTCGGTGTCATGGCGCCGGTCTGCCTCCAGGCCGCGGAACTGCTCGATGCCCGCGGCGTCGGCTGCACCGTCGTCGACCCGCGCTGGGTCAAGCCCGTCGACTCCGCGCTGCCCGGGCTCGCCGCCGAGCACCGTGTGGTGGCCGTGGTGGAGGACAACAGCCGGGCGTCCGGCGTCGGCGCGGCGGTCGCTCTCGCCCTCGGGGACGCCGACGTGGACGTGCCCGTACGGCGGTTCGGCATCCCGGAGCAGTTCCTCGCGCACGCCAAGCGGGGTGAGGTACTGGCCGACATCGGCCTCACACCGGTCGAGATCGCCGGGCGGATCAGCGCCTGCCTGGCCGCCAAGGACGAGCTCGCCAAGGAGAAACCCGCCATGGAGAAACAGGAATGACCACCGCGGAACCCGCAGCCGGGGCCGAGGAGTTCGACCTCGGCAGACTCCTGGCCGAGCGAGGTGCCGAGCGCTACGAGCTCCACACCCGGCACCTCAACCACCAGCTCCCGCGCATGCTGCACACCATCGGCTTCGACAAGGTCTACGAACGGGCCGAGGGCGCGCACTTCTGGGACGCGGACGGCAACGACTACCTCGACATGCTCGCCGGGTTCGGGGTGATGGGCCTGGGCCGCCACCACCCCGTGGTCCGCAAGGCGCTGCACGACGTCCTCGACGCCTCCCTCGCCGACCTCACACGCTTCGACTGCCAGCCGCTGCCGGGGCTCCTCGCCGAGAAGCTCCTCACCCACAGCCCGCACCTGGACCGGGTGTTCTTCGGCAACAGCGGCACCGAGGCCGTGGAGACCGCGCTGAAGTTCGCCCGGTACGTGACGGGAAAGCCGCGGATCCTGTACTGCGCGCACGCCTTCCACGGGCTGACCACCGGCTCGCTGTCCGTGAACGGCGAGTCGGGCTTCCGGGACGGGTTCGCGCCGCTGCTGCCCGACACGGCGGTCCCGCTCGGCGATCTCGACGCCCTGGCGAAGGAGCTGAAGAAGGGGGACGTCGCCGCCCTCATCGTCGAACCCATCCAGGGCAAGGGCGTGCACGAGGCCCCGCCCGGCTACCTGCGTGCCGCCCAGGAGCTGCTGCACCGGCACAAGGCGCTGCTCGTCGCCGACGAGGTGCAGACCGGGCTCGGACGCACCGGCGACTTCTACGCCTACCAGCACGAGGACGGCGTGGAGCCGGACCTGGTGTGCGTGGCGAAGGCGCTCTCCGGGGGCTACGTACCGGTCGGCGCCACCCTCGGCAAGGACTGGATCTTCAAGAAGGTCTACTCGTCGATCGACCGCGTCCTCGTCCATTCGGCGAGCTTCGGCTCCAACGCCCAGGCCATGGCGGCGGGCCTCGCCGTGCTGTCCGTCATGGAGAACGAGCGGATCGTCGCGGGCGCCCGCGCGACGGGGGAGCGGCTGAAGTCCCGGCTGGCGGCGCTCGTCGACAAGTACGAGCTGCTCAGCGACGTACGCGGCCGGGGTCTGATGATCGGCATCGAGTTCGGGAAGCCGAAGTCACTGGGGCTGCGCGGCCGGTGGACCATGCTGCAGGCCGCGCGCAAGGGCCTGTTCGCGCAGATGGTCGTCGTACCGCTGCTGCAGCGGCACCGCATCCTCACCCAGGTCTCCGGCGACCACTTGGAGGTCATCAAGCTGATCCCGCCGCTCGTCATCGGCGAACGGGACGTCGACCGCTTCGTCGACGCCTTCACCGACGTGATGGACGACGCGCACAACGGTGGCGGACTGATGTGGGACTTCGGCAAGACCCTGGTGAAGCAGGCGGTGGCCAACCGCTGAGCCGTCCCCATGGGGGCCAGCGGGAAATTTTGCCTGTGGGGCAACAGATTTGCCCCACAGGTAATCCTCCGGCTGAATGGAGGCATGAGCCTCATCGAGCCGGAGCCGTCCGCCGGGGCCGAAGACCCCGCTGACCTCCCCGCCGTCGCCCCGCAGCTGCGCACCCTGCGCCGACGTGCTTCCCTCACGCTGGAAGCCGCGGCCCGGGCCGCCGGGCTGTCGCCCGCGCATCTGTCCCGGCTGGAGACCGGCCGCCGCCAGCCCTCGCTGCCGATGCTGCTCGCGCTGGCCCGTATCTACGGTACGACCGTGTCGGAACTGCTCGGCGAGACGGTCGCCGAACGGGACGCGGTCATCCGCGCCGCCGACATGGAGCCGACGCCCGCGGGCGGCTGGACGTACTGGCAGGCGGGCGCCTCCGGGCGTGGCATGCAGGCCCTGCGTGTGCACGTGCCGTACGGCTCGCAGGGCGACGTCGTGCGGGTCCACCCGGGCGAGGAGTGGCTGTACGTGCTGAAGGGGCGGCTGCGGCTGCGCCTCGGGGACACGTCGCACGTCCTCGCGCCGGGGGACAGCGCCCACTTCGACTCGCTGACCCCGCACCGCCTCGCGGCCGCCGACCACGACGGCGCCGACCTGCTCTTCGTCCACACCCTGCTGCAGAGCCCGACGGCCACGCTGTGCCTCGGGCCGACGACCACCGGAGAAGCCCCGTGAGCAACATCGAAGACAAGTTCCCCCGTGCCCTGTGGGTGCGGCTGATCATCTACATCGCGGTGGGTCACCTCTTCGCGGCCTTCATCTATCTGCTCTTCGAGGCGGGCGCGAAGCGGTGACCCGCGGAGCCGTTCGGCTGAGCCCAGCAGCCGTTCGGCTCAGTCCAGCAGCCGTTCCCGCAGCCGCTCCCGGATCTCCGGCGTGACCTTCAGGCCCTGCTCCAGGTACGCGTCCACGTCGCCCCAGTTCTCCTCGATCGTCTCGAACGCCGCCTCCAAATACTCGGCCCGCGCGTCGAACAGCGGGTTGAGCAGCTCCATGACCTCGGGGGAGTAGGCACTGGCCGACGTGCTGCTGCGGTGCACCTTGTAGCGGCGGTGGGCGGCGGCCGACTCCAGGTAGTCGGCCATGATGGCGTCGCGCTCCACCCCGACGGCGAGGAGCGTCACGGCTATCGACAGGCCCGCGCGGTCCTTGCCGGCCGCGCAGTGCATCAGGGCGGGCACGCTGTCCTCGGCCAGCGCGTGCAGCACCTGGGAGTGCTCGGCCGTGCGGTGCCGGATGATCGTGCGGTACGAGCGGATCATGCGGCCCGCCGCCCTGTCGTCCGAGAGCAGGGCGCGCAGCTGGTCCAGGTCCCCGTCGCGGACCATCTTCCAGAACTCGGCTCCGTCCGCCGGGTCCGTCAGCGGCAGGTTGACGTTTCGCACGCCCGGCAGGTCGACGTCCGGGCCCTCCAGCTTCTGGTCGGCCGCGTTGCGGAAGTCGAAGATCGTATGCAGTCCCAGAGAGGACAGGAACACGGCGTCCTCGCCGGTCGCGTGCGCGAGGTGACCGCTGCGGAACAGCCGCCCCTGGGCCACACGCCGGCCGTCCACGGTGGGCAGGCCTCCCACGTCCCGGAAATTACGCACTCCGGTCAGCTCCGGCTCGGTCGACGGGACCTGCTGCGTCACGGGGGCTCCTCCCATCCGGCCGCCGGCGGTGCTCGGCTCCGCACACCGACGTTGCGCCCTCGACGATACGACATGGCTTCGTAGGCCACGGAGTTGTCCACAGGAGCTCGCGAGCGTTTGCCATGGGGCCCGCCGGACTTGATGATGTTGGGGCCTGATCGCACGTGTTCGAATATGTTGGAGGCTTGATGCTGGAGATCGGCGGAGACGGTCGTACCTGGCTGCTCTCGGGACCCACGAGCAGCTACGCGCTGTCTCTCACCGAGGACGACACCCTCCTGCACCTCCATTGGGGACCGCGGATCGGGATCGCCGACGCGGAGGGGCTCGCGGCCCGGCCGTTGCCCCCGTACCGGGGGTTCGAGTCCCAGATCGACGGGCTCGAGGAGTACCCGGTCGAGGGCGGCCCCCGCTTCGTGCGGCCGGCGCTGTCCGTCCGCACCGACGAGGTCCGGGGCACCGAGTGGACCTTCCGCGCGTACGAGGTCGAGGACGACGAACTGCGGCTGCGGTTCAGCGACCACGAGCTCGGCATCACGCTGCACTACCGGATGCGCCACGACGTCGTCGAGCGCTGGGTGACCCTCACCAACGAGGGCGCCGACGTGGAGGTGCTGCGCGCCGACTCCGCGACCTGGACGCTGCCGCTGCGCGAGGGCTGGCGGCTGTCCCAGGTGCACGGCCGGTGGGCCGCCGAGTCGCAGCTCGTCCGCACGGACCTCACCTACGGTGAGCACGTCATCGGCAGCCGGCGCGGCCACACCGGGCACCAGCACCTGCCGTGGGTCGCGCTCGACGCCGAGGGGGCGACCGAGGAGCGCGGCGAGGTCTACGGGTGCGCGCTCGCCTGGTCGGGCACCTGGCGCATCTGCGTGGCCCAACTCCCCGACGCGCGTGTGCAGATCACCGGCGGCATCGGCTACGACGACTCGGGTCTGCTGCGTCTGGCCGCGGGTGACTCGTACGCCACTCCCGTCTTCGCGGGACTGTGGAGCGACGGCGGCTTCGGCGGGGCGAGCCGCGCCTGGCACGCGTACCAGCGCGCGTACGTCATCCCGGACGCGGACCGGGACCGGCCGGTGCTCTACAACTCCTGGGAGGCCACGGAGTTCGACATCTCGGAAGACCAGCAGCGCGAACTGGCGCGCCGGGCCGCCGCCATGGGGGTCGAGCTGTTCGTCGTCGACGACGGCTGGTTCGGCAGCCGGACCAGTGACCGGGCGGGCCTCGGTGACTGGACGCCCAACCCCGACCGCTTCCCGGCCGGACTGAAGCCGCTCGCCGAGGACGTGCGCGCGCTCGGCATGCAGTTCGGCATCTGGGTCGAACCCGAGATGGTCAACGCGGACAGTGATCTGTACCGTGCGCACCCGGACTGGGTGCAGTTCCAACCGGGACGAAAGCGGACGGAATTCCGCAATCAGCTCGTACTGAACCTCGCCCGCGACGACGTCCAGGAGTATCTCTGGGAGAAGCTGGACGCCCTGCTCTCCAGCGCGCCCATCGACTATGTGAAGTGGGACTTCAACCGCTGCTTCACCGACGCCGGCTGGCCCGGCGAGCCGTACCCGCAGAAGCTGTGGGTCGAGCACGTGCACGCCTTCTACCGTCTGCTCGACCGGCTGCGGGCCGCGCACCCGGGGGTCGCCTTCGAGTCCTGCTCGGGTGGCGGCGGCCGGATCGACCTCGGGGTCGTGTCACGCACGGACCAGGTGTGGACCTCCGACAACACCGACCCGCTCGACCGGCTCGTCATCCAGCACGGCTTCAGCCAGATCCACCCGGCGCGTGTCATGGCCGCCTGGGTGACCGACAGCCCGAACACCCAGCTCAATGACCGTGTGAGCTCCCTGCGCTTCCGGTTCGTGAGCGCCATGGCGGGTGTCCTCGGCGTCGGCGGTGACCTCACGACCTGGAGTGAGGAGGAGCTCGCCGAGGCGCGCGAGTGGGTCGAGCTGTACAGGGAGATCCGTCCCGTCGTGCAGCGTGGCGACCTGTACCGGCTGCGGCCCCCGGCCGGCGGGCTGAGCGCGGTGCAGTACGTCCATGGCGACGAGGTCGTCGTCCTCGCCTGGCTGCAGGCCCAGCACTACGGAGAGCCGGCCGCCCCGCTCCGGCTGCGCGGCCTCGATCCAGGGAATGCATATGAATGCCGTGAATCGGGCGAAGTGCACCGGGGTGCCGTGCTGATGCATCACGGTCTGCCCACGGGGCTGCGCGGCGACTTCGATGCGGCAGTTATCCGACTGCGCCGCATCTGAGTGTTCTGTCCGAAATGAAGCCTTGAGTCCAAGTAGCCCTGGAATAAAGCAGGGTGGGTCGAAGGTGGGTGACCAGCGTCATATCCGTGACGCTGTGTCGCCGTCATGTTCACGTAATGCTGGCCGATTCTCAGGGCGATTGAGAAAGTGCGGAGATCGCTCATTTACGGAGAGTGACGGTGAATTCCTGAAAGGGTGAGGGAACCAGACGCACAGGAAAGCCCAATGGTTGTCCGGATGCCCGTAAGTCGCTTACGTTCCCCTCAATCCGGACGGACGCCGAATCCTGCCGCCGCCCGGAGCCGCCAACTCACCCGTGCACGGCAGGAGCGGGGGACCCACAGGCAGTACCGCCTGTTCCGGTCTCCGGAACAGGCTTGGGGTAAAGCCGTGCGCGCGTACGGCCGGGCATCTCCAGTCCGCACCCGACAGCTCACCTCGTAGGCGCCGGAGAGGAATTCGTCATGCCCGCGAGGGGTAAGCATCGCCGCCCGAAGTCCCAGCGCTTCACCCGTTCCATAGCCGCCGCCGGAACCGGTGGCGCCGCACTCGCACTTCCGCTCATCGGGGCCACCGGGGCCCATGCCGCGTCCGCGGACTCCGTTTCTCAGAAGACGACGGCGGTTTCCGAGAAGACCGTCACCGAGAACAGCGCGAAGGCCGCGGCGGAGCAGGCCGGCGAGTCGGCCACCGCCAAGAAGGCCTCGACGCGGACCTATTCGGTCCGCCACGGAGACTACCTCTCCAAGATCGCCCGGGAGCAGCACGTCTCCGGCGGCTGGAAGAGAATCTACGCGGACAACCGTGAGGCCGTCGGCTCCGACCCGTCGCTCATCCACCCGGGCCTGAAGCTCACCCTCCACGGCAAGGCGCCCTCGGGCGGCAACAAGGCGTCGGACAAGACCGCGTCCTCGTCGAAGAAGGCCGCGCCACAGAAGACCGAGACCAAGGCCGAGACGACGTCGACCACCCAGAGCGCGGACGCCAGTGGCACCGGCTTCACGCTCCCCGTCGAGGGCGCCACCATCGGCACCGGCTACAAGACCCCGGGCGGCATGTGGTCCAGCGGTTATCACACCGGCGTCGACTTCATCGTCCCGACCGGTACCAGCCTCAAGGCCGTCGGCGCGGGCACGGTCGTCACCGCCGGCTGGGGCGGCGCGTACGGCAACCAGGTCGTCATCCAGCTCGCCGACGGTCACTACGCCCAGTACGGCCACATGTCCCAGCTGTCCGTCTCCGCGGGCCAGACCGTGAGCGAAGGCCAGCAGATCGGCCTCTCCGGCGCGACCGGCAACGTCACCGGTCCGCACCTGCACTTCGAGATCCGCACCGGTCCGGACTACGGCTCGGACATCGACCCGCTGGCGTACCTGCGCTCGAAGGGCGTCAACGTCTGACGCGCTCCCCGCGCACCTGACGCATCCTCCGCGTCACGCGTCGGTGAAGGCCGGGCCCTGCGATGTACGGGGCCCGGCCTTCGGTGTGCCCGGCCGCTCCTCCGTGCCGCTCCTCCGGTCCGCTCCCACGGTCCGCTCCTCCGGGGCGTCCGTGCGTGTCCGGCTCATGACCGGCGCATCGCAGTCGTGTGGCATGGCCGGAGGACGTCTCGACAGGCGTGCGGAAGTGGCGGCACAGTGATCGACTGCAAGCGCTTTCCATGCTGGTCGACCAAGGAGTAGCGTCATGACCACTCGCAGAGCGTTCGGAGCCCTCGCCGCCGGTGCCGCCCTCGCGGCCCTGGCGCCGGTGCCCACGGCGAGCGCCACGTCCCGCCACCGCCGTGGACGGCTGATCGCGGCCGACGGCTTCCGGCACGGCCTCGGCCGGTGGGCCACCGAACTGCAGGACGGCGGCACCGTCACGGCCTCGGGCGGTGTCCTGGAGATCGACGTGCCGAGCGGCGCCACGGTGTGGTTCCGGAAACGGCTCGAAGGCCCGTACGTCATCGAGTACACCGCCACGCCGGTCTCCGCGGGCGGCGTCAACGACCGGGTGTCCGACCTCAACAACTTCTGGAACGCCGTCGACGTACGGTCGCCCGACGACATCTTCGCCACCG
The DNA here is from genome assembly GCF_040704615.1 of Streptomyces sp. NPDC046862. Lineage (NCBI taxonomy): Bacteria > Bacillati > Actinomycetota > Actinomycetes > Kitasatosporales > Streptomycetaceae > Streptomyces > Streptomyces sp. NPDC046862. The sequence continues at coordinate 61,605 of NZ_JBEYXP010000047.1, read as the reverse complement.
AGCGGGGCGGCGCGCTCGCGGAGTACGACTACCTCAAGACCTACTACGTGGGATACGGCGCCAACACGAACACCACGACACGACTGCGCCGTTATGTCGGCGAGGCGGGTGTGCGGCCGCTGGTCCACGACTACACGGAACCCCTGCTCGTCGCCAACGAGCCCCACCACGTACGGATCGTCTCCGACGGCTCCACCGTCCAGTGGTGGAACAACGGGCGACTGGTCTTCGACTACGAGGACCCGGAGCCGTACACGAGCGGGCACTTCGCCTTCCGGACCACGTGGAGCCACTTCCGGATCAACGGATTCCGGGTCTGGCGGCTCGCTCAACGCCCCTGATGAAAAGCTTATTCCGCAATTGACCAACACTTGACGAGTGGCTTATCTCACCGCACGTCAACCCTTTCCTACGGTCGCGTAGCTCACATCCCGAGGTGAATCATGGACCGATGTGGCAGACGATTCGAAGAATGACAGCAGATCAGTGATCGGGTCGTACGTGGCGGTGGGGGACAGCTTCACCGAGGGCGTCGGCGACCCCGGCCCCGACGGGGCGTTCGTCGGCTGGGCCGACCGGTTCGCGGTACTCCTCGCGGACCGGCGTCCGGAGGGCGACTTCACCTACTCCAACCTCGCCGTGCGCGGGAAACTGCTCGACCAGATCGTCGCGGACCAGCTCCCGCGCGCGAGGGAACTCGCCCCGGACCTGGTCTCCTTCTGCGCCGGCGGCAACGACATCATCCGTCCGGGCACCGACCCCGACGAGGTCGCCGAGCGCTTCGAGCGGGCCGTCGCCGGTCTCACCTCCGCCGTCGGCACGGTGTTGGTGACCACCGGCTTCGACACCCGGGGCGTGCCCGTCCTCAAGCACCTGCGCGGCAAGATCGCCACGTACAACGGTCACGTGCGCGCCATCGCCGACCGGTACGGCTGCCCCGTCCTGGACCTCTGGTCGCTGAAGACGGTGCAGGACCGGCGGGCCTGGGGCAACGACCGGCTCCACCTGTCACCCGAGGGCCACACCCGGGTGGCCCTGCGGGCCGGGCAGGTCCTGGGCCTCGACATCCCCGCCGACCCCGACCAGCCGTGGCCGCCCCTCCCGCCGCGCGGCACCTTCGAGGTCCGCCGCGACGACATCCACTGGGCCCGCGAGTACCTGGCCCCCTGGATCGGCCGCCGCCTCCGTGGCGAGTCCTCCGGGGACCGTGTGGTGGCCAAGGGGACCCTGTCGCCGGACGACATCAAGATGCGGATCGAGTCGCTGGTCTGAGTGTTCTCGGTGGCGGCGCACTCCGTGCTCCGGGCTCAACTGCCACGTCCGCTCCAGCCCGTCGCGGGGATCAGCACCTGACCCGCGCTCCGGGCGGCTGCCCGGTGGCGCGTCCGTCGTCGGCGGTGGCTCAGGCCTTCGCCGACGTCAACGCCTCGCGCTCCAGGCCCAGTTCGCGGGCGAGGGCCTCGTCGGCCCACTCCAGGGTGCGGGTGCGGGAGACGGCGCCCTCGTAGGCGGTGGTCTGAACGGCGAGTCCGTCCAGCAGAGCGGTGAGGCGGAGGGCGGCGGCCGCGGGGTCGGGGCACTGGAACTCGCCCGCCGCCACGCCCTCCGCGATGACCTCGGTGATGGCGGCCTTCCACTGCCGGTCGAGCCCGCGCGTCACCTCGCGCAGCGCGGGCTCGCGCAGCGCCGCCGACCAGCCCTCGATCCACAGCCGCCAGCCCTTGGCCTGCCCGGTCGGCGCGTACCAGCGCACGGCCGCCCGCAGTCGCCGCAGCGCGGTCGTCCGGCGGCCCAGCAGCCCCCGCAGATGGGCGAGGTCGTCCTCGGCGGCGTACGTGAACGCCTCGGCGACCAGCTTCTCCTTGGTCGAGAAGTGGTAGAGCACCAGCGCGTTGCTCACCCCGAGCACCGAGGCGACGTCGGCGATGCGTACGGCCGCCACGCCCCGCGCCTCGATCTGCTCGACGGCGGCGCGCAGCAACTCCTCACGCCGCTCAGCCACGCTCAACCGCACTCTGCTCACGTGGCAACCCTAGTCCGTCGGTACGCACAAGGGCCCCGGCGTCACCGGTACCAGCCGAAACGCTCCGCGATCACCGGCAACCGGTCGGCGGCGAGTACGTGTGCGGCCGTGCGCGGAGTCGTTCCGTCGGCCTCCGCGCGGGCCAGCACCCGGCCGACGAGCGCGCGCATCGAGCGGCGGACGTGGGCGAACGCCTCCTCCGCGTCCGCCTCGATGTCCCCGAACAGCGTCCACCACCACCAGGCGTTCGTCGCGGAGTTGACCACGACGTCCGGCAGGACGGTGACCCCGCGCGCGCAGAGCAGTTCCTCGGCCGCGGGCAGGACCGGCATGTTCGCGGCCTCGGCGATCCAGCGGGCCGTGATCCGCTCCTGGTTCCCCGTGTCGATCGCGTAAGAGACCGCCGCGGGCACCAGCACCTCCACGTCGGCCGACAACCAGGCCTCACCCGGAAGCTCCCGGTCCTCGGGGCGCAGCACCGCGCGGTCCACCGTCCCGTACGTGTCGCGGGCGGCGAGCAACGCCTCGACGTCGAGCCCCTGAGGGTTGCTGATCGTGCCCTTGACGTCGGCGACGGCCACCACCGTCAGCCCCGCGCGCGTGAGGAAGCGCGCTGTGGCCCCGCCCATGGTGCCCAGGCCCTGCAGCGCGACCCGGGTCCCGGAGTGCGGCACGCCCGCCCGGTCGAGAGCGGTCAGCACCGACTCGGCCACCCCGCAGCCTCCGACCAACTCGTCCAGCCCGATGCCGTCGACCCGCAGGGCGAAGGCGTCCGCGAGCCGCCGCCGCGCCTTGGCCTCGTCGTCGAGCAGCGGGTAAACGGCCTGGACGGACGAGACGAGCCCCACCTCCGCGGCGGCCCGGTCCACCAGGTCCTGCGTGAGGCCGAGGTCCTCACCCGTGGTCCAGAAGCTCTCGACGTACGGGCGCATCGCGCGCAGGTAGCGCACCAGCAGGCCGTACGCCTCCGGGTCGCGGGGGTCGCAGTCGATGCCGCCCTTCGCACCGCCCAGGGGGATGTAGCGGTTCTCCGGGTGCCGCTCAGGGTCGTAGTGCAGGGCCTCCTTCAGGGTCATGCCCCGGGCCAGCCCCGCGACCTCCTCCTGCGTACAGCCCGGCCGCATCCGCAGTCCGCCGCTGGCGACCGACCGCACCAGCCGGTCCACCACGAGGTAGCCACGGCGGCCGGTGAGGTGATCGGTCCAGGTGAGCGACATGAGAGGGTCGTGCATCGGGTCTCCTCAGGGGTGTGAGCCGACGGCTGTTACTGAATTGGCGTTCAGCATGCCATCCCGCGGTCACCTGGTGGGCCCGGCGTTGTCGGAGGGGCGGACCATAATGGAATGCCTCAGCGCATTCACCAGGAGGTGGCCGTGTCCGGTTTCCGTTCCACGAGCTCCGGGCTGCGCGGGCTGCGTCCCGCCGCCTTCGGCGCGGATCCGGGCGGCGAGCGCCTGGAGCGGATCCGCAGGTCGCCGAATTTCGCGAACGGCGTGTTCGTCAACCCGGAAGGCACGCGCGTGCGCCCGGCGGGCGGCGCCGCGCTCGACATGGCCAAGCGCTACCTGCGCAAGGAGGAGCGCGCCCAGCGCGCGCCGACCGGCCCCGTGCCGGTGCACTCCACCACCCTCGCCGACCTGGCCCGGCCGCCGGCGAGCGGACTGCGCACCACGTGGATGGGGCACTCCAGCGTGCTCGCCGAGATCGACGGCCACCGGGTGCTCTTCGATCCCGTCTGGGGCGAGCGCTGCTCCCCCTTCGCCTTCGCCGGGCCCAAGCGGCTGCACCCCGTGCCGCTGCCGCTGGCCGAGCTCGGCCCGGTGGACGTCGTCGTGATCTCCCACGACCACTACGACCACCTCGACCTGCCCACGATCAAGTCCCTGGCCGGCACGGACACGCTGTTCGCGGCGCCCCTCGGCGTCGGTGCCCATCTGGAGCACTGGGGCGTCTCCGAGACGCGGATACGCGAGCTGGACTGGACCGAGAGCACGAAGATCGGCGGCCTCACCCTGACGGCCACCCCGGCCCGTCACTTCTGCGGACGCGGCCTGCGCAACACCCAGCACACGCTCTGGGCCTCGTGGGTCGTCACGGGCGAGGCGCACCGGATCTACCACAGCGGCGACACCGGTTACTTCGAGGGCTTCAAGGACATCGGCGCCGAGCACGGCCCCTTCGACCTCACGATGATCCAGATCGGCGCGTACAGCGAGTTCTGGCCGGACATCCACATGACCCCGGAGGAGGGCATGCGTGCCCACCTCTACCTCCAGGGCGGGAACCCGTCCGGGGTGATGCTGCCGATCCACTGGGCGACGTTCAACCTGGCGCCGCATCCGTGGGCGGAGCCGGGGGAGGGCACCATCAGCTCCGCCCGCTCGGTCGGCGCGGCCGTAGCGCTGCCCCGCCCGGGCGAGCCCTTCGAGCCGACCGGCGAGACAGTGCCGTCCGAGCCCTGGTGGCGTGCGGTCGCCGTCACTCCAACGGGTGGTTGGCCCGTCCTCGACGGTCGGCCGGTCACCACAACGGGTGACGTCCCCGACAAGACCGTGGAAGGCACCGGGGAGCCGGAAACCGTTCCGACCGGGTGAATTCACGATCGTTTCCGAGGGCCGAGGGCTGCATTGCCCCTCGGCCCTCATTGCTTTTTAGTGACCACTCCTGACCAGCTCTGATCGGATGATTTCCGCGTCAGGAACGCATGTCCGATGGTTTATCGGCCTGTCGTACGAAGGCTCATACCAGAGCGGGAAGCTTTGCGGGGGTCTTTGTCAACTGCGCACCGGTCCTGACGCGTTGGCGACTACTGTGAGTTGCCGTCGGGCGACACAGGGCCGAATTCTTCGGTTCTCTCGACCGGCACGCGATGGCGCATGCCCGGGTCGCGCAGACGCGGGAGCCCCCACGCCCCCGACGCACCAGTACAAGGACACCGATGTCTCAGCTTCGCGCACCGACCGCCCGTGCGGACCGCCGTGAGAGCGGCCGGCACGGACGGCCGGTCGCCCGCACCGCCCCCTCGCTGCCCGAGACGCCGATACGGCCTCAGCTGCTGCGTCTGGCGGTGCTGCCACCCATCGCGGTGGCGCTCAGCGCCTGCGCGGCCGTGCTCTTCACCGTCCGTTCCACCGGCGCACGCCCCAGCCCTGTCCTGTGGGCCGTGCTCGCCGGAGCCGTCGGCGTCGCCCTCGCGGGCATCGTGATCGCCGCGATCGCCGCCGACCGCGCCGCCAACTCCGTACACGAACGCCTCGGTGCCCTACGCCGCACAAGCGCCCGCGGCGAGGCCGACCTGCGCACCCTCGTCGAGGCGCTGCGCCGCGGTGAGGGCCCGCCCGCGCGCAAGCCGCGCGGCAGACCCGCCGCGGACGCCGACGAGTTCGAGCTGCTCACCGCGGACCTCGCGCATGCCCAGGACGCGGCCGTCACCGCCGTCGTCCAGGCCTCCCAGCTCTCCAGCCAGGCCGGCAGCGAACAGAAGGTCGAGGTCTTCGTCAACCTCGCCCGGCGCCTGCAGTCCCTCGTGCACCGTGAGATCTCGATCCTCGACGAGCTGGAGAACGAGGTCGAGGACCCCGACCTGCTCAAGGGCCTCTTCCATGTCGACCACCTCGCCACCCGCATCCGCCGACACGCCGAGAACCTCGCCGTCCTCGGCGGCGCCGTCTCCCGCCGCCAGTGGAGCAACCCGGTCTCCATGACCGAGGTGCTGCGCTCGGCCATCGCGGAGGTCGAGCAGTACTCACGCGTCAAGCTGGTGCCGCCCATCGAGGGCACCCTGCGCGGACACGCGGTCGCCGATGTCATCCACCTCCTGGCCGAACTCGTCGAGAACGCCACGGTGTTCTCCGCCCCCCACACCCAGGTGCTGCTGCGCGCGGAGATCGTCACCTCCGGCCTCGCCGTCGAGGTCGAGGACCGTGGCCTCGGCATGCCGGTGACCGAGCAGAACAAGATGAACGCCCTGCTCGCCGACCCCGACCAGGTAAACGTCGCGAGCCTGCTCCAGGACGGCCGTATCGGCCTGTTCGTGGTCTCGCAGCTCGCCCGGCGGCACGGCATCCACGTCCGGCTCCAGAGCAACATCTACGGCGGCGTCCAGGCCGTCCTCGTCGTACCCCAGGGACTGCTCGGCACGGAGCCCCGCGCCTCGGCCGACGTACCGCGGACACAGCCGCAGCAGCCGGCCGGCACCCGGCGGCAGCCCTCCGGCCCCCGGCCCCCACAGACCGTCAGCCGGCCCGCTCCTGGTCCCGCCGCCACCGTCCAGGACACCGCGCACGCCGCACCGCCGCGACAGCAGACGGCGACCGCTCCGGGCGGCTCGACCAGGCTGCCTGTGCGCGACACCCGCCAGGAGCGGCCCAACCCGGCTGACGCACTGCCCGGCATCCGCCCCGACGACCGGCGGACCCTCCTGGACAACACGGCCACGCCACCCGTCCCGCGCACCGGCGAGGCCCGCGGTCCCATCGGTAAGCCGCGACTGCCCCGGCGGCGCGCCCAGGAGCACATCGCTCCCCAGCTCCGCGGCGGCCCCGTGCCCACACCCCGCCAGGACCCGGACCACTACATCGGCCACGATCCCGGTCTGATGGCCGCCTTCCAGCGGGGGATCGGTCTCGCGGAGGCCCATCACATGGAGCGGGCCCCTATGGAGCGGGCCCCTATGGAGCCGGCCCCCATGGAGTCAGACCCCATGGACAGGGCCCCCATGGAGCCGACCCGCATGGACACCGCCCACATGGAGCCGACTCCCATGGAGCCGACTCCCATGGAGCCGACTCCCATGGAGCCGACTCCCATGGAGCCGACTCCCATGGAGCAGGCGTACACCGACGCCGCGTCCCCTACCGATGCGAGCCACATGGACGTCCTCCGCACCGACGTCCTCCGCACCGACGTCCTCCACACCGATGTGCGCCACGCGGAGCGCGCCTACCTGGACGTCCCGCACACGGACACGGCGCCCTCCTTCGGCGTACGGCGTCCGGACACCACTCCGACAGTGGTTCCGCCGTCCCTGGACGCGGCCCACATGAGCGATGCGCGCACGGCGCACGCGCCCCACGAGGGGCACGGGACGCGGGAGTCCGCGCCCGGACACGACCTCACCGCCCGGCACGACGGGAGCACACCCACCGGATGACGACCACCCGGATGACGACATCCCCGCCCAGCCCCTCCGCTCCCGCAGACCTTCGTACCCCAAGGAGTCGATCCACCATGGCGAGCGACGCGCCGACCGGTCATGTTTCCGATCTCGACTGGCTCATGAGCGGCCTCGTGCAGCGCGTACCGCACACCACGAGCGCGGTGCTCCTCTCCTGCGACGGGCTCGTGAAGTCCGTCCACGGCCTCGACCCGGACAGCGCCGACCACATGGCCGCGCTGGCCTCGGGCCTCTACTCCCTAGGCCGCAGCGCGGGCGTCCGCTTCGGCGACGGCGGCGAGGTGCGTCAGGTCGTCGTCGAACTCGACTCGACCCTGCTGTTCGTCTCCACCGCGGGCTCCGGCACCTGTCTCGCCGTCATGGCCGGACGCGATGCCGACGCCGCGGTGCTCGGCTACGAGATGGCGATGCTCGTCAAGAGCGTCCGCCCGTACCTGATGACGGCGCCCAGGCAGCCCGCCGTCGAACCCTCGGCGTTGCGGCCTTGAGCGCGGCCGCGACCGGCGACGGGCCCTGGCTCGACGACGCGGCCGGCCGGCTGGTGCGTCCCTACACGGTCAGCAACGGCAGGACCCGGCCGACCACCGCGCTCGACCTCCTGACGCAGGTGATGGCCACCGGAACCACCCCTTTCGGCTACCTCGGCCCCGAGCACGCCCAGGCACTGGATCTGTGCCGGGCACCGGTCTCGGTCGCCGAGGTGGCCGCGCACCTGCAGCTGCCGGCGGCGGTCACCAAGGTGCTCCTGTCCGACCTGGTCGACTGCGGGGCCCTCACCGAGAGGCCCCCGGCCTTCCACAACCCCACAGACCGGTCTCTTCTGGAGGCAGTGCTCGATGGACTACGACGACAGCTCTGATCCCTTTCCCACCGCACTCAAAATCCTGGTGGCGGGCGGGTTCGGAGTCGGCAAGACGACCTTCGTCGGCGCGGTGAGCGAGATCGCGCCGCTCAGCACGGAGGAACTGCTCACCACGGTCAGCGCCGCGACCGACAGCCTCGACGGGATCGAGAACAAGGTCGAGACGACCGTGGCCATGGACTTCGGCCGCATCACCCTCGACCCGGAACACGTGCTCTACCTGTTCGGCACCCCCGGCCAGCAGCGATTCTGGTTCATGTGGGACGAACTCTCCGAGGGGGCGCTCGGCGCGGTCATCCTCGCCGACACCCGCCGGCTGGAGGACTGTTTCGCCGCCGTCGACTTCTTCGAGCAGCGTGGCCTCCCCTTCATCGTCGCGATCAACGAGTTCGACGGCTCGTTCCGCTACGACGCGCAGGAGGTGCGCGCCGCCATCGACCTCGACCCCGAGATCCCGGTCGTGTGCTGCGACGCCAGGATCTCCAGCTCCGGTGTGCAGACCCTGCTCACCCTGGTCCGTCACCTCCTCGCGCACACACCGGCGCACGCTCCGAGCCATGGAGCCCACACATGAGGGACGACATGAGCCGTGGAGCGCGGCCATGAGCTACGACCCGCCCCGTCCGTCCGGACGGCTGCTGCTGACCCCCGAGGACCGGGACGCCCCCGAGCGCGTACGGCGGCTGCGCCTGCTGGGCCTCGGCGCGCACCCGGAGCCCGGCTTCGGATTCGATGTATTCGCGCAGCGGCTCGCGGAGATCGCCTCCGCGCCGTACGCGATGGTCACCTTCATCGACGAGCACCGGCAGTTCTTCGCCGGACTGCACACGCCCGACGGCATCCTCGTCGAGGCGGAGGGTGCCGAGACCATGGTGTCCCGCCATATGCCCCGCGAGTTCGGCTTCTGCCCGCATGTGGTGGTCCGACGCAAGGCACTGGTCCTGGACGACGTGCGCGAGTATCCGCGATTCGCCGGAAACCCCATCGTCGACGAGGTCGGCATCCGCTCCTACCTCGGCGCCCCGCTCGTCGACCGCACGGGCATCGCCCTCGGCACGGTCTGCGTCGCCGACATCACCCCGCGCGCGTGGGGACGGACCGGTCTGGAGACCATCAAGGCGATGGCCGCCGAACTGGTCGAGCAGCTCGAACGCCGGGAGCCGTTCCCCTAGGGGCTTCCCCGGGTCCGGCCGGGAAGCGGACCCCGTGATCATCCCGCCGTGAACCGTACGACGACGGTGTCCCCTTCGGGGAACGCGATCCGCGCCTCGTCCCCCTCCACCGCGCACAGCACCGACTCCCGCAGGGCCTCCGGATGGACGGTGTCCCGGGTCAGCGCGAGCAGCGTGACGAAGATTCCGCTGCCGCCGGGCAGACCGGCGCCGCACCGCAGGTACGGAGTGGCCGAGTGCGGGCCGAACGCGTTGGCCTCCACCTCACGCGCGATGCCCGCGTCCGCGTCCCAGCCGTGGAGGGCGACCACCGCGCTGGTCAGCCCGTGCGCGGTCCGCACCAGCGCCCAGCCCGCCCCCCGTTCGGCCGATGGCCGGTTCCGGTCCGCGACCGCGTACCCGCCCTCCCGGACCGCCGCACCCGCCGGGGCGCGCACCCGGTGCACCCGGATCTCCCACGGCCCCCGCAGCACGCTCGTCGTCTCGATCGGGAACGCGTCCTCCTCGCCCGGCAGTTGAGCGTCGTAACGGGACGCCGCCGTCTGTCCGGCGCACCGCAGGGGCTGTATGCGGCGTCGGCGCGACGGAGTGCCGTCCGGCGCGAGGAGCGCCAGATGGCCGTCCACGTTGCGTTCCCGGGCGTGCGTCCCCGCCTCGGGCGCCGTCGCCGTCGAGTAACCGAACCGGGTGGCGTGCGGATCGTCGTCGGCGGGATCCCGCGGCGAGCTGCCGTGGTTGACGAGCCGTACGATCCCGTCGTGCCGGGTGCCGTGCAGCAGCCAGCCCGGCGCCGGGAGCGCGGTGTACTGGTCGGACTCCTCGACGGGCAGCGGCTGTTCACGCTCCCGCCACACCGCGTGGTCGCCGGGGAGCAGCAGGCCAAGGAAGGCGGTGCCCGCCCAGTACGGCGAGCCCGGCCCCGACGACGCCCCCGTCGCGGGCAGGAACGTGCCGTACCAGCCGAGCGGCAGCAGCCCCCGCTCGTCGGGGACGCCCCGCTCCACGAAGTGCCGTACGGCTCCCGAGGCCAGACGCCGGGTCAGCCCCGGTGCCAGAGGGGTGCAGCCCGCCAGGGCACCCAGCCACACCGGGGCGGTCGCGGCGAAACGGTACGTCAGGGAGCGGCCGTGGTGGACGGGCGCGCCGTCCCCGCCGAAGAACCGCGGGTAGGAGGCGAGGAACTCGGCCAGACGCCTGCGGTAGACCCGGCCGCGACCACCGTCGTTGCCGCCCGTCATCCGGGACCACAGCAGCGGATACAGGTGCAGGGACCAGGCGTTGTGGTAGTCGAACGTGCGGCCGTCGCCGTCGGCGTACCAGCCGTCGCCGACGTACCAGTCCTCCAGTCGGTCCAGGCCGGTCTCGATGTCCTCCTGCCGGAACGGCGCCCCGACCGAGGCCAGGAACTGCTCGGCGACCACCTGGAAGAGCCGTGCGTGGTCGTCCGCCGTCCGGCGGCCCACGAAGCCCCACAGCCAGTCCACGAGCTGTTCCCGGACCTCGGGGGCCAGCCGCTCCCAGATCCACGGACGGGTCTCGTGCAGCCCCACCGCGATCGCCGCGGCCTCGGCCATCTGCGGCGAACGGTCGGTGAGTTCGGGCCACGCCTCGCCACTGTCACGGTCCGAGCCCGCTGTCAGTCCCCGCACGTAACGTTCGGTGAGACGGGGATCGACCGCCCCGCCGGCTCCCGCGATCCGGAAGGAGGCCAGCAGGAACGAGCGGGCGAAACCCTCGAGACCGTCCGCGACCACACCCGACGTCGAGCCGCGGCCGGGCAGCCGGTACTGCGCGAAACCGGGTGTCGCGTACGGGAACAGCGCTTCGAGTTGCCGGTCGGCGAGCACCTCCCAGTGCTCACGGGTCCAGCCGGTGAACGGGGAAAGGACACGGTCGGTGGGCGGCAGGGCCATGTGCGGTGCTGGCAGCATGACGGGTTTTCGGCTCCTTGGCAGTGGGGGTGCCTGGTCAGGGTGGTGCCTCTCAGGAGGAATACGGCGAGAAGCGGCGAGAGGATCAATACGGCCCGCACAAGATCGAAAGCTTCGTACCGAGTGGGCCGGGGCGGGGTGCGTGGCGGCCCGGGACGGGCGCGGTGTGAAGGAAAGCTGCGGCCGCGCTTAAGAAAACCTCGATGGACCGGGGGCGGGACCATACGGAAGATTTCCCACGAGAATTCCCCACGAGATCCCACCCCTCTCCCCGGTCCGGGCCCCGGCTTCTTCGGCATGCCCCGCTCCGGGACCTCACGCACAGGAGCCGCACAGTGAAGGCGCTGGTCAAGGAGAAGGCGGAGCCCGGGCTGTGGCTCGCGGACGTCCCGGAGCCGGAGGTCGGCCAGGGTGACGTGCTGATCAAGGTCCTCAGAACCGGGATCTGCGGAACCGACCTGCACATCCGTGACTGGGACGGCTGGGCTCGGCAGACCATCCGTGCTCCGCTCGTGATCGGCCACGAGTTCGTGGGCGAGGTAGTCGGGACGGGGCGCGACGTCACCGACATCGAGGCCGGCGACAGGGTCAGCGGTGAGGGCCATCTCGTGTGCGGCAAGTGCCGCAACTGCCTCGCCGGACGCCGCCATCTGTGCCGCGCCACGGTCGGACTCGGAGTCGGGCGGGACGGTGCCTTCGCCGAGTACGTGGCGCTGCCCGCGTCCAACGTGTGGGTGCACCGGGTGCCGGTGGACCTCGACGTGGCGGCGATCTTCGACCCGTTCGGCAACGCCGTGCACACCGCGCTCTCCTTCCCCCTGGTCGGCGAGGACGTGCTGATCACCGGCGCCGGCCCGATCGGTCTGATGGCCGCCGCCGTGGCCCGGCACGCCGGGGCCCGCCATGTCGCCGTCACGGACGTGAGCGAGGAGCGGCTGGACCTCGCGCGCAAGATCGGCGCCGACCTCGCGCTGAACGTCTCGAACTCCCAGGTCGCTGACGGACAGCGGGAGTTGGGGCTGCGCGAAGGGTTCGACATCGGGCTGGAGATGTCCGGCCGCCCCGAGGCGCTGCGCGACATGATCGCCAACATGACGCACGGCGGCCGTATCGCGATGCTCGGCCTGCCCACGCGGGAGTTCCCGGTCGACTGGTCCCGGATCGTCACCTCCATGATCACGATCAAGGGCATCTACGGCCGGGAGATGTTCGAGACCTGGTACGCGATGTCGGTGCTGCTGGAGGGCGGATTGGATCTCACTCCCGTGATCACCGGCCGGTACGGCCACCGTGACTTCGAGACGGCGTTCGCCGACGCGGCGAGCGGCCGCGGCGGCAAGGTCATCCTCGACTGGACCGCGTAACTCCCCCTCCACATAACCCCCTTCCGCGTCAGCACATCAGGAGCCTCCCCTCATGTTCGACTCCGTACGCGACGATCTCCGCGCCACTCTCGACGAGATCCGCGCCGCCGGGCTGCACAAGCCCGAGCGCGTCATCGGCACTCCGCAGTCCGCGACCGTCGGCGTCACCGCGGGCGGACGGCCCGGGGAGGTCCTCAACTTCTGCGCGAACAACTACCTCGGTCTCGCCGACCACCCCGACGTCGTCGCCGCCGCCCACCAGGCGCTCGACCGCTGGGGCTACGGCATGGCCTCCGTGCGCTTCATCTGCGGCACCCAGGAGGTCCACAAGGAACTGGAGGCACGGCTGTCCGCGTTCCTCGGCCAGGAGGACACCATCCTGTACTCCTCCTGCTTCGACGCCAACGGAGGCGTCTTCGAGACCCTGCTCGGCCCCGAGGACGCGGTGATCTCCGACTCCCTCAACCACGCCTCGATCATCGACGGCATCCGCCTGTCGAAGGCCCGCCGCCTCCGCTACGCCAACCGCGACCTGGCCGACCTGGAGGCCCGGCTGAAGGAGGCGTCCGGCGCCCGGAGGCGGCTGATCGTCACCGACGGCGTGTTCTCCATGGACGGCTACGTGGCACCGCTGCGCGAGATCTGCGACCTCGCCGACCGCCACGACGCGATGGTCATGGTCGACGACTCGCACGCCGTCGGCTTCGTGGGCCCCAGCGGCCGGGGCACCCCCGAACTGCACGGCGTCATGGACCGCGTCGACATCGTCACGGGCACCCTCGGCAAGGCGCTCGGCGGCGCCTCCGGCGGGTACGTCGCCGCCCGCGCCGAGATCGTCGCCCTGTTGCGCCAGCGCTCCCGGCCGTACCTCTTCTCCAACACCCTCGCACCGGTGATCGCGGCGGCCTCGCTGAAGGTGCTCGACCTGCTGGAGTCGGCGGACGACCTGCGGGTCCGGCTCGCCGACAACACCGCGCTGTTCCGCCGCAGGATGACCGAGGAGGGCTTCGACATCCTCCCCGGCGACCACCCGATCGCGCCCGTCATGATCGGTGACGCGACGGTGGCCGGGCGCATGGCCGAACTGCTCCTGGAACGCGGGGTGTACGTGATCGGTTTCTCGTACCCGGTCGTCCCGCAGGGCCAGGCCCGCATCCGGGTGCAGCTGTCGGCCGCGCACTCGACCGAGGACGTGGACCGCGCGGTGGACGCGTTCGTGGCCGCGCGGGCGGAGCTGCGAGAATCGGTCGCGTGATCGAAGCGCGGCGGCTGCACATCCTCCGTGCGGTGGCCGACCACCGCACGGTGACGGCGGCTGCCGCCGCGCTGTACCTCACCCCGTCGGCCGTCTCCCAGCAGCTCACCGCCCTGGAGCAGGAGACCGGTCACCGGCTGGTCGAGCGCGGCGCGAAGGGCGTACGGCTGACGCCCGCCGGTGAGATCCTGCTCGCCCACACCAACGCCGTACTGGCTCAACTGGAGCGTGCCGAGGCCGAGTTGGCGGCGTACGGATCCGGTGCGGCCGGCACGGTCACCGTCGCCTCCTTCGCGACCGGCATCGTCCTCGTCGTCGCTCCGGCGCTGACGCGGCTGGCCACCACGGCTCCGGGGATCCGCGTCCGTGTCCAGGACGCCGAGGGTGACGCCAGCCTGCCGATGGTGCTGGACCGGCAGATCGACATCGCGGTCGCCGTCGAGTACCGGGGCGCCCCGGACGCGGACGACCCGCGCCTGACCCACGTCCCGCTGTACGCCGAGCCCTTCGACGCCGTCGTCCCGGTGACCCACCGTCTGGCCGACGCCGCCGAGGTTCCCCTCGCGGAGCTGGCCAAGGACCCGTGGATCGGCCCGTACCCGGGCAACCCCTGCCATGACGTCGTGGTCCTGGCCTGCGAGAGCGCCGGGTTCCAGCCCCGTCTCCAGCACTCATCGGACGACTTCCGCGCGGTCGTCGCCCTGGCCTGCGCCGACGCGGGCGTCGCCCTCGTGCCGCGCTCGGCCCTGCACGGCATGGACCTCACCGGAGTCGTCGTACGCCCCGTCGACGGCATCGCGCCCACACGCCGGGTCTTCGCCGCCGTACGCCGGGGCGCGGAGGAGCATCCGCTGATCCGCCCCGTGCTGGAGGCGCTGAGCGAGGCGGCGGGGATGGAGTGAGGCGCGGGAGGGATGGGGGAGGGGTGTGGATGAGCTGCTCCTGGAGAATGCTCGACGGTACTCCCGCGTTCGGGATAGCCTCCCGAATATGGGAAGTGATCGGGATGAGCTGCAAGCCGTCGACGCCCGGCTCGCCCGGCGGCTGGGTGAGCTGAGGGCCCGGCAAGGCTGGTCCCTGGAGGAGTTGGCGGAGCGCAGCGGAGTGAGCCGCTCGGCTCTGTCCCGGGCCGAGCGCGGCGAGACCAGCCCCACGGCCGCGCAGCTGAACCGGCTCTGCGGCGTGTACGGGCGGACCATGTCCCAGCTCCTGAGCGAGGTCGAGTCCGAGCCCGTCACCGTCGTACGGGCGGCCGAGCAGCCCGTGTGGGAGGACAGGACCTCGGGGTTCGTACGACGGTCAGTGTCGCCGCCGCATCCCGGACTGCGGGGCGAACTGGTCGAGGGCCGGCTCGTGGCGGGCGCCGACATCGCGTACGACAGGCCGCCGGTGGCCGGCCTCGAACAGCACATCTGGGTCCTGGAAGGGACGCTGCACTTCACGGCCCAGGACGTCGAGCACCGCTTGGCGGCCGGGGACTGTCTGCGGCTGCGGGTGTGGGCGTCGACGCGATTCCGGTGCCCCGGACCGGACGACGTGCGGTACGTGCTGGCGGTGGTGCTGCCGTGACGGCCGTCTCCCGGCTCGACGAAGCCGAGGTGGCGGCCTGCGCCGAGGGACTGGCCGACCTGCTGACCGACACCGTGCACGGCGGAGCCTCGATCGGCTTCCTCGCACCGCTCACCCGCGCGGCGGCCCTCGACTGGTGGCAGGGGCGCGCGACGGAGGTGTCCACCGGCGCGCTCGCCGTGTGGGCCGCACGCGAGTGCGGCAGGGTGGTCGGGACCGTCAGCCTCGCCTTCCCGCACAAACCCAACAGCCGCCACCGCGCCGAACTGGTCAAACTGATGGTGCACCGCGACGCCCGCGGCCGCGGGCTCGGCCGAACGCTGCTGGCCACCGCCGAACGCGCGGCGGCGGCCGCCGGCATCACCCTGCTGCACCTGGACACCGAGACCGACAGCCCGGCCGAGCGCCTGTACCGCGCGGCCGGCTGGACCCGGCTCGGCGCGATCCCCGACTACGCGGCGAGCCCCGCCGGCGTGCTGCGGCCGACGACGATCTACTACAAGCGGGTGGGGACGGCGGCTCACGCCGGGTGAGGGGTGATTGTCAGTGGCGCCCGCTACGGTGCGTCTCATGCAGGATGCCGAAGACGTACGACGTGTCGCCCTCTCCCTGCCGGACACGGCGGAGAAGATCGCCTGGAGCATGCCCACGTTCCGGGTGGCGGGCAAGATGTTCGCCACCCTGCCCGAGGACGAGACCTCCATCGCCGTGCGCTGCCCCAAGGAAGAGCGGGACGAGCTGGTCCTGGCCGAACCGGGCAAGTTCTGGATCGCCGACCACGAGGCGGGTTTCGCGTGGGTGCGGGTCCGCCTGGCCGCCCTGGAGGACGAGACAGAACTGCGTGACATCCTCGCCGACTCCTGGCGGCAGGCGGCGCCGCCACGGCTGCTCGAAGCGCATCCGGGACTGGGGCTGCCGGTGAAGGACTGAAAAGCATCCGGTCCGGCGGCGATCCGGTGGAAGACGGGCGAACGGGAGGGCCTCAGACGCGTACCGGGGCCGCCTCCAGGAACCCCGTGATCCGCTCCCGCAGCGATCGGGCGTCGAGGCCGTGAGCGGACACGTGCTCCTCGACCGTCCCGTAACGCCGCAGCTCCCGGCGCCCGACCCCGAGGCCCAGCACGCGGTGCGGGACGTCGGCGAGCGCGTCGTTCGCGGCGGCCGTGGAGGTGCCGGCCAGGTACGGCTCGACGAGCACGACATCCGCTCCGGCTGCCTCCGTGGCGCGGCGCAGGGCGGCTGTGTCGAAGGGGCGCACAGTGGTGGCGTACAGGACGGTGACGTCGAGACCCTCCGTGGCGGCGAGCACGGCGTCGAGCAGTGGCCCGACGGCGACGACCACACCGCGGCGCCCTTCGCGGACGGTGAGGAACGCGGCTCCGTCGACCGCGAACCCCCGCTCGTTCGACTGCGCGGACAGCCGTACGTACACCTTGTCCGCCTTGCCGTCGCCGGGGCCCACCGCGTGCCGCAGCAGGGTCTCCGCCTCATCGGGATGGCCGGGGACGTGCACGGTCCAGCCGTCCAGCGTGTCCAGCAGGGCCACGTCGCCGGGCGCCATGTGGGTGAAGCCGCCGGCGGGCCAGTCGAACGACGCGGCGGCACTCACCAGCACCGCGCCCACGTCCTGGTGACCGAGATCCAGCTTGACCTGCTCGAAGGGCCGCTCCACGAGGAAGCTGGCGAAGGTGTGCACCACGGGGCGCATCCCCGTCAGTGCCAGCCCAGCACCGGCCCCGACCAGCAACTGCTCGCGGATACCCACGTTGATCACGCGGTCCGGATGCCGGTGCCGCGCCTTCTCGAACCCGTCCTTTCCGATCTCGGCGAGGACGACGGCGACCCGCTGGTCCTCGTCGAGCAGGCGGGAGACGACGGGGGCGAAGCGGTCACGCATGGTGTCCATGGGATGGATTCCCTTCAGGTCTTTGAGCAGGTCTTTGAGGGCGTTGCGATCTCTGGGTGTGTTCAGCAGGGAGAGCCGAGGGCAGGCCTGGTGGCGGTTCAGGTGTTCTTGGGCTCGACGCGGGCGACGACCACACGCGGCCGGCCCGGATGCGGCGCCGTGAACGCGGCGTACAGCGCCTCGTGGTCACGCCCGTCGACGGTCTCGGCTGACCAGCCGGCCGCCTCGAAGCGTGCGGCGATGCCACGCGGCCGCGCGTGGCTGGCGGAGGCGTTGTCGACCACGACGGTGTGCAGCCGGTCGAGGCCGGCCGGCCCGGCGTACGCGATCGCCTCGTGGTTGCTGCCCTCGTCCAGCTCGGCATCCCCGATCAGCACCCACACGCGCGGCTCGTCGAGTCCCTGGGCCCGCAGCCCAAGCGCCGTACCGACCGCGAGGGGCAGCCCGTGCCCGAGCGACCCGCTGCCGATCTCGGCGCCCGGCACCAGGACGCGGTCCGGGTGATGGCCGAGCGGTGAGTCGTACGAACCGAACTCCGGCAGCCACTCGACGGGCAGGAACCCCTTGGCGGCGAGCACCGCGTAGTACGCCATGGGCCCGTGCCCCTTGGACAACAGGAACCGATCCCGGCTCGGATCGCCCATCCGCTCCGGTCCGACCCGCAGCACCCGGTCGTAGAGCACCCACAGCACGTCCAGCGTGGACGTGGCCGCGGGGCCGTGCTTCTCGTCGCCCGTCATCTGCCCCATCAGCCGGGGCAGGTCGGTGTACGCGTACCCCTCCTCCTCACTCTGGCCGGCGTGCCCGTGCGTGCGTCCGTGGTCCTCTGCGCGTTCCGCTGTGATCGACATAAGGCGATCGTGCAACCTCAACCAAACTCGAGGTCAAGCGCCGCTTCGCCCGTCCGGGCCCCGCATAAACGAGGGCGCGACCACCGGCCCGAGTGCGGTATTGTTTCTGTGCACGTTGGGCCCGGGGAAACCCCAGGTCAGACGGGCATCGGGACGTGGCGCAGCTTGGTAGCGCACTTGACTGGGGGTCAAGGGGTCGCAGGTTCAAATCCTGTCGTCCCGACCAGCTTTGATGCAGGTCGGAAGCCGTTCTCTCGTTTACGGGAGGGCGGCTTTTCGCGTTCCTGGACGGCTGGTGGTCGCAGGCCCGGATCTGGGGCCGGTCTGCGGGGGTGCGGAAGCCGGGCCGGGTGGTGGTGGTGGTGGGGGTGGGGGGGGGAGCGGACCCGGTTGAGGGCTTCGCGGAGCCGTTGGATGTGGCCGCCGAAAGGGTGGAGTGGCGCAGGGTCTCGGAGACCACGGTGAGCGGCACGCCTGCCGTGATGGTGAGGGTGGCGGCCAGGTGGCGCAGGTCTGAACGCTCACCCGGGGAACACTCGCTTGGTCTTGGACGCGGTGATGACGAGGTGGTGCTGGCGGACGGCGTTCCTCAGCGCGCTGGACAGCGTGGCCAGGTACCGGTAGAGGGTGGTGCGGCCGCGGCCGGTGGCGAGCTGGTTGGTGACGAATCCCCGGACCGGAGGCGAGTTCCGTCCGAAAGGGGGAATGGAATGCGGGCAGGCCAACTCAGCCCCGTACGGCGGCGCTCGGGTCATTGACAGCGTTCGGGCCGACATGACACGTTCTCCCCTGTCCCAACCGAGACAACGTTGTCAAGGAGGTCTGCCCGATGGGGTTGTCCCTCAGACGGATAACGGCCCGCGCGACCGCGGTGGGCGTCGGCCTGCTCTTACCAGGCCTGCTGTTGGGGGGTGCGCTCCCGTCGGCCGAGGCCGCCGCGGAGCCGGTCTCCGACCCGGCCGCCCTGGTGAATCCCTTCATCGGCACCCAGAACTTCGGAAACACCTTCCCCGGGGCAAGCGCCCCGTTCGGCATGGTCCAGGTCAGTCCCGACACCGGCGGCCAGGGCGGATACGACCACCAGCAGAACAAGATCCACGGATTCAGCCAGACCCACCTCTCCGGAGTCGGCTGCGGTGTCTCCGGAGAGCTGCCCATCATGCCGACCACCGGCGCGGTCGACAGCGTGAACCCCGACACGTACCGCTCCACGTACACGCACGACGACGAGGAAGCCACCCCTGGTTACTACCGGGTGGGGTTGACGACGTACGACATCGATGCCGAGCTGACCGCCACCCGGCGCACCGGCTGGCAGCGGTACACCTTCCCGGCCACCGGTGCGGCGAACGTGCTGTTCAACACCGGCAAGGCAAATCAGAAGGTGTTCGACTCCGAGGTGCACGTGGTCGGCGACCGCACCGTGGAGGGACGGGTGCGTGCCGGAGAGTTCTGCGCCGGACAGGACAGGCACACCGTCTACTTCACCGCCACGTTCGACCGCCCCTTCAAGGATCACGGCACCTGGCGCGGTGCAACTCCCGAGCCCGGCACACGCGATGCGGAAGGGGAGGGCGGCAATGGTGCCTGGGCGACCTTCGACGCCACCGCCGACCGGGACGTCGTCGTGAAGGTGGGGCTGTCGTACACGGGTCTGGACGGTGCCCGGAAGAATCTCGCGCAGGAGACCGGGGACTCCTACGACTTCGACGCCACGCGCGCCGCGCTACGTGCCGGCTGGGAGAAACAGCTCTCCTCGATCAGGATCGGCGGTGGGGGTCCGGAGCGGCAGAAGGTGTTCTACAGCGCCCTCTACCACGCCCAGTTGCACCCGAACCTGGCCGGTGACGTCGACGGCCGCTACATGGGCTTCGACGGCGCGGTGCACACCGCCGCCGGTTTCACGCCGTATCAGAACCTGTCACTGTGGGACACCTACCGGCCGCAGAACCAGCTCCTGGAAATGCTGGAGCCGCGCGTCGCCCGGGACGTCGCGTTGTCGGTCGTGGCGATCGGCAAGGACGGCGGCTGGCTGCCCCGGTGGGCCCTGGCCAACAGCGAGACCAACATCATGACCGGCGATCCCGTGACGCCGTTCCTCGTCGAGGCATGGTCGAAGGGCCTGCTGGCCGGGCACGAGGACGAGGCCTACGCACTGCTGAAGAAGAACGCGACCAGCACCCCGCCCGCCGACTCCCCGTACAACGGACGCTCCGCAGCGGACCAGTACGGCACGCGCGGATACATCCCGTCCGGCCTGAAGCTGAACAAGGACTGCGCGCACAAGGGCGGCGACAACGACTGCTCGCACCCGGCCTCCGCCACCCTGGAGTACGCGGCGGCGGACGCGTCACTGGCCCTGATGGCCAGAGGGCTCGGGCACGACGTGGACGCGCGGAAGTTCGCGGCGCGCGGCCAGTGGTACCGCAACCTCTGGGACTCCTCGATCGGCCAGTTCCGGCCCCGCACGACCGCGGGGACGTGGTTGACACCGTACGACCCGGTCGAAGCGGGCCACCAGTTCCACGAGGGCGGCGCATACCAGTACCAGTGGCTCGTGCCGCAGGACCCCGCGGGTCTCGTCGATCTGATGGGCGGCCGGAAGGCCACCGAGAAGCGGCTCGACTCCTTCTTCGCCTACGACAAGCTGCTCGGCGACCCGGCGGGCACGGCGCGTGAGGACTGGATCTCCCAGCCCTACGACTACTACGGCAAGCCGACCTACAACCCGAACAACGAGCCCGATCTCCTCGCGCCGTACATGTATCTGTGGGCGGGCGCGCCGGCGAAGACGGCGACCGTCGTGCGCGCCGCGATGACGCTGTTCACCAACGGGCCCGACGGCATGACCGGAAACGACGACCTGGGCACCATGTCGGCCTGGTACGTGTTCTCCTCGCTCGGCCTGTACCCGACGATGAGCGGCGGCGGCTTCCTGGCGCTGTCCAGCCCGCAGTTCGAGTCGGCGGCAGTCACCATCGGCCGGTTCGGGAAGCGCCAGGGCGGCACACTGACGATCAACGCGCCGGGGGTGAGCGACACCAACCGGTACGTCCAGCGGGTGTCGTTCGACGGCCGGGACGTACGGCGCACCTGGCTGGACTGGGACAAGGTCGCGCACGGCGGCACTCTGGTCCACCGGCTCGGTGCGGCGCCGTCCGCCTGGGGCACCGGTGCGGGCGCCGAACCACCATCGGTCAACCAGGCGGCCGCAGACGGCCGTCGGCGCCTCGACGCGTCCCTGCGGACCTCCGCCGACATCGTCCCGGTCGGCGGCACGGCCCAGACCGCTCACCTGACTCTGGACGTCCTCGGTCAGACCCCTGGTGAGCTGCGCGTGGCGGTGACGGCCGAGGCGCCGACCGGCTGGCAGGTGACGACGACTCCGCGCTCACCGCTGCGGATCCGCTCCCTGCGCCTGCCCGTACAGAAGACCGTCGACCTGGCGGTGACCGTGCCGCCTGGCACCGCCACCGGGTCCTACCCGGTGCGCGTCACGGTCGAGGCGAAGGGCGCGGGCCGCGTCACCCGGGAGGCCACCGTCGAGGTACGCCCGGCAGCGGAGTGTGCGACGGTCGCGGACGAGAGCTGCGCGGTGGACCTGAGCAGGGACATGCTGCATGACGGGACGGCGACCGCGGAGGAGTCCGGCCAGGGCGACTTCGACGGCGGCGGCTGGAGTTACGACGCCCACCTGCTTCCGGCCGCCGGTCCTGTCACCTGGAACGGCGTGACGTACGACGCCCCGGATCCGACCGGCACCGCGGCGAACTTCGTCGAGGCCCGCGGCCAGACACTGATGCTGCCCGCCCGCAGCCATGGCACCCTGCGCCTGGTGGCGGCCTCGCACAACGGGCCGGTGACGACCCGGCTGACCGTCCGGTACGCCGACGGCAGCAGCACCGAGGTCCCGCTCGAGGTCGGCGACTGGGCCGGACCGGCCCCCGACGGCAGCACTGTCGTCCTCGACATGCCCCACCGGATCAAGTCCGGCCAAGGCGTTGACGGGCCGTCGGTACGGCTGTTCGGCCATTCCCTTGAGTTGGACGACGCCAAGGTGATGCGCTCGCTGATGCTGCCGGACGATGCGCGTGTGGAGGTGTACGCGATCACGCTGTCATAGGCGGCTCCCCGAGGCAGCCGCCGAAGGCCGTCCCGAGCATCCGCAGCCGGCTCCTCTCCGGCCGACGGCTGAAGAGGAGCCGGGGGCACAGCTCTGCCCATCTCGCGCCGGCTCCGCCGCTCGGCTTCGAGGGCACGCCATGGGGCCCGGGCTTATCGGCTTTGCCGGAGCGTCACGGCGAACAGCTTGAGCCGTGTCTGGTCCGGAAGGGTGATCGAGCGGACTGTCCGGTCCGGGTCGAGTGAGATCGTTCGCGCGTAGATGTCGACCGGCGGCCCGTCGCGGCCCACGCCGGCGCGGTAGCGGTACGGTGCCGCGACGGCGATGTCCTCGCCCGCCTGAGGGCCGGAGGCCCAGTCGCTGAAGTGCAGGGGGAGGGACGCAGCCGAACCATCGGTGTAGGTGACGGTGGCGACGTCGTCCACCGCCCCGCTGCTCGTGGCCCCCAGCACGCGCAGCTCGCGGGCGCGAAGACCGGGCAACGAAAGCGTCTGGCCGTGGGCGGTCACCGTGTTGTCGACGCCGTCGGCGCCCGAGGGGAAACTGAACGGCGTCCCGGAGAGTACGACCGGACCGGGCGCGGGCATCGTCTCGGCGGCGTAGCTCCAGCCGAGCCCGTCGAAGTCGCCGTCGTCGGGATGGTCGGCGGACGCGATCGAGTCGCGGTCGTACGTACCGCCGAGGTCCAGTGCGCAGGCGTCGTCGGTCTTCCCACAGCCCACGCGCTCGACGTCGAGGGTCGCGACCGCCGAGGCCCGGCCGCCGCCGCGCGTACGCACCGTGACGGTGACGCGGTGCGTCCCGGCCGCCGTTGTGGCGGGCACCTGTACGTCCTGTGTGAGATCGAGCTGTGCGAAGCGCCCCTGGCTTCGCACGGCGAACGCATGCCGCTGACGTACGCCGTCGAAGGTGACGGCAAAGCTGCCGCGGACCGTGCCGGAACCTTGGACCGTCACGCGCGAGGTCAAGGACACAGTGCCCGGGCGGCCGGCGATCGTGACGGCCCGTTCGGGCCCGACACCCACGGACAGCGAGCGTTCCGGCGGGGCGGGCGGCGCCGGCTGCACCGGGGCGGGGCGGCCGAGCGCGCGCAGGTCGATGGCGTCGGCCATCGCCTGGTAGCCGGCGTCGCCGGGATGCAGGTGGTCCCCGCTGTCGTAGCGCGGCAGCATGCGATGCGGATCGGCCGGGTCGCGGAGGGCGGCGTCGAAGTCGACCACCGCGTCGAAGACGCCGCTGGACCGGATCCAGCTGTTGACGCCCTCGCGGGCGGCCTCTTTGTCCGCGCCGTACGATCCCCAGCCCCCGAAGGGCGTGATGGTGCCGCCCAGCACCCGCAGGCCGGCGGCGTGTGCGCGGTCGGCGATCTCCCGCAGGCCCGCGATGATCTGGTTCGGGTCGTGCCGGCCCTGCAGGATGTCGTTGATCCCTTCGAGCACGATCAGCGTACGGGCCCCCGACCGTTGCAGGACGTCGCGGTCCAGCCGGGCCGTCGCGCTGGGGCCGGCACCGTCGAGCAGGACCCGGTTGCCCGCGATGCCGGCGTTCAGCACGCCGAACCGGCCGGCGGCGCCGTGGCTCGCGTGCAACCGTGCCGCCAGGCGGTCCGGCCAGCGGCGGTTGGCACCGGGCGTGGACTGGTCGCCGTCGGTGATGGAGTCGCCCAGGGTGACGACCGCGCCTGCCTTGGAGCCGCCCGGTTCCACGTCCACCTCGGTGACGTAGTGCCATGACTGCGTCTTCGACGGCAGCCCGCCCGCGGCGAGGTCGCCGGCGTGGTCCGTGCCGTCCGTGGCGTAGAAGGACGTCGCCAACCCGAGGGAGTGGTACGTCACCGGTCCGGTGGGGTCGGGCGTATAGGTGGTGACGAAGAGGTCGGCGGCATCGGCGAGCGGAAGGTTCACGGGGTCGCTGTAGAGCTCCGTGCCCGCGGGGATCGTCACGGCGCGCTGCCCGCCGAAGGTCACGTCCCGCAGGGTGCCGGGCGCGATCGCCGCACTGCCGGGTACTCGCTGCAGGCCCACCGTCGTGTGCGCGAACAGCACGGGCTTCGTGCCGAAGGCGTTGGACAGCTTCACCCGCACGCGCTCTCCGCCGATGCTCGTATGGACGAGGTTGCGGATCGTGTATCCCGCGTAACCGGTCTCGCTCACCCCACCGTTGGCCGCGGCCGACCACGTCCCGACCCAACTACCGCCGCCTGCCGGGGCAGTTGCCGCGACCGTGGCCGCCGCGGCGGAGGATACATGGCAAGACGCGGCCACGAGGAACAGCACGACCAGCGTCACATACCTGCGCATGGGCACTCCCCCGAGCTCGTCTCTCCGGGCTCATCGATCCCGTGGGCCAGGCGGCCACCGCGCGCCGCGCATGGCAACGTTGTCACCATCTGACGGCCAGAAGGTAGCAGCGCCGACGCAAGCCGCCAAGGGGGCTGGTGAGTATGAGCGGCAACCCGGTCCTTGCCGAAAGAACGCCCTCGACCGGCACGAGCACCCCCACCCCCACCCCCACCCCCCAGCCCACGCCGACCCCGCGACCTGCGACTGACTCGTGGCCCCCGCAAGTCATGGGCCTCGGCGCAGGGTCGCCAGGGCGACGACGTCGTCCCGATTCCCAGCACCCGCAGCGCCGCGCGAGTGGCGGAGAAACGCCGGCCAGTGCGGCGCGCCGCCGACGTGGAACTCACCGCCGCCGCTCTCCACCGCATCACGGACCTGCCGCCCGGCTCGGCCGGCAGCCGCTACCCGTCGGCGTCCAGAAGTCGTCTCGGCAGTACGTGTCAGTGTTGATCATGGACAGCTTCCCGAACGGGGGCGTGGCGAGGACCAGCGTCGCGCGCTGCGTGGGAGGGTGGGCGAGTGCGTCGCCGACGGTAAAACGGCGCTGGCACGCGCTGAAAGAGGACGTCGATCGTCAGCGGCGCCGTGTCAGAACCCGGTCTCGGTGAACGGGCTGTCCGTGAACGTCCGTACGTCCTTGTCGTCCTCGACGATCCACCACCACGACGGCCCGCCGGAAGGCAGGAACCAGCGCAGTACGGCCTCGGCGTGACCGTCGCCGTCGAAGTCGCCGACCGTGGCGAGGGCGGCGTACCGCTTGTACGCGGACAGGTTGTGTTTGGCGCCGGGGACGTGGACGGGGCCGGTGCGACGGAGAGTGGTGCGTTTTCCGAGCCCTTGAGCGGTGCCGTGCAGCACAGTGATCTCGGGGCGGCGGCTGGGGCCGAACCCGGTCGGCGGCTGCACCAGCAGCTCGTCGAAGCCGTCGCCGTCCAGGTCGCCACTGGTGAACTCCCCGGACAGGCCGGTCAGTTGCTGTGCCTCGCCGCCGTCACCGAAATAGACCGTGAGTGTGCCGTCGACCTCGGGGGCCTCGGTCTCATACCCCGGTTCGTCGTTGCGGCTGCCGCTGTCCCCGACCACGACGTCGCCCTTGCCGTCGCCGTCGAAGTCGCCGAAGACGACGGAGCTGCCGACGCGCAACTGTCGTGCGGGTTCGCGGGCCGCGCGCAGCAGGGCGGCCCGCCCCTGGCCGCCGTCGGTGCCCGCCGTCGCGAGGAGGTCGGCAGTGCGGTCGCCGTCGGCGTCACCCGCGTGCAGCCCGTACCCCTCGTCGGACGACTCCCTGAAGGGGCTGGAGCGCAGATCGCCCCAGTGGTCGGGCTTGCCCTGCCGGTCGAACGGGCCGTACATGACCCGGAATCCGGGGTACTGCACGCGTGTCTCGACGACGGCCAGGTCCGTGTGCCCGTCGGCGTCGAAGTCGCCGGGTGCGCCGCCGGGGACGGCTACGTCCGGGGCGTCGGGCCGGGGGCCGGTGGGGCCACCCCAGATGACGGACGCCCCGTACTGGATGTCCGCGTACCCGTCGCCGTCGAGGTCGGTGAGAGCCGGGTTCCAGGCCGGGTACGTGTTCACGTACTCAGGTGTCGCGGCGTCCGAGGACTTCAGCACGGTGCGTACGGCGGGGTCGAGCCCCCGGTCCGAGCCGTACAGAACGACGATGCAGTTCTTGCCGTCCGTCGGCTCGTCGCCCTCGCACTGCGCGGTGTACGCGAAGTCGGGGTGGCCGTCGCCGTTCACGTCGCCGGGGACCTTGCCGCCCTTCCCACGAGGGACGGGGGCGGAGGAGGGGGCGCTGCTGGGGGTGGCGTCGGGATCGGGCGTGGTGGCGGTCGGCCTGGACGCCTCACCGCTCGCACCGCCGGCGCCGTCCGGATTGCCGCAGGAGCCCAGCAGGACAGCGCACACCGTCAGTACTACCGCTCTTCCTGTCGTTCGCATGGAAAGAGCACACCCCATGTCCCAGCGCGAACCGAGGACAGGGGGTGCTTCGTTATAAGGCCGTACTGCTGGGCAGGGCCGTGCTACGCCACGGGCTCCGGCTCGCCTTCGGCGGTTGCACGTCGGGCCTTCGCCGAAGCGGACGCCGGCTCGTTGGTGACCAGCACGCTGGTGTGCCGACTCACGGAGGTCATCATGTTCAGCCCGGCGGCAACCGCCCGCCGGACCAACTCCGCCCTGGCGTGGGCGGTCTCACCAGTTATCGCGATCTTCATCCCCTGTTGGAGTGGCGCGCCGGGAGTCAGCCTGCCCGGGTTGCGGTAGGCGCACGGAGTCTTGGGCGGCTGAGGCGTGAACTGGGACTCCGCCCGGGGCGGGCAGGACACGAGCGGCAACGGCAGCTCGAGCCGCGCCATCTGGCGCAGCGACGCCCGCAGGATCCCGGCCAGCACCCGGGTGTCGTCCAGCGCATCATGCGCCCGCACCTGCGGTACGCCGTAATGAGCGGCGAGGGTGTCCAGCTTCATGTCGTCCGTCGGCGGATCCAACTGACGATTCAGGGCTAGGGTGCACAGCCGCTGCGACACTGGCAGCCACATCCGCGCGCGGGCGAACTCGTGCGCCAGAAAGTCGTAGTCGAACTGGGCGTTGTGGGCGACCAGGACCCGGTCCTGGAGCATCGCCCCGATCCGACCGGCGACCTGGTCGAAGGTTGGCGCACCCTGCAGCCGATCGGCGGTCAGCCCGTGCACCTCCACCGGCCCCGGGTCGCAGCCCGGATTGAGCAGCGTCGAGAACTCCCCGGTCTGCTCGCCGTCCGGACCGATCGTCACCACCGCGACCGACAGGACTCGGTCCCGCCGGGCTGTGAGCCCCGAGGTTTCCACGTCGACCAAGGCTCAGTCGTAGGCGTAGTCGCCCGGAGCAGGCACGTTGAACAAGGCGGAGGCGAGACTCATGGCGCCAAGGATGATCGGCTATTCACCACTCCTTCAACCCGTATGCCGTTTTGCCCTTCTTTGGAGGGTAGTCAAGAGGCCGTCGTGTTGTGCCGACTGCAGAGAGACCCGCCAAACTTCGGGAAGTTTTCGGGAAGAACGCCCGCCAGACCGTGTGTAACCGCCCTCGGGATGACTCGAACCTGCGGCCAGGCGCTCGGTCGGCGCCTGCTCGGTACGCCCTACAGGGGGCATAGCCTGCGTGTTCGGCATCACTGACAGATCATCTGGTCCTTTGTCGAAAGTGCGCGGGAACTTTACGAGGCCCTGTCGGGCGGAGGCCCGAGCAAACAGACTCCTTTACTCGGCCGAGCATGCTGAACACCGACCTTGAGGTACGACCCGTCGCGCGCCGCTCAGGGGCTCCGCAGCTGGGGGTCAAGGGGTCGCAGGTTCAAATCCTGTCGTCCCGAACAGCTTTGATGCAGGCCGGAAGCCGTTCTCTCGTTTGTGGGAGGGCGGCTTTTCGCGTTGCTGGAGGGTGTGCGGCGCAAGTAGGGAACGTGTTCGGTGAGGGAACGTCGTCCCAGTGCAGGCAGCCGCACCTGAGGTAGATGCGGCCACGGTCTGCGGTGCTACGCATGGGGGCACCTCCAGGGCGCGCAGGGAGGGCCGGCTCTCCAGCCTCGTGCGACCGCACGCGACCATCACGTCCACCGTGTCCGCCTTGTCTGCGGGAACGGACTACGCGGGCCTCTCGGACGCCGACGTCGTCGCCGAGGGCATGACCGTCGAGGCCGGTCTGCCGCGCGCGATCGGCGCCCTTCTGGCGCCGAGTGCGATCATCGCCACCTGGGCGAAGTGGTGCGCACTGGCCATACCGACCCCAATGTGCACACCGTCGCGCATGCGCTGGTGACACGGCTACGCAAGACGGCCGTCGACATGGCCTCCCGCAGTGATCGGGTGTGATTCGGCTCCATGCGCCCCTCGTCGAACCAGCGCTCGACATACCACATGGGACACGCTGGTGGGAAGACTTTCGGAAAGAAAGTCGCGCAAATTTGGAAACTTGCTGAACACGTGACCGCGTGTTCGCGTACCTCCCGTCGAACGCAGGCGCCCGCGTTGGAGAAACCGTCCGGTCGACGACCGGACGATGCCACCCCCCCCCGAAACCGAGTGAGGCATCCGCATGTCCAGGGCTCTTCCGAAGTACAACAAGCGCCGCGTTGTGATGATCGGCGGCGCAGTCGCTGTGGTGTTGTCCGGGGCGGTGATCACCGGCTCTGCTCTGGCCGGGCAGTCGTCCAACGCCAACAACCCCAACAACGCCAACAATCAGGCCAATGGCCCGACGCAGTCGGCCGCATCGACGGTGAACTGCCCGGATGTCGCTTCCCGGCTCCGGTCGGTCCCCGCCGCCGCGCAGGCCGAGGTCAGCCGCAAACTCGCTCAACTGAACTCCCAGATCCAGGAGGCCAACAACCGGCTCGCCGCCGCTCAGGGGAACAACGGCCAGGGCGGCAATGGTGAGGGCGGCAACGCTCAGGGGAACAACGCTCAGGGGAACAACGCTCAGGGGAACAACGCTC
>NZ_JBEYXP010000047.1:0-32454 GCF_040704615.1 Streptomyces sp. NPDC046862 | reverse complement strand
CAGGGGAACAACGCTCAGGGGAACAACGGCCAGGGCGGCAATGGTGAGGGCGGCAACGCTCAGGGGAACAACGCTCAGGGGAACAACGCTCAGGGCAACAACGCTCAGGGGAACAACGGTCAGGGCGGCAACGCTCAGGGTGGACTAAACGCCGTCCAGAACGCCATCCTCGGCCAGCTCAAAGACGACCGTGTCGCGACGATCAACCGCATCGCCGCAGCCATCGGGGTCACCGTCGGCAGGCAGCAGGTCGACGCCCTCGCCACCTGCACCCTCAACAACGGTCAGGGCAACGGCCAGGGGCAGGGTCAGGGCAACGGTCAGGGCCAGGGCAACGGCCAGGGGCAGGGTCAGGGCAACGGTCAGGGTCAGGGCAACGGTCAGGGCCAGGGCAACGGCCAGGGGCAGGGGCAGGGCAACGGTCAGGGCCAGGGCAACCGTCAGGGGCAGGGTCAGGGCAACGGCAACGCCGGAAACCACGGCAGCAACAACGGCGGCAACGGTGGCCCGGCGGCGACAGCGGCGTCGTGAGCATCGTTGACCGTCCGGACGCCGCTTCCACGAGTCGGCTGACCTCCGCCTCCGTGCGGATCGATTCCAGGCGCCGTCAATTCCCAACTGAACGTGTAGCCGTGGGCCGGTAGTCACTGGCAGACGGAATATCGCCGCCGTGGCCTCTCCGGGATTTCAACCGGAGAGGCCACGGCGCTGTTTCCCGCATTCCTCGCAGCGCACGAGACAAGCGGGGCGGCTGACTCCTTCTGGCTCGACGGGAGTCACCTGGCGTTCTCTGCGTGAGAAGCCACGCTCCACCCAATGGTGGGGATCGCTCTCCTCATTTCGGAGGAGACCCCGCACCAGCCTTCCCAGCACTTAGTACGGTCCTGCGGTCCCCGCCGCGTTTTGATGCTTCTCAACCCATAGTTTCATCTGGCCCTTTCCGCCGTGAATGGAGTCGGACGAAACGTGCTCACCCCTGAATCCGTCGGCAACCAGCCACCCCTGAGGCGCGATTCGCGCATCACCGATGCCGACGCCGCCTGCGGGCTCTCTCGACTGCGCGCCAGGAAACTGCCCGGGAGCCATGAGCGGGGAGAGAGGCAGTTGCTCGGCAGCGACACGTCGTATCCGGCACAGACTGCTGTCGACCCGGCGGGTGGAAGGTGGAGCTGGATCGTGCCTGACGGTTTGTGGGAGATGGTCGGGCCCCTGCTCCCCGAGCATCGAGTACGGCGACAGGGCGGCGGCACGGAGAGCACACCTGATGAGACGTTGTTCGCGGCCGTCATCTATGTGCTGGTCAGCGATTGCGCCTGGCGGTCTCTGCCGCCGTGCTTCGGTATCTCGAAGTCAACCGCCCATCGCTGTTTCATGAACTGGTCCAGGGCCGGAGTGTGGGATCTGTTGCACAAGGCTGTTCTCCGGCGCGGTGACATCGAGCTGATGGATCTTGCCCGCGTGCTTCTCGACGCCTCTCGCCTCCGCACCGAGAAGGGCGTGAACACACAGGTCCGGGCGCCCTGGGCCGGGACAAGCCGGATTCCGGGATGCACGGACTGCCGGACCCGGATGGACTGCCCCAGCTCATCGGGGCTCGCGAAATCGGACTGCCAGAAACTGCGGGCCTGAAAGGGCGTTGAAACTGTGCGTTGCGCACGGTGGATTCGCGGGCTCCCCCCCCCGAGCCCGCGTCTGCCGGACGCACTCAACGTGATCGATCGGTGAGGCGGCGGCTCAGTCCGGCAGCCCCCACGGCTTCGAGTCTCCGACGGCCGGTACGTCGCGCGGGCCGAGGTCCATGGCGGTGCCACGGCGGAGCACGACGGCCGTCTCTCCCCGGTCCAGCGGAACCTCGATACGGCCGGCCGCCGTCTCCCGGTAGCGCAGACGCCGCCCACGCTCGTCCCGTACGTCGATGGCACCGTCGATGCCGTGCTGCAGTACGAGCGGCGCGCCCGCCCGGCTGTGCACCCGCACCCACCGGGTCCGGCCGCCCGAGCGGTCCGCGTCGACCAGGAACGCGCCCTGGGTGCGCAGGCCCTGGACGGAGGCGTCCGGCCAGCGCCGGGACACCGAGGGGAAGACACGCACCACCCCGCCATGGCTCTGCACGGCCATGTCGAGGACCGACTGAGCCGCCGTCAGCGGGCTCTCGGTGGCGAGGTTTCCGCCCTCCACATACATGGTGTTCGGGGTCATCCAGGCGTTGTTGACGGTGTTGCCGCCGGTGAAGAAGGTGAGGAAGTCGAGGGCCTCCTCGGTCCGTTCCATCAGGGAGGCCATCGAGGAGGCGACGCCGTAGCTGTAACCCGCCCACAGACCACGGTCCTTGACCCAGTGGTCGAAGGTGGTCCGCATGATCTCCCGGTCGGCCGGCCGGTCCCAGCTCAGCTCGTGCAGCGGGTACAGCCACAGCATGTGCGAGAAGTGCCGGTGGGACTCGGTGAGCGGCTTCCCCGCGCCGATCATGATCCCGGTGGCGTCCCGCGGGTAGTCCACCAGGCGCCGGAGGATCTCACGCCAGCGCGCGGCGCGCGGATGGTTCGTACGGAGAACGCGCAGGCAGTCGAGGAGGGTGGCGCAGCCCCAGCGGAGCAGGGAGAGGTCGTAGGTGCAGTCCTCGGCGTCGGCCCACTCGGGGGACCGGGTGAGCGGCAGGTGCAGCTTTCCGTCGCTGCCCTCGTGCAGGAAGTGGTCGTAGAAGTTCACCGCCTTGACGAGGATCGGGAAGAGGACGTCGCGCACGATCGACGTGTCCATGGTGTGGCGGTAGCTGAGCCAGACGTTGTGCATGGCCCAGATGAGATTGCCGTTGTTGTCGGTCTTGGTGGACGTGCCGGGGATGCCGACGGTCTTGGCACCGGGGCGGAGCTTCCAGTCGGAGGGGTGCGCCAGGGCGTAGGTCTGCCCGTCCTGGTACTCCGGCGGCACGGACAGCGGCAGGTACTTCTCGAAGTCCTTGAAGGTGGAGGTGACCGAGTCGAGTTCGGAGTGGTTGGACCCCTGGATCAGCCAGGTCGCGATCTGCACGTTGAGGTTCCACCACACAGCGGTCCAGCTGCCGCCCGTCTCCGGGTACCACGGCCCCCACTCGGACATCGAGGGCCCGCCGGCCCGCGTGGCGCAGGCCGCCTTGTAGAGCTGGATCCAGTAGAAGTCCTGAACGCGCTTGTCGGGTACGGACAGCAGGCTGCGCCGGTAGAAGCGGTGCCACCAGTCGCGGTGCTCGCGCACCAGGTCGTCCGGGTCCGCGGACAGCGTGCGGGCCACTTCCGCGACGGCCAGCTCCGTGGTGCGCGACAGGTCCTCGGGGAAGCGGTAGACGATGTGCGCGGCCAGCAACCGGCCGCTC
This sequence comes from Streptomyces sp. NPDC046862, assembly GCF_040704615.1. Taxonomy (NCBI): domain Bacteria; kingdom Bacillati; phylum Actinomycetota; class Actinomycetes; order Kitasatosporales; family Streptomycetaceae; genus Streptomyces; species Streptomyces sp. NPDC046862. The sequence goes on along the minus strand of NZ_JBEYXP010000047.1, from coordinate 29,102 downwards.
CCGACGCGCCGTTCGCGCCAGGCGGTGGTCCACCCTCCGCCCGCGACCAGCGGCTGCTCGACGTACCTGGTCGCCCCGCTGTCTCCGGCGGAGCCGACACTGGGGTCGGGGTTGCCGGTGTAGTCGGCGGGTTTGTCCTTCGTACGGGGTGAGGTCGCGGACATCCATGTGAACGACCAGGCCGCGTCCTCCTCACCGGCACTGGGCCGGGTGGAGATCAGCAGTGCGGTACGGGCGTTGTGCACCAGCATCGAGAAGCTGACGCTGCCCCGGGTGGTGGTGACGGTGCCGCGCAACTCGGCGTCCCAGAGGTCCAGGGTCCAGTCGACGCCGGTCACCTCACCAGCGAGCGTGAGGTCGAAATGCCCGATGGGTAACCGGGAGAATCCGTACGGAGCACGCCACTGTGGCCGCTGGTCCTGCACCTGGCTGTGACTGACCATGACTTTCACGGAGTTGGCCGTCGCACCTCGGTAGACCTGAACTCCGAGCAGGCCGTTGCCCAGGAAGGGGCCGTCCTTCCAGTCGCCGGGCATCCGCCGCCAGCGCAGAGCGGCGGACCTGGCCATCCGTTCGTGCGGCCCCTCCGCCCCGCCGGCCTTGCCGGGCGCCGCCCAGGCGGTGCCGGACCCTGCCGCCCAGCCCACCGCGGCGACCGCGGCCGCCGTACCGATCACACCTCTTCGAGAGATCCCGTCCCCAGGCGTCACGGTCACGTAGCTGCCTCCCATTCCTGTTTGTGAACCACCAGGCATGGTGCAGGCACTGTGGTGAAAGGGGAAGACCTCCGACGTATCAGAAAATGGAGGCTGGGCTTCGCCGCAGGTGACTGGGTATTGGTCGCAGGTGAACTGGCCTGCCCGGAAGCGCTGGAACTGACGGAGGGCGGGGAGTCAACCGATGTCTGTACCGTCTTCAGCAGCAGGAGTGGGGGATGTTCTCCTCCCGGTGCCACCAGAAGCGGTCGCGGGCCGGTTGCTGGGGCACGCCGGGCAGGGCGGCGTTGTGGACGGCCCTCCCGCTCTGCTTCGTCGCTGTCGACCTCTCCGTCGACCTCGCCGTCTCAGGCTCCGTCGCCGTCTCCGTCGCCGTCTCCGTCGCCCCCGCCGTCAGGTCCGCGACGGTGTGCGGGACTCCGCCGACGACGACCTGGCGTACGGCAGCCGCCGCCGCGATGTCCGTCGTCGGGTCGCCCTCGACCAGGACGAGGTCCGCGAGCTTGCCGGGCTCGACGGTGCCGAGCTGGTCGGACAGGCCCAGGGTGCGGGCTCCTTCGACGGTGGCGGAACGCAGTGCCTCGTACGGGCTGACACCGTGACGGACCATGGTCTGCAGGTTGAGGTGGTAGTAGACGCCGGGCGGGACGAGCGGGCTGTCGGTGCCGACGGCCACGTGGCCGCCCTGTTCGACCAGGCGGCGAACGGTCGCGCCGTGCCGGGCGACGAAGGCGAGTTCGGCGGTCGGCTCCTCGGCCAGCGCCGCCTCGACGCCCTCGCGCACCTCCGCGTACTCGGCCGCGGTGAGAAGGGAGGTCAGCCGGGGGTCGTCCAGGGCCCACTCCGCGTGGCGGTACAGGGCGGCCCGGACGGCGGACAGGCCGAGACCGGACAGTCCGAAGGTGGGCGTGAAGGCCATGCCGCTCGCGGCCAGCGGGCCCGTGACGTCCTGGTAGCTGTGGCCGAGGTGGGTCTCCTTCTGGCGGCGGCCGTAGCGGCTGGTGCCGCCGATGTGCTCCACTCCGTCGGCGCCCAGGCCGAGCGGGCCGAACAGGTAGTGGGACGTGGACCGCAGGCCGATCCGGTGGGCCGCCCGGACGGCCGCGCGCTGGAGGGCGTAAGGCAGCCGGACGTAGGTCTTGACCATGTCGTGGCCGAGGGCACGGGCCTTGTCGATCTCCCGGCGCAGCTGCTCCTCGTCGGTGACCGGGCGGCCCGAGGAGTAGTAGACGCGGGAGCCGTCGACGAGGTCGCCGGCGGTGAAGACACGGGGGCCGGTGCGGCGGCCGGCGGCGAGAGCCTCCTTGGCCTCGACGGCCGCGTAGTGGGCGGTGCCGGGGGAGCGCAGGGCGGTGACGCCGAAGGAGAGCCACAGGCGCATGAGTTCGTTGCGCTCCCAGGGGCCGTGCTCGTGGACGGCGACGAGACCGGGCAGCACCGTCAGGCCGCGGGCGTCGACGACCTTGTCCCCGGGGCGGACGGGACGCTCGCCGCGCGGGGTGACGGCGGCGATGCGGTGGCCGTCGAGGACGATGTCGACGTCGTGCCGCAGAGCGGGGCCGGTGCCGTCCCAGAGGGCTCCGGCCCGGACGACGGTACGGCCGGTGGGCAGCGCCGGGCGCCAGGAGAGCCGGAGCGGGACGGCCGAGGCCCTTCCCGTGGGCGTGGTCAGACGGAGGCGGCCGTCGGAGAGGTACAGCAGGGTGGCGGAGTCGTCGCTCCAGCTGGGCGCGTCGGCGGTCTCGGCGGTCACCCGGCGGGCGGTGCCGGTGGTGCGGCCGTCGGCGTCGAGGTCGCTGATGTGCAGGGTGCCGTTCGCGATGTACGCCGTCCTGGTGCCGTCGGGTGAGTGGACGGGGCCCGCGTCGATGCGGTTGGCGAGGGAGCCGCCGGGGAGGGGCTCGCTGTAGTGGGACTCCCCGGTGGAGAGGTCGACGGTGAGGATCTGGTTGTGGCCCTCGCGGTAGCGCGGCGTGACGGGGACGAGGACGGCGGTGGCCAGGCGTGTGCCGTCGGCGGTGAAGGTGGGGCGGCCGGGGGCGTTGAGCGGGCCGGCGACCTTGCGGACGGCGCCGGTGGCGAGCTCCAGGGTGCGCAGCGTGGCGCCCTCGGCGACGAAGGCGACGGTGGTGCCGTCGGGGCTGACGGTGGGCGCGGCGGCGGAGAGGGCGGTGTCGGTGAGGCGGCGACTGGCGCGGGTGGCGAGGTCGTACCGCCACAGCGCGATGCCGCCGTCGCGGTCGCTGACGTACACGAGGCCCTGGCCGTCCGGCAGCCAGGCCGGGTCGGTGTTGCGGTGGCCGTCGGCGACGACCGCCTCGGGCTTCCCGCCCCGGCGCATGATCCACAGATCGCCGAGGGCGCCGAAGGCGACGCTGCGGCCGTCAGGGGAGAGCGCGGGACCGACGACGCCCTTCACCTCGCGGCCGCCGGCGTCGTCGAAGTCCCGGGCGGAGGCGGGGCGTTCGGCGACCCTGGGCACGGTGACGCGGGCGCTGAACGGGATGTCCTCGGCCGTGCCGCGGGCGCCGTGCAGCGTACGGCGGCGAAGACGTCCGTCGGCGGTGTAGAGGAGCTCGTCCGGACCGGCCCAGCGGGCGGCGAAGGGGAACACGTCCTCGCCGTCGTCGGACACGGTCTCGCCGTCGACGACGAGCGCGGCGGAGGTGGTGGTGAGGTGGACGTGGGCGAGCCGCCTGCCGTCGGGGGACAGGGAGGGCCCGGCGAGACGGCCCTCGGTGACCTTGGCGAGGGTGGTGCGGGTACCGTCGGCGGTGACCTGTGCGATGGCCTGGGGCGCGTCGTTGGTCCCGGTGGTGAAGGCGATCGCCGTGCCGTCCGGCGTCCAGCAGGGCTGGGCCTCCTGCGCGGTGCCGGTGGTCCAGACGGTGGCATCGCCGCTGTCGACGTCGATGACGTGTATCGCGTACCGGCCGTCTCTCTCGGCGGCGCAGGCGATCCGGGTGCCGTCCGGCGAGAAGCGGGGTTCGCGGTGGTCGGCGGCACCGGAGGTGAGTTGCTTGCGCCCGGTGCCGTCGGCGTTCATCAGCCAGAGGTGGAAGGTGCCGTCGGTGTAGGCCTGGTAGACGATCCGGCGGCCGTCCGGCGAGAAGTCCGGCTCACTCGCCTCCTCCTCGACACCGGTGAGCGGAACGGCGTCACCACCCTCGGCGGGCAGCGTCCACAGCAGGTTCAGCAGGTCCAGGACGACGGTTCGGCCGTCCGGGGCCAGCGCGGCGGAGGCGTTGGTCGCCTGGGTGACGGTCACGTTGACGGTATGCGCGCCCGTCCGGCCGTCCACGGCCGGGGAGGCCCAGCCGGGAGTCCCGTGACCGCCCAACACCCCCGCACCCGCGGCGATTCCGGCTCCACGCTTGATGAGCGCACGACGTGTCAGTCCCACAGGGCCCGCCTCTCCGCAGATTTGAGTGCACCCTACACATGGCGGCGAGGTTGTGGAACAACGCATTCCGTTTTGTCGCGATCCGCAAACCCCCGTTTACCCAAGGGAGTTGACGGCTCGCTTCCGTCCTGTGTCAGCGCAGCAGGAGCTGCGCGATCGCGATGACGCCGACGGCGACGATGACGCCGCGCAGCGCGATGGGCGGGAGGCGGCGGCCGACCTTGGCGCCGATCTGGCCGCCGAGGGCGGAGCCGGCGGCGATCAGCAGGACCGCCGTCCAGTCGAACTCGGCGACGAAGAGGAAGAAGCAGGCGGCGACGCCGTTGACGACGGCTCCGAGGATGTTCTTGACGGCGTTGACGCGTTGTATGTCCTCGTCGAGGAGCAGGCCCATCAAGGAGAGATACAGGATCCCCTGGCCGGCGCCGAAGTAGCCGCCGTACGCGCTCGCGAGCAGCAGTCCGACCAGGAGGACCGGGCCGCCGTCCGGGCGGGAGGAGGTGCCGTTTTTTTCGCGGTGGCGCTGTACGGCTCTGGCGAGCCGTGGCTGGAGCAGGATGAGGACGAGCGCGAGGGCGATCAGTACGGGGACGATCGTGTCGAAGGCCTCGGAGGGCAGGGCGAGCAGCAGGACGGCGCCGCCGAGTCCGCCGATGAGAGCGGTGAGGCCGAGGACGAGTGCGCGGCGGCCCTGTCCGCGGAGTTCGGCGCGGTAGCCGAGGGCTCCGCTGAGGGAACCGGGCACGAGGCCGAGGGCGTTGGAGACGTTGGCGGTGATCGGCGGCAGCCCCGTCGCGAGCAGCACCGGGAAGGTGATCAGGGTGCCGGAGCCGACAATGGTGTTGATCGTGCCGGCTCCGACGCCGGCGGCGAGAACGGCCAGTGCTTCCCAGATGGACAACGCCATCTCCTCACATGATCAGTGTGTCGCCTCCCCGCCGCACGGTAGGCGGTCGAGGGGCTCGCATGGATCATGCACGATCACGTGTGTGGCTCAGTGCGGGCTCTCAGCATGTGGGCGCCTGGTGAAAGAGGCCCCTGGTCGGCGGGGACGCCGACCAGGGGCCTCTTGGAGCATCAGGTTGTCAGCCGTCGGAGTCGGGCGACGGGAGGTAGGCGCCCGGGACGTCGTCCGGCGCGTAGATCTTGCTCTCGCCGGGGTACGGCTTCTTCCAGCCGTGCGTCGCGTACCACGTGAAGTGGTTCATCTGCGCGGGGTTCGCGAAGTCGGGCACGGCGTTCGGTCCGGTCAGTCGCTGGTGCGACTTCCAGGCCTGCCACTTCGCCGCCGTCGCCTGCATGTCCGTCGGCACCTTCGCCGACGTCGGCGCGGGCGCCGCCTTGGTGTCCTGCGCTGCCGGGGTGTCCGCGCCGCAGGTGGGCAGGGTGCTCAGGCCGTCGGTCAGCGAGGTCCGGTTGGGCACCGCCGTGAACGGTGTGTTGTTCGCCTTCTGGGTGAAGGCCCCGTACATCGGGGTGGCCGCACTGTCCTTCTGGTTCATCGGGTGGATCCCGAGGATCTGCTCGACGGTGCGGACCATCGTGATCTGCGAGTAGTAGTGGCTGTCGACGGTGCCGTGCTTGGCCCAGGGGCTGATGATCTGGACCGGGGCACGGTGGCCGTCGACGTGGTCGAGGCCGTTCTGTGAGTCGTCCTCGACGACGAAGATCGCCGAGTCCTTCCAGTACTTGCTGTGCGAGATCTCGTCGACCATCCTGCCGACCGCGAGGTCGTTGTCCGCGACCTCGGCGGCGGGGCTCGGCGGGCCACCGGTGTGGTCGTTGGAGAACCAGAACATGTTCAGGTTCGCCGGGCCGTTCTTCTCGAAGTCCTGCTTCCAGATCTGTTCCTTGTAGATGTCCGGGACGTCGAGGTCGAACAGCGGGAAGCCCTGCACCGACACCTTGTTGAGCGAGGGGATCGCCGAGCCCGTCTTGATGGGGTAGGCGGTCTGCTGCCCGGTCGCGGCCATGTTCTTGGTGTCGCAGTACAGGTTCTGCCAGGTCGCGCCGGACGGCTTGCTCTCGAACGACTGGAACTCGCCGTAGTCCTTGACGGACTTCCCGGCCGCCTGCGCGCCCGTCCAGATGAAGCCGGACTTCTGGTGGCCGAGAACGTCGTCCTCGGTGTCGTAACTGCGCGTGTACTCACCGGCCGAGGACTCGGTGTACTCCGGGTTGTCCGACTGCATCAGCCAGTTGTGGCCCTCGGCGGAGTTCGTGCCGACGTCGTAGAAGTTGTCGTACAGCCCGAACTGCTGGGCCAGCGCGTGCTGGTTCGGCGTCACGTTCTCGCCGAACTGTGTGAACGTCGAGTCGCCGTTGCCCTGCGGCAGGTCACCGTAGACCTGGTCGTAGGTGCGGTTCTCCTTGACGAGCAGGAAGACGTGCTTGATCGTCGAGGGCGCGCCGAGCTGCGCCGGGACCGGCACCGGCTGGGCGTGGCTCGCGCCCTTGGCCGTCGTCACCGAGCCGGGTGTCCAGCCGTTCTGCTTGAAGACCTTGGCCGTCTGGGACCTGATGACACTGTCGTCCGGCAGGGTGAACTGCGTCAGGCTCGACGTCGTGTCGTGGGTGCCGTGGCCGCCACTGGTGTTGGGGCGGCGGGCGTCGATCCCGCGGGTGTTGGAGACGACCACCTTCCTGCCCACGGTGGCGATCTCCGCGGGGAAGTAGTCCGTCGGGAGCAGGCCGACGTAACTGGCGGGCTCCTGCGGGGACTTGTACCGGTACACGGCGACCGCGTTGGCGCGGCCGAGCGTCACCAGCAGGTGGCCGTCGTCGGTGAGCGTCACCGCGTCCGGCTCGTAGCCGACCTTCGCCTCCGGCCACGGCTGGGTGGAGATGGTCTGTACGACCTTGTCCTTGCGGGTGTCGATGACCGACACGTTGTTGTCGGCGGTGTTGGTGACGAACACCGCGCCCTTCTTGGCGTACACCGCGGTCGGGTGCAGGCCGACGTCGATGCTCCCGACGGCGGCGGACGGGTCCGCCAGGTCGATCACGCTGACCGTGCCGGTGGTGGCGGCACCGGTGTCCGGGTTGGCCGGTACCTGGGTGCCGTAGGAGTTCATGGTGGTGTCGCCGGCCTTGGCGGGACGGCCGCCCTCGTTGCTGACGTAGAGCTTGCCGCCCACGACGACGATGCCACGGGGGGCGTTGCCCACGGCCCAGCTCTGCTTGATGGTCCCGGTCGCCGCGTCGATGGCGACCACGCGGTTCTGGCCGTTGACCGCCGAGTACACGGTGGAGCCGTCGGCCGAGAACACCGCCGCACCCACCAGTGCGTGCTTGGAGCCGTCGGCCGGGATCGAGACGGTCGTCGGGCTGGAGAGGGTGCCGTCCGCGTTGACGGTGAACTTGGTGTAGCCGTCGCTCTGGCCCAGCCAGAGCTGCTTGCCGTCGGGCGAGTACGTCGGGCCCTCCTGGCCGACGGAGCCGCTGCTGATGCGCAGGTCGTCCGCCGCGTTGGTGCCGACCTTCTGCTTCACCTGCCCGGTCGCGAGGTCCATGATCACCAGCGACGCGTCACCGTCGGCGACAGCGGCCGCGAGGTGGGCGCCGTCCGGGCTGACCGAGGACGACATGATCTTGCCGTCGTTGATGACGGTGCGGTGGCCGTAGGGGGCGATGTACTGGTCGGCGGAGACGACTTGGCCGTTGTCGGTGACCTGGCCGACCTGCTGGGTGCCGAACTGGTGTGTCGAGGCGACCGCGGTGCCCGTGACGGCGAGGGTGACGGCGATGCCCGCCGTCACCAGCATGGTCCGGCGGCCGACGCGTCTGCCGAGGAGGGTGAACTGCTCCTTCTCGTTGCTCCGACGCTGCCGTGTTACCTGCATGGAGCTGTCCCTTCGGGGGAGAGGGGGGAGATCGGGGGGTGGCGACCGGGGGGTGGAGATCAGGAGGGGGTGGCGACCGGGGGGCGGAGATCAGGGAGTGGAGATCAGGGAGTGGAGATCAGTTCGACGTTGCCGTCGAACTGCCACAGCGGGTTCGGCGCGTCCCCGGCCGGGGTCCGCACCAGGAAGTAGCCGTTCACTTCCTTCGGTCCGTCGCCATCGGCCACGAACCTCCCGTCGGCGGTGACGTCGAGCTGGTAGATGGCCTGGCCGGTGATCTGGACGTCGGGGAGGTGCCAGGAGACGACGCAGCGCCAGTCGTTGCCCGGCCCCTCGGCGGCGAGTTGGCCGGCGCCCTTGTTGCAGGCGGCCGTGGCCTTCAGCTGCGCCTCGGTGACGGCGGGGCGGTTGAGCTGCTTCGTCTGCAGGCGGTAGAGGTGGGCGAACGCCGTGGCGACCGACCGCTGCACCTTGGCCTGCTGGATGCCGGAACCCACGGACGGGGTCGCCACGGCGACGACCGTGACCGTGAGGGCGGCCAGTCCGGCCAGCGGCAGGAGTCCGATCGCGATCGCGCGGCGCCCGGAGCCGTCGTAGCTCAGGTTGGTGAAGTCGCGCCGCAGGAAGAGCAGGTGGGCCAGCACGGTCGCGAGCACGGCCCACAGCAGGCTGACAACGATGCCGATGAGGAGCGGTCCGAGCTGCGTGGGGCCGGTGAACAGCCCGTTCCAGGCGATGAACGCGTAGCTGGGCAGGGCGAGGCGTACGGCGACGGGCAGCGGCAGCATCTGGGCGAGCTGCATCGCGAGCGCGACGAGCGCGGGGAGCAGCAGTCCCATCGGGGACCGTCCGAGCGCGACCGACCCGAGCAGTCCGATCCCGGCGAGGGCCAGGGTCGGGGCGAGTACGCAGACCCAGGCGAGAAGGACCTTCCCGGCGGCGTCCGACGGTGCCAGCAGATGGCCGTCGAGGCCGACCAGCGGCTGGTTGCCCACCGCCACCAGCCCGCCGATCGTGCTGGAACAGGCGAGCCCTGCCACGAGCAGCAGGATCACGGTGAGGCTGGCCAGTGCCTTGGACGCGAAGATGCGCCGCGGCGAGCGGACCGCCACGAGGAGGTGGCGCCAGGTGCCGAGCCGGTCCTCGGAGGCGAACACGTCCCCGGCGACCACCGAGGTCAGCAGCGGGAGCGCCCAGGTGCCCGCGAAGCCGAGCATCACCAGCGGTCCGGCCCACCCCGTGGCGTGCATCCAGCGACCGAAGAGGGTGTCGGAGGGGAGCGTGCTCTGCTCGCTCACCCCGGCGACGAAGAGCGCCGGTGCGATCCAGCAGGCCAGCACCAGCAGGCGGATCCGCCACTGCGAGACCAGCTTGACCAGTTCGAAGCGATAGCCGCGCGCGATCGAGACGCGTGCGGCACCGACGACAGGCCGGTCGTCGACTACGGTCGCGGTCATCTGCCGGCCTCCTGCTGCTCGGTGAGGGCGAGGAACGCGGCTTCGAGGGGCGACACCACGGGTGTGAGTTCGCGCACCGCGACGCCCGCGTGGACGAGTCCCGCCACCAGTTCGTCGAGGGCGGGCACCAGCGCGCTCACGACGAGCCCCTCGGTGTCATGCCGGGCTCCGGCGCCGTCGACGACGCCGATCCCGGCCGTGCCGAGGGCGAGTTGGCGGGCGGTCTGCCGGTCGGAGGTGACCAACCGGTAGTCGAGTTCACGGTTCTCGGCGGCCAGCTTGCCGAGCGGGCCCGAGAAGACGACCCGTCCGGTGGCGAGGATGGTGACCTCGGAGCACAGCGCCTCGAGGTCGTCCATGCGATGACTTGAGAGCACGACACTGGTTCCGTCCGCCGCGAGCCGGGTGAGGACACCGTGTACGTGCTTCTTGCCGGCCGGGTCGAGGCCGTTGGCGGGTTCGTCGAGCACGAGCAGCCGGGGCTTGGTGAGCAGGGCGGCGGCGAGCCCCAGCCGCTGGCGCATGCCGAGGGAGAATCCGCGGGCCCGGTCGTCGGCTACACCGGAGAGCCCGACCTGGTCGAGCACGTCGTCGATGCCCGCCGTCCGCGCGTCGCCGCCGCGAAGTGCCGCCAGCGCGGCGAGGTTCTGCCGGGCGGTGAGCGAGGGATAGAGACCGGGGCCGTCCACGAAACCGGCGACACCGTCAGGAGCGGCGAGCGCCCGCCCCACCGGCGTACCCAGGATCTCCAGGCGGCCGCTGTCGGCCACGGCCAGGCCCAGCAGGAGGCCGAGCAACGTCGTCTTGCCTGCGCCGTTCGGTCCGACCAAGCCGTGGATCTGCCCCTGCGTCACATCCAGATCGATGCCGTCGAGTGCGACGACATCGCCGAAACACTTGGTGATCCCGCGAGCCCGGATTGCGCGGAGTGTGTCCATGAGTCCCTTCCTTCGCAACGGTGAAGGAACTTAGGTGCGGCACACAACGTATGCGGGGACGGTGGGTTGAACGTGTCGGGAACGGATCGTCAAGGCATCGGCAAGTCCGTCTGTACGAAGTAAACCGGCCCCGGGCCGGACTTGGACAACGACTGGTCGCGGGACCGAGCCGTGAGCACGCCGCCGTGACCGGGTTCCTCGGTGGGGCGGCCGCCCCTCATCGCCCGTCCGTCCCGTGTCCGCCCCCGCCCTCGCTCCTGGGCCCGCCCGGCCGGAGCATCTGGCTCGCCGCCAGTTCGCGGTAGAGGGTGCTGTCGGCCAGCAGCTCTTCGTGGCGGCCGCAGGCGGCGGTGCGTCCGTCGTCCAGTACGACGATGCGGTCGGCGTGCTGCACGGTGGACAGGCGATGGGCGATGACCAGCAGGGCGCACTCCTGGGCGACGTCCTTCATGACGGTGGTGAGCGCCGACTCGTTGATCGCGTCGAGGTGGGAGGTGGGCTCGTCCAGCAGCAGGAGCGAGGGACGGGCCAGCAACGCCCGGGCGAGGGCGACGCGTTGGCGCTCGCCGCCGGAGAGGGTGCTGCCGCGTTCACCGATGACCGCAGTGAGACCGCCGGGCAGCCGGTCCACGACCTCGTCGAGCCGGGCCAGTTCGACGACGCGCCGGATCTCCGCTTCCGTGGCGTCGGGCACGGCATAGGTGATGTTGTCGCGCAGGGTGCCGTGGACGACATGGGTGTTCTGGTCGACGACGGCGATGCGTTGCCGGCACGCGTCGAGACCGATGTCGGTGGCGGGCCGCCCGCCGAAGAACACGGTTCCCGCGTCCGGCTCGTAGAACCTCGCCACCAGGGCGAACACCGTGCTCTTGCCCGCTCCGGAGCGGCCCACCAGGGCGACGTGCTGACGGTGCGCGACCGAGAAGGACACACCTTGGAGCACCGGTCGCGCCGGGTCGTAGCCGAAGTGGACGTCACGCAGGGCGAGTGCGGGCTGCTCGGGGCCGAGGGGCGGCCGAGCCGGCCGTGGTGCGTGGGCGAGGACCGCGGTGGCCCTCGGCGCGCTGTGCTCGACCGGCAGACGCAGGGCCTCGTCGATGCGCTGGTAGGCACCCATCCCGCGCTGGACCAGTCCCACGGCCCGGAAGACGGAGGACAGCGGCAGGACGAGGTAGGAGGCGTACAGCAGGAAGGCGACCAGGTCACCGAGGGAGCCGGCACTGCCGTTGACGCGCAGGCCGCCGATGACCAGGACGACGAGGAAGGAGCCCTGGACGGCGAGTTCGACGGCCGGACTCATGACGGAGGCCAGCTTCGCGGTGTGTACCCCCGCGCCGTAGGCCTCCTCGACGCGTACGCCGACACGGGCCGCCTCGCGCTCCTCCGCGCGGTTCACGCGGACCATCGGCAGGGCACCGAGGGCGCGTTCCAGGTCGGCGGCGATGGCACCGACCGACTCCTGCATGTGTTCGGAGGCGTGCCGGATACCCGCGAGCAGCGAGGCGACGATCACGGCGGCGGCGGCCACGGTGACGGCGACGAGGAGGAGCAGCAGGGCGTCGAGCCACGCCATGAGGACGATCGCCCCGGCGGCGACCAGACTTCCCGTCACCAGGTCGACCAGGGCCTGCGACACGACCTCCCGCAGGAGGGTCGTGTCGGCGGTCACCCGGGAGATGAGGTCGCCGTTGCGATGACGGCCGTACTCCCTCATCTCCAGCCGGAGCAGCCGTCCCACCAGACCGTGCCGCACGTGCCGCACGACACGTTCGCCCATCCGTTCGAGGATGAAGCGCCCCACGGCTCCCGTCGCCGCCTCGGTGACGAACAGCGCGCCGAGGAGCGCCAGCAGCGGCCAGGGGACCTGTGCCCGGCCGGTCGCGTCCACGACGTGTTTGGCGACGAGCGGCTGGGCCAGCCCCAGGGCGGAGCCGACGAGGGTCAGGACGACGGCGACGGCCATGGCGGACCGGTGCCCGGCGGTGAGCCGGTACATCGTGGCCACCGCCGCTCGGGTGGACCTGTCACCGACGGCCCCTGGTGTCCGCCCGTCGGCCGGCACCGTCGCGTCGCTCATGGGCGCCTCGGCGGGCCCCCTCGGAGCGGTCACCGAGGCCTCGGCCGGCACCGTGGCGCCGGTCGCCGGTCCGTCGGCCGGCACCGCCGCCGCGGTCATCGGTCCGTCGGCCGTGGCTGTGGTGCGACGGCCAGCAACGGCGCGAAGTAGCCGTCCGGCACGCCCTCGCCCACGGGGCCGCCTTCCGCCTCGATCCAGGCGTGCGCGGTGAAGGGCGGGACGACGCGTACCCCGGTGCACCAGGTCGGCCACGTTCCCGCGAGTCTGCACAGCAGCGCCGCCCCCAAAGAGCGCGGCAGGCACCCCTTCGGTCCGGCGCAGCGCAGGCTGGTGGCGCACATCGCGTCGCGCGCGCTCTGGGCCTGTGCGCGGGTGGCCGGTGCCGCCCCGCGGCTCAGGAGGCCGAGTACGGCGCGGATGCGGCGGGGCGGCAGGAGGGCGAGGCCGATGGCGGGCAGGAGGACGAGTCGGGCGGCCAGGCGCCGGGCCAGGGGAACACCGGTGGGGCGTTCCAGCGCGCTCGGCGTCGTCATGAGGCCAGCCCCGAGCCGCGCAGTTGGCGCACGAGTTCCTCGACGTCCTTCAGGGCCTGCGTCCGGTCGATGTCGAACTCGCGGACCAGGGCGGCGGCCGCGTCCGTCTCCTCGCCGCCGTCGAGGAGCGTGCGCACCACCAGGGTGGCGGTCGGGTTCAACTCCCAGTAGGCGCCCGCCCGTTCGTCCAGGAGCACGGTGCCGTAGTCGGTCTCGGCCGTGGAGACGTTGTCGCCGAACCGCAGTGTCATAGGAGGGCCTTTCTGACGTGGTGGCTGTGGTCAAGGACTCAGGGACCCAGGGACTCGAGGACGCAGAGGCGCAGGGGCTCAAGGAGGCGGGACGCGGGTCGGGCGGCGGGAGAGCCCCCGCAGCCACACCTCGGCGGCGATGGTGGAGTAGAGGATCGCGTCCGTCAGGCCGGGGGAGGCTGGGCGCTGGGCGAGGCGGCGCAGTTCGGCGCCGTTCACCAGCCCCAGGTCCTCCAGCCGCGAGTCCTCCCACAGGGCCTGCAGGTCGGCGCGGTGTTCCCGCAGTCCGTTGGAGGCGTCCATGGAAGCCGTCGCCTTGTTGGCCCGCCGCAGGCAGGTCTCGGGCACGATCCCGCGCATGGCCGCGGTCAGGACCGGCTTGTACTGCCAGGGCGTGACCCGCTCGCTCGGGCGTACGGCGAGACACGCTTCGATGACGCGGTCGTCGAGGAAGGGTGAGGCCATCGCGAGGCCGGCGCGGGCCGCCATCCGGTCCCACTGCCGGATGACGCGGGTGCACGACCGGATCTGCTCCAGATCGGTGTGCAGGCCACGGTCCGGATGCAGCGGTGCGGCCGTCACCGCGGCCTCGCGCAGCGTCCGGCGGGCCATCCGTTCGGCCTCGGGGGTCACCCAGTCGAACAGGCGCGGTGCCATGCCCCAGCCGAGACCCGTGGCGACGGACGGGGGCAACGGCCCGCGCAAGTGGTCGGCGGCGTCGGCGAGCCACTTCCCGTACGGGCGGGAGTCGGCCAGCGCGCGGACCGTGCCGCCGAGCGGCCACCGCCACAGCGCCCGGAACCCGCGCAACTGGCGCAGCGCGAACAGCGGACGGGTGCGCAGCAGCCGGTGGACGTACGCCTCGGAGCACCAGGCCACGTGGTCGCCGCCGATGCCGGTGAGGTGCAGCCGGCTGCCGCGCGCGGCGAGGGCGGGCAGGTGGTGCAGGACCCGGGAGCGGTCCATGACGCCGATGGTGGGCTCGTCGAGGAGGTCGTCGATGCCGAGCAGATCCTCGTAGACAAGGGGCGAGGCGTCGGCGTCCCAGACGACGTGCTCGACGTCCGGGAGGTGCTTGGCCGCCTGCTCGGCCCAGTACAGGTCCGTGTCCGCCGGATCGCGCCCGGGCCACGTACTGGCCACCACGCGGGCGGGGGAGCGGTCGGCCAGGAAGCAGACCGAGGTCGAGTCCAGACCGCCGGACAGGTCGCAGCTCACCACGCCGCCCTGCCGGGTGCGGGCGCCGACGGCCTCCTCCAGGGCCTCGCGGATCAGGGGCGCGGATTCGGCGAGGGAGCGGACCGGTTCGGGCGGCGTCCACCACCGGGTGTGCCGAACGGTGCGCCCACACGCGCCGACGACCAGGGCGTCCTGCGGGGGCACGGCGGTGACCGCGCGCCACAGGGACGTCTCGAACAGCGGATACGGGGCGGGCCACAGCAGCCGTACGGCCAGCTCCGTCACGTCCGGGGCGTGGCCGAGGGCCGCGGCGAGCGTGTCGGCACGGGTGGCGGCCACCCGTACGCCGTCGATCTCCGCGTGGAAGACCAGTCGCAGGCCGGAGGCAGTGCCCTGCACCCTGAGCTGCTGGTCGAGGGAGCAGAGGAGGTGGAAGCTGCCGGGGAGGGAACGGGCCAGTGCGTCGAGCTCCGCGAGGTCGCGCAGTCGTGCGGTCCGGCGCCGTAGTTCGTCGGCGTCGATCGGGCAGCAGCCGACGACGGCGACGGCGGTGCCGGCGGCGGTCGCCGTCACGATCTCGTCGTCGTGCCACTGGCCGACCAGCCAGGGCCGGCCCGACGCGTGTGCGAGGGTCCGGCTTCCGGGGCGGGCGAAGGAGCGGGCCACGGCGGCCGCGTCCGCGCGGTCGGGAAAGACCGCGAAGTGCGCGTCGCCGGGGCCCGTCCCCGCACTTTCGTGCAGTTCACTCATGACGTCGGGTCAGGAACCGTCGGTCGTCAGTTCTTGCTCAGGATCAGCCGGTCGCGGCCGTTGCGCTGAAGGAGCCCCGTCTCCTTCCGGAACGTACCGAGCCGGACCAGGGTCGGCGCCTCGTATGCCTTCTTCATGGCCACTCCTTACGTGTGCGGGTTTCTCGACCGCTCCGAGGAATTCGGAGCAGCACCCAGATAGCTGCAGGAGGTGAGCTCAGGACAAGGCCCCTCAGGAAACTCGGATCATATGAACAGGTAGATCTTTTGCGGGAGGATTCCCCTTCTTTTGCCGTGGTCGTAAAGAAATGAATTATCGCGACCCGATTGTGCGGATGTGCGAAAAGGCGTTCCGGCGTGTGTCTTTATGCCCCTCGGAGTCTCTGCTGGACCCGGCCGCCGGCGGACACGGGAGGGCGCCGCCGGGGCGCATTTCACGCCGTGGGCGTGCTCCCTTTCTGCGGTGGCCGCAGGACCCGAATGACGTGCCGGGCTGTCGAATCGTGCGCCTTCCGTGCGCCTTCGTGATGACCGGACTTCTCGCGCCCTCGCCGGACACCGTCTCGCGCCGCCCGGCCGACTTCGCACCTGACTCCCCGTCAGTTCCCTGCTTCCTCCCCCGGTCCGCACAGGGGAGACGGCAACAGTGGGGCGCCGGCCCTCGACCAGGGCTCAAGGAGCCGCTGTCCGTCGTCCCCTCACGCCCAAGGAAGCCATGACTGCGTCCCCCCACATGACCACCTCCGGCCTTCACGTGGGGCATCCGGCCCCCTTCCGCCCCGCCACGGGTTCCGCACTCGAAGGCTCCGGTACGGCCACCGTGGACATCGTCGTCCCCGTCTACAACGAGGAGCGCGCCCTGCCGGGCTGCCTGCGGACGCTCCACGCCCGCCTGTCCGACGGCTTCCCCTTCCCCTGGCGGATCACCGTCGTGGACAACGCCAGCACGGACCGGACGCTCGAAGTGGCCCACCGCCTCGCCGAGGAGCTGCCCGGCGTCGGAGTCGTGCACCTGGACCGCAAGGGCCGCGGCCTGGCCCTGCGCACGGTCTGGGGCGCGAGCGAGGCGGACATCGTGGCGTACATGGATGTCGACCTGTCCACCGGCCTGGACGGTCTGCTCCCCCTGATCGCCCCACTGGCCAGCGGTCATTCGGACATCGCCATAGGCAGCCGGCTGGCCCCCGGTGCGCGGACGGTCCGCGGACCGCGCCGCGAGTTCGTCTCCCGCTGCTACAACGCGATCATCAGGCTCACGCACGGGGCGCGCTTCACCGACGCCCAGTGCGGTTTCAAGGCCGCCCGTACGGAGGTGCTCCGGCCGCTGCTGCGGGTGACCCGTGACGAGGCGTGGTTCTTCGACACCGAGTTGCTGCTGCTCGCCGAGCACAACGGACTGCGCGTCCACGAGGTGCCGGTCGACTGGGTCGAGGACGTCGACACCCGCGTGGACGTGGTGAGTACGGCGACCGAGGACCTGCGGGGCCTGTGGCGCATGGCGCGGCTGAAGTCGTCCGGTGACGCCCGGGTCGACCTGCCGCGCCGTCCGGCACCGGCGGCCGAGCACCCGGACGCGGTCCTCGCACCCTCCTCCCGGCGCTCGGGGCTGTCCTGGGAGGTCGTCTGCTTCGCGGCGATCGGTGTCGCCTCCACCGCGGGGCAGGCCCTGCTGTACTGGCTGCTGCGCGGCTGGTGGCCGCCCGCCCTCGCCAACCTGGTCTCCCTGCTCGTCCTCACGCTGCTGAACACCGAGGCGAACCGCCGGCTGACCTTCCGGCACTCCACCGTCCGGCCGGCGCGGGCGCACCTCGGGGCGGGCGGCCTGTTCGTCCTCGGCTACCTGGTCACCTCCGGTGCCGTGCTCTGGTTCCGGCACGCCGATCCCGGCGCCTCACCGGCCGCGGAGACCGCCGTGCTGGCAGCGGCCTCCGTCATGGTCACCGTCGTGCGGTTCACCGTGCTGCGCTCCGCCGTCTTCCGCGGCTGTGCCCCCCACAGGTCCTGACGAGAGCGAACTCCCTTCCTCATGAGCAACTCCGCGCACACTCTGTCCGTCGTGACCTCGGAGCACGACGGGAACCCGCATCCGGCGGGTCGTTCCCTGCCCGCCTGGTCGGCGCCCGCCGCCCTCGGTCTGATCCTCGTCCTGGCAGCCCTGCTCCACGGCTGGGCGCTCGGCTCGCTCGGCTGGGCCAACAGCTACTACTCGGCCGCCGTGAAGTCGATGGGGCAGAGCTGGACCAACTTCCTCTTCGGTTCCTACGATCCGGCCGGGGTCGTCACGGTCGACAAGCCGCCGGCCGCCCTGTGGCCGCAGGTGATCAGCACCAAGATCTTCGGGCTGCACGGCTGGGCGATGATCCTGCCGCAGGTGATCGAGGGCGTGGCCGCAGTCCTCGTCCTGCACCGCACCGTGCGGCGCTGGGCGGGGGAGGGCGCGGCGCTGACCGCCGCGCTGGTGTTCACCCTGACGCCCATCACCGTGGCGATCAACCGGGACAACAACCCCGACACCCTGCTCGTCCTGTTCCTGGTGTCGGCCGCGTACGCGCTCACGCGGGCGCTGCGGGCCGAGGGCAGGGCCGCGACCTGGTGGCTCTGTGCGAGCGGCTTCCTGATCGGGTGCGGGTTCCTCACCAAGATGCTCGCCGCCTGGATGGTCGTCCCGGCCTTCGCCGTCGCCTGGCTCGTGGCAGGAAGCGGCGCCTGGATCCCGCGAGTCGGGCGGCTGCTGGGCGCGGGAGCCGTCCTGGCGGCGTCCTCCCTGTGGTGGGTCGCGATGGTGGCCCTGTGGCCCGCCGACCGCCCCTACATCGGGGGCAGCGAGGACGGCTCGGCCTGGGACCTCGTGGTCGGCTACAACGGGCTCGGCCGGGTCTTCGGCTCGGACAGCGGGGGCCAGGGCCCGATGGGCGGCGGTATCTCGTTCGGCGGAGCCGCCGGCCTCGGGCGCCTGTTCAACGACCAGGTGGGCGGTCAGATCAGCTGGCTGCTGCCCGCCTGCGCCGTCGCTCTGGCGGTCGCGGTGGTCTGCGCGGTGCTGCGGCGCCGGGGCGGGCTGCCCGACTCCGCCGTCCTGCCCGCCTCGGGCTGGCTGCTGTGGGGGACCTGGCTGGTGGTCTGCGCGGCCGTGTTCTCCACCCAGCAGGGCATCTTCCACCCCTACTACACGACCCAGTTGGGCCCGGCGATCGCCGCCCTGTGCGGTGGTCTGCTTGCCGCCCTCGTCCGGGTCCACCGCGCGGGGCTGCGCTGGACGCTTTGGGTGGGAGCCGCCGCCGTGGCGGTGAGCGCCGTGTGGGCCGCGACGCTCGTCCGCCGTACCCCGGACTGGAACGGCTGGCTGGTGTGGCCGGTGCTGCTGGCCGGATGCGTCGCGATCGCCCTCCTGCTGCTCGCCCGGCGCACCGGCCGCCGTGGACTGCCTGCGGTGGCGGCCGGGGCCGCGGTGGCCGCGGTCCTGGTGGCGCCGGGTGCGTGGGCGGTGAGCGTGCCCGGATCGACCAGCGCGATGGGCGGAGCCAACCCGACCGCGGGACCGGCGGTCCTGGGATTCGGGGGAGGAGGCATGCGCCTTCCTGGCTCCGGTGGCGGGAACCAGCCCTCGGGCATGCCGTCCGGAACGCCCTCGGGCATGCCCGGTTTCCCCGGTGGCTCGGGGTCGGGGCAGTCCGGTGAGCTTCCGTCGGGTGGGATGCCCTCAGGTACGCCCAACGGCATGCCGGGAGAGGGGCAGGGCGGAATGCCCGGTGCGCCTGACGGTTCCGGTTCGGGTTCCGGCAGCCGGGGGATGCCCTCCTTCCCCGGCAATGGCTCCGGCGGAGCTCCTGGAGGCTCGCGTGCCCGCGGAGCCGGCGCGTTCGGCGGCGGTGCGGAGCTGACGGGCAACCAGCGCAAGATCCTGAACTACGTGGTCGAGCAGGCGCCGAAGGCACGGATCAAGCTCGCCGTGGAGGGCGGTGCCATGTCCGCCGGCACGTTCATTCTCGGCAGCGACGAGACGGTCATCGGCATGGGCGGCTTCACCGGCTCGGACAACGCGCCCTCGGTGGCCCAACTGGAGAAGTGGACCGAGGACGGCCAACTGCGTTACATCTTGGGTTCGGACTCGGGCGGCGGCTTCCCCGGCGTGTCCGGCGGTCCTTCGCAGCAGCGCTCCGACTGGATCTCGAAGAACTGCACCGAGGTGCCCGCCTCCAAGTACGGCGGCACGTCGTCGCAGCAGAACAGCGGGATGATGGGATTCGGCGCCAACGTCCTTTACGACTGCGCCGCACAATGAGCCCCGGGGCAGCCCGTACGCACGACACCCAGCACAGAACGGACGGACCGGCGTCATGACCGAGCGGGCCGCGGACAAGCCCCGGCGCAGGCTTCTCGTGGTGGAGGACGAACCCAGCATCCGCACCCTGCTGGAGTCCACCCTCCGCCTCACCGGGTACGACGTGAACAGCGCCGACACGGGACAGGCGGCCCTCGTGGAGGCCGAGCGCGCGGCACCGGACCTGGTGCTGCTGGACGTGACGCTGCCGGACCTGAACGGATTCGAGGTGACCCGCAGGCTGCGGGCGGCGGGAAACGACGTACCCGTGCTGTTCCTGACCGCCCGCACGGGCCTCGACGACCGGTTGACCGGCCTCAGCGTCGGCGGGGACGACTACGTGCCCAAGCCCTTCAGCATCGAGGAGGTGCTGTTGCGCATCGAGGCCATCCTCCGCCGCACCGGCGCCGCGCCCCCGCCGTCCTCCACGGAACGCGTGCTGAGCTACGCCGACCTGGAACTGGACGAGAACGCCCACGAACTGCACCGCGCCGGCGAGTACATCCCGCTGTCGCCGACCGAGTTCAAGCTGCTGGGCTATCTCATGGAGAACGCCACACGGGTGGTGAGCAAGGTCCAGATCCTCAACCACGTGTGGAGCTACGACTTCGCAGGCGACGCGCGCATCGTCGAGACCTACATCAAGTACCTGCGCAAGAAGATCGACCGCTTCGACCCGCCGCTCATCCACACCGTACGAGGCGTCGGCTACTGCCTGCGGCTGCCCCGCGACCGGACCGGGACGGGCGACCGGTGAGAGGGCTCCTGCCGCGTCCCCCGCGAGCACTGCGACGGCGGCTCGTCGTCGGGGTCACGGTCCTGGCCGCCGTGGCGGTGCTGGCCTCGCAGGCGATCGGCTCGGTGGTGCTGCGCTCGTGGTTGCTGGACCGGGTCGACCAGCAGCTCGCCGACTTCCACCCACCGGCGCCCCTCTACGCCGACGTGCTCCGCGACGACCTTCCCGACGCGATGCAGCGCCCGAGCGTGCTGCCCTCGGACTTCCGCGTCTACTTCTACGACTCGACGGGCAGGCGACTGCAGCGTTCCATGGGCGCGGGGCGCAAGGCGGCCCCTCGGCTGCCGGACTCCGCCGACGGCCTCGCGATGCGCTACGGGCGCCCGGAGACCGTCTCCGCCGAAGACGGCGACGGGAGCTGGAGAGTGGTCCGGTACGCCGGGCCGGACGGCATGAACGCCGTGGTCGCCCTGCCGCTGGACACCGTCGACGGCGCCCTGTCCAGACTCCTGTGGCTGGACGCGGTCGTGCTGGGCGTCGCGGTCGCCGCGCTGATCGCCGTGGGGCGCTGGGTGGTCCGCCTGGGGCTGCTCCCGCTGACCCGTATGGAGCGCACCGCCGAGGAGATCACCGCCGGCGACCTCGGCCTGCGGTTGACGGACACCGACGCCCGCACCGAGATCGGACGGCTCGGCCGGGTCCTCAACACCATGCTCGACCGGCTGCAGCGGGCGCTTCAGGAGAGGGAGGCCTCGGAGGCGCGGATGCGGCGCTTCGTCGCCGACGCCGGGCACGAACTGCGCACCCCGCTCACCGCGATCCAGGGCTACGCGGAGCTGGCGCTGCGTCCCGAACGGCGCTCGGCGGGCGAACGCCGGGAAGCGGACCGGATCATCGCCCAGAACGCGGAGCGCATGCGTCTGCTGGTCGACGACCTGCAGTTGCTCGCCTCCTTGGACAAGGAACCCTCCTACCGGTACGAACCGGTGGATCTGCTGTCGCTGGCGGCGGACGCCGTCAGCGCGGCGGCCCTGCACGACAGCACGCACCCGGTCGATCTCGGCCCCGTGCGTGCCCCGGAGAACCCCCGGGGCACGGACGAGCCAGTAGCACGCACGGACGAGCCGGAAGCACGCACCGACGAACTGGAACTGGTCGAGACCATGGGCGACCCGCACCGCCTCCGCCAGATCATCGAGAACCTGCTGTCGAACGCGAGGACCCACACCCCGCCGGGTACCGCTGTCCACGTCCGGGTCGGCACCGCCCGCAGCGGCGCGGCCGGCGGATCCGAGCGGCCGGGGCGCACCAGCGCCTCACCGCCCCTGCCCGAGGGCACGGCGGTGAGCGTCGTGGAAGTGTCCGACGAAGGGCCCGGCCTGAGCCCGCATGACGCCGCCCACGTGTTCGAGCGGTTCTACCGGGCCGACCCCTCCCGCTCCCGTGCCCGCGGCGGCAGCGGACTGGGCCTCGCCATCGCGGCCACCATCGCCGAGGGACACGGCGGGCGCCTGGAACTCGACACCGCACCCGGCGAGGGCTGCACCTTCCGCCTCGTACTGCCCGGCGAACCGCCGGAGTGACAGGGGCAGGTGGGGCGCCTGATCCCAGAAGTGACGTGTGCCCGGAACGCTGCCGCTCCGGCCGGTGATTGTCTCGACAGCGTGTACGACCAGGCGCGCCGGAGCCGGAGGATGAAGGGAAGCCGCGTCCGCGCACAGCACTGGGGGCCGGACCGGTCGACCGGAGGGAGAGCTGTGGAGAAGGCACGGACCAGCAGCCACATACGCGCCACCGACCAGGCCCGCGGCCGCGGGACGCAACCCGCCGCGCACGCCCCTGAAGAAGCCGGCGACCTGGCGGAGTCGTTCGCCGGGTTACGGGCGAGGGAGTTCGGCTACCTCGACGAAGGCGGGCACGTCTACCTGGACCACACCGGCACCGGGTTACCCCCGCGCTCGCTCGTCACCGCGAGCGCGGAGCGGATCGCCGGAGGCTGTTACGGCAACCCGCACTCCGAGAGCCCGGCCTCCCGCGCGTCGGGAGAACTGCTCGCCGAGGCGCGCCGCGCGGTGCTCCGGCACTTCAACGCCGACCCCGGCGAATACGCGGTGATCTTCACGCCCAACGCGACCGGAGCCCTGCGACTGGTCGGCGAGGCCTACCCGTTCACGCCGCGCGGCAGACTCGTGATGTCGCTGGACAACCACAACTCCGTCAACGGACTGCGGGAGTACGCCCGGGCCAAGGGCGCGACCACGGCGTACGTGCCCGTGCACGGCCCCGACCTGCGGATCGACGAGGAACGGCTGACGGACACGCTCACCGCACGCGGCCATGGGCACCGACGCCCCCAGGGGCTGCTCGCCTACCCGGCGCAGAGCAACTTCACCGGCGTACAGCACCCGCTGGAGTGGATCGAGCAGGCCCACGCGCACGGCTACGACGTACTGCTCGACGCGGCCGCCTTCGTCCCCACCAACACCCTGGACCTGAGCCGGTTCCACCCCGACTTCACCGCGGTCAGCTGGTACAAGGTCCTGGGCCACCCCACCGGAGTCGGCAGCCTGATCGCCCGCAGGGAGGCGCTCGCCCGGCTGCGGCGGCCCTGGTTCTCCGGCGGTACGATCCACGCGGCCAGCGCCCAGGCGGAGTGGCACGTCCTCGCCGACGACGAGGCGGCCTTCGAGGACGGCACGGTCAACTTCCTGTCCGTGCCGGACGTGGCGGCCGGACTCGACTGGATCAACGGCATCGGCATGGACCGCGTCCACACCCATGTCACCCGGCTCACCGGCCTCCTCCTGACCGGTCTGCGCGCGCTGCGGCACAGCGACGGATCACCGATGGTGAGGGTGTACGGCCCGGACAGCATCGCGGCGCGCGGGGGAACGGTCGCGTTGAACCTGTTGGGCGCGGACGGCGGGATCGTCGACGAGCGGATCGTCACGCGCGACAGCGCCCGGCGCGGTGTCTCGCTGCGCACGGGCTGCTTCTGCAACCCGGGCGCGGGCGAGGCGGCGTTCTCTCTGTCACTGCGCCGGCTGCGCGCGGCGGCGCGCAGGGAACTCGCCTCCATGGATGCCTACTTGGAGGTCCTGGGGCTGCCCTCGGCCGGCGCCGTCCGTGTCTCCCTGGGCCTGGCTTCCCAGCCCAAGGATGTCGAGACGTTCCTGTCGTTCGTGGCGGAGACCTACCGGGACCAGGTCCCGCGCACGGCGGGGCTGACCGCGCGAGTGGGCTGCTGAGGAGGGCCGCCGAGACGTTCCGCCGATCTTCCCTTACGCAGTACGGGTGAATCAGCCGACTTTCCCGTTCGTCGCCGGCGGTGAGTCCTTTACCGTCTCGGACGGATCCGGCGGTCGCAGGGTGGTCCTGCGGGCGGGTGCCGGTTGAAAGGCACACCTCATGTTGTTGGTACAGCGCTCACTGTCACCGGGTGGTGGGCGGTCCGGAGTTGGGCGGCGCGCTTGACGGGGATCGGGCCGGCTGTCGGCTGCTGGGCGTTGACGGTCTCCTTGGCGCTCCGCGCGTCGGGGGTGAGCGGGCGGGTGCGGACGCGCCTGCTGCTGATGGCGGGCTCCGCGGCCGCGGGAGGTGTGTACCGGGCCGCGGTCGACGTGATGCCCGCTCACCCCTCCGTATGGGGCCTGGACGTGCGGTCGTTGCTCGGTTCGGTGGTGGTCGTCGGAGTGACGGTGACGGTCGGCCTGGGGATGGCGGGTCTCGTGGTCGCGGCCGACGCCGGTACGGGGCGGCGCATGTGGCTGCGGCGCGTGCTCGACGGCGTCGTCACCGCCGGATCCGTGTTCATGACCGGATGGGTACTGCTGCGGGGCCCCGGTGACGGCTGGCGGCTGGGCGCTGGAATGGTGGGCGCCCTGTGGGCCGCCGAAGTCGTGTTCCTCAGTTTTCTGTTCGCGCTGCGCCGTCAGGTACGGGACGACCACCGCGCCACTTTGTGGGTGGCGGTCGTCGGGCTGTCCCTCACACTGGTCGGCGACACGCTGCGACTGTGGGGAGCCGGCCCGGACCTCTCCGAGGAGACGTCCGGGCAACTGGCCGGTGCCTTCAACACGGCGGGCCTGCTGGTGGTCGCCGCCGGCCCCTGGGTGCCCGGTGGCGCGAGTGTCCTGGGCGCCGGCCGGTCGGCACTGCGGTTGGGCATGGAGGGCGCCGCCGCGTTCGTCCCCCTGGTCGTCTTCACCGTCATGGCTCTGGGATACGCGCTGGCCCCTCTGGCCCGCGACCCGGTACCGCTCTTCGTCGGGGCGACGGTCCTGCTGGGCCTCTGGGCCCGCCGGACGCTCCTGCCGAGCGAGAGCACCAGGAAGGGTGACTGAGCCCGTCCGAGGCGGTGAGCGCGTGCGCCTCAGGGGGTCGCGAACCTGGCGACGTACTCGTCGAAGGGTTCGATGCCGGCCTCCGCACGCCGTTCGTCCACGCGCTCGGGCTCCTCGCACGGCCACGGGATGGGCGACCCGTCCCTCACGCCCGCGATCTGGGTGCCGTAGATCTGCTTGCGGCCGTCGTTGACCAGCGTGCGATCGCGCAGGAAGGCCAGCTCGCGGAGTCCGGCCCTGCCCGCCGCCACGGCTTCCTCGAGCAGGTGGAGCGCGCGTCGCTGCACCCCCAGTTGCCGGTCCGCGTGCTGCGCGATCAGCCAGGCCGCCCGTGCGGCGTCCTCGCCGACCAGGTCGGCGGTGGGCCAGCCGTGTTCGTCCATGATCTGCTGTAAGCGGTCTCCGTGCCGGGTGGTCAGGCGCCGCCACACGAGCTGCTCGGCCGGATCGTCGCTGTGCCCGCGGCTCGCGACCTGGTGATCCGCCGCGGCCATGCGCTCGAGCTCCGCCGCCAGCGCGGCCATGTCCGATGCGGCGGCCTTGTCCGATGCCATCGTCAACTCCAGGGTCGGCTCGCTGTCGAGGGACATGCCGCAACCCTAGAGGCGCCCCTGGCCACAAAGATCATTCGCGGGAACGGTGACAGCCCTGCTCCGGCGCGGGGATACTGGAACCACCCCTGGAGCCGGGGCCGGCCGGCCGCGACGGTGCCGCCCCGGAGCATGGCGCAAGCGAGAGCGCACCGCGCCGGGGCTCTGATGCGGGCACCGTTCACTGATCATTCGTCGGGGGTCATGGGGTCCGGGTGTCGTCCGTTCGTTCGCCCTCCGCCTGGGACGGCTCGGTCCGGGGGACGTCCGGATGCTGCTCCACGGCTGTGCGCTCGGCCGGTTCGTCGCGCTCGCCCTCGGCCTGGGAGGGCGTGTGCGAGTACAGCCAGCGGTCCTCGTCCGAGGCTCCGGTCTTCATGGCGGGCCTCCCTTGTTCGCTCCTCTCCCATGCTCCTCCCGGAGCGGCGGCGAGGCGAGAGCGGCGGCGGAGGACGCCGGTGGCCCGGCTCAGCTGGGCGTCGGGGTGAATCCGTCCCTGACCTGGTCGAAGGCGGGGCGGTAGGTACTCCAGTCCGCGGCGGGTGCGGAGAGGTAGATGTCGTACTCCCGGCCGCCTTCCCTGCCGTAGCCGAGGTCGATGGCACGGAAGAGGCGGGCGCGTCCCTGGAAGGTGAACTCCCACACCGCCGCGGGCTGCCCGCGGAAGCTGGTCTGCTGCATGCGCAGCCGGCGGTACGTCGGGTAGTTGTCCTTCGTGTTGTCCTCGATGTCGTAGAAGTGGGTCACAGGATTCTTTCCCGCGGGGGCCACGGTGCCGATCGTGATGCCCGCCAGGCCGGACGGGTCGGCGTACGTGACCTCGTCGGGGGTCCGCTCGCCGACCTTCCAGTCGTCCGGCACGGGGAAGGAGACTCCGAGCAGCGCGTCCCGGACCAGCCGGTAGCCCTTGGGCGCCGAGGAGGGCCCGGGCGACGACGCGGTGGGACGTGGGGTACCGCCGTGGGAACCGGTGGTGGTGTCCGGGCCGCGACGCGTGAGCGCGTAGAACGAGGCTCCCGCGGTCACGGCCACCGCCACGACCGCCGTCACCGCGAGGCCCGCGCGGCGCGGGCGCCGCGCGCGGACGCGCCCGCCACCTCGGGAGGGGGACGATGCCGGGACCGGCTCCGAGCCCCTCGCGCCGCTGGGGCCGTGTCCGGGCACCCCCGTATGCCGATCGCTCGTCGCGGACCGGCCCACTGAGGCGGACCGGCCGGTCGAGGCGGACGCGGAGGCCCTGGGCAGTACCGACGTCGACGCGCCCGAGCGCGCCGCGTGCAGGGCTCGTTCCGTCTGCTCCGCGGAGGGCCGCTCGTCGGGGTCCTTGCTCAGGAGGGCCTCGATGAGGGGCTCCAGCGGCCCGGCTCGCCGCATCGGCTCCAGCGGATCGACGACGACGGCGTACGCGGTCTCCACCGCCGTGTCCCTGCGGAACGGCGGCCGCCCCTCGACCGCCTGGTACAGCGCGGCGCCCAGCGACCACAGGTCCGAGGCCGGGCCGGGCTGCTGCCCGCGCATGCGCTCCGGCGCCATGTAGTCGATCGAGCCGACCATCTCGCCGGTCTTGGTGAGCGTGGACGTGCCGGACGTCATCGCGATGCCGAAGTCCGTGAGCACCACCCGGTCCTCGGCGCCGAGCAGAACGTTGCCCGGCTTGACGTCGCGATGCAGGACGCCGGCGGCGTGCGCGGCACGGAGGGCGGCGACCATGCCCAGGCCGATGCGGGCGGCCTCCCCGGGCGCCACGGTCCCGCCGCCGCGGAGGAGATCGTCCAGCGTGCTGCCGGGGACGTACTCCATCACGATGCAGGGCCGCCCGTCGTCCTCCACGACGTCGTGCACGACGATCACGTTGGGGTGCGTGACACTGGCCGCGCTGCGCGCCTCGCGCCGCGTCCGTTCGTACAGGGTGGCGAGGTCGTCGGAGGACAGATGCGGATGCATGTGCAACTGCTTCAGTGCGACCTGGCGGCCCAGCACCCCGTCCTCGGCGCGCCACACCATACCCATGCCGCCGCGGCCGATCAGCTCGGTGAGCCGGTAGCGCCCGGCGATGAGCCGTCCCTCGTCCGACACCGTGTGCCCTCCGCTACCTGTGCCTGCTGTGTGACGCCCTTGGCTGCCGTCGTCACCATAACCGCTGCGGCGCGCGGCTCCGGCGGGGAACCGGGCCCGGTCCGCCGGCCCGCCGGTCCGTCCGCCCCGTCGTGGGCCGGGTGGGGCCGACGGGGACATGTGCTTTCGTGAATCACATCACTTCGCGACGCGGCTGGGCCCAGGGAGCCCGACGTCGGCACAGGGGCGCGTCATCCGCCGCCGTCGAGGTCGGTGCACTGGCGGAGCACCCGTAGCTCGTGGCCGAGGAGCCGCATCTCGTACAGCTTCCCCCGCGCGTTCTCGAAGGGACGGTGGAGGATCATCATGAGCCGGCCCTCGAAGGTGTGGAACAGCATGCCGTGACCGCTGTCGTTCCGGACCAGGGGCCGCTGCTGCCGCCACGGCCCCTTGATGTCGCCGGACGTCGAGACGGCGTAGGTCTGCACATAGCCACCGCCGAGGGTGCCGTCCTGGCCGACCACGTTCTTCTCGTACGTCGACCACAGCATGAGCAGGGATCCGTCGGGGGTGGGGTACAGCTGAGGGCCGTCGGTGACGTAGGGCGGGAGCTGGTGCGGCACCCCGCCGGGGATCTGCTCGCTGAGCCAGGGCGCGTCCGAGGCCTTGAACAGCAGCACCGGGGCGCCGACGGTCCCCGACAGGTCCGCGGAGAGCCGGATCGCCTCCATGGTTCCGTCGATGGTCTGCAGCCACTCGTGTGCGTACACCATCCAGGGCTGCCCGGACGGGTCGACGTAGAGCGTGCCGTCGAGGGTCATGAGGTTCTCGGGCGGGGTGGGGCGTGAGGGGTCGACGACGGTGAAGGGGCCCAGTGGTGAGTCGGCCACGGCCGTGATCGTGCCGCGCATGTGGGTGGCTGTCCCGAACGGTGTGCCCCACGGGCCGGGAGGCGGTACCGGCAGCGGTTTGTGCTGGTCGTGCAGTGTGGTGAACAGGTAGTACCTACCGTCCCGTTCGTGCACCTCAGGGGCCCAGCCGCCGTCCGTCGCCCAGATTCCCGGCTGGTCGCCGGCCCGGAAGACCACGACGGGGCGCGTCCAGTCGCGCAGGTCGTGGCTGCGGTAGACCATCGTGCCGGTGCCGTCCACGCCCGACACGGACGGGTCGTTGGACGTGTAGAGGAAGTAGGTACCGGTCCTCTTGTCGGCGACGACGAAGGGATCGTGCAGCGGCATGTCGGGCAGCCGCATCAGCTCGGTGTCAGCCACGGTCGAAGAATACGTGGACGGCAGGCCGGCGAAACGGCCGGGAGGCCGGCGGCAGCCGACGCCGGCCTTCGGCTGTGCCCTCCGTAGTGCCTTCCGTAGTGCCTTCCCTCGTGCCTTACCTCGAGCCTTCCGTCAGGCCTCCGTGTCGTCCGGGCCCGACGAGGTGGGCGGAGCGCCGCTCTCCGCGGGGCGGCGGGAGCGATACGTCTCCCGGTACGCGGCGGGAGACATGCCGATCTGACCCCGGAAGTGGCCGCGCAGGGCGACGGGTGAGCGGAAGCCGCAGCGCCCGGCGACCTCGTCCACCGAGTAGTCCGACGTCTCCAGCAGACGCTGGGCCTGCAGCACGCGCTGGGTGATCAGCCACTGCAGGGGAGCGCTCCCGGTGAGGGAGCGGAACCGGCGGTCGAAGGTACGGCGGCTCATGTAAGCGCGCGCGGCGAGGATCTCCACGTCGAACTGCTCGTGGAGGTGCTCCAGCGCCCAGGCGACGACCTCGGCGAGCGGGTCGGCGCCGATCTCCTCCGGTAAAGACCCATCGAGGTGGCGCTCCTGGCCGCCGCTGCGGCGCGGCGGGACCACCAGACGCCGGGCCAGCGCGCCCGCCGCCTCGTTGCCGTGGTCCGTGCGCACGATGTGCA
>NZ_JBEYXP010000046.1:0-103254 GCF_040704615.1 Streptomyces sp. NPDC046862 | reverse complement strand
CGGACGACGAGCACTCACACCTTGCCTAACGACCGCCCACACCAGCCGTCACAAAATCATCCCTAACTACCAACTACTCAGATCAGATGCTCTCTAAGGCAGACGACGTCTTCGTCACCGAGTCCGGCACCGCCCCCGGACCACGGCGCCCCGGACGGGGGAGATAGGTCCGCGCACGCGTCGTGGCGTCGCGCAGCAGTCGACGAACGCCCGCGGTCCGTCGTCGTACACGACTGTCTCCCGGGCCGATGGTCCGGCGTCGCCGTCGATGCAGGTGAGGATGCGTCCCAGTTGCGGCCGAAGTAGTCCGGGAACTCCAGCGCCGCGGCCCATTCAGTGAACATGCTCCGGCTGGTGCGGCAGTGGGATCCATGCACCTGCCTGCGCGTCGGGATCCCGGCTTCCGCCCCGGTCAGCGGACGGATCCAGGCGGTCGTTCCGGTCAAGGTGAACCTCTCCTTCTCGGAGTTGGGGTGGTGGGTCGGAGGTGTCGCGTCCGCCCCACCACGCCTATGAGCGGCCCCTACGCCTAGAGCTGACCGATGTAGTACGAGGCGTAGTGGCCGTAGGTGACAAACGTGTCACCGGTGTTGACGATGCGCCGCGCGTTGCGCGCGGTCCCGGGAGCGGTGTACGAGTCCATGTCGTACTCCACGAAGGGTGCCGAGTACGTGACGCCCCCTGCCTCCCCGCAGGCCGTCGCCTCCACCACTGGCTGAGAACAGCACCCGTCGTCAACTCGGCGCCGGGCTCAACACCACCGGCGTGCTTCGATGGCCCGGTGAACAACTGACCCGCCGCTTCCCCCACGCACCCCTCGTACGCGTCAACCCCGCCCATCCCGATACCCCCGCCGACTTCGCCGGACTCTGCCCGTCCCGGTCGGGGCCGACCACCTACTCGACGCACTCACCGCACCTGACACCCGACCCCGCGGAGGCACCATGAGCAACCCGGAGACCAACAAGGCCACGGCCAAGGCGTTCTACGACCTGATGTTCAACCAGTGCCGCCCCGCCGAGGCCATCGACCGGTACTCCGGCGACACCTACATCCAGCACAACCCCCACGTCGGCGACGGCAAACAGGCCTTCATCGACTACTTCGAGCGCATGGCCGCCGAGTACCCGGGCAAGCGGGTGGAGGTCAAGCGCGCCTTCGCCGAGGGCGACCACGTGATCCTGCACTGCCACCAGACCTGGCCCGCCGAGGAGTACGCCGGCATCGACATCTTCCGTTTCGACGCGGTCGGCAAGATCGTCGAACACTGGGACGTCCTCCAGCTCATTCCACCAACCTCCAAGAACGACAACACCATGTTCTGACCACCCAAACCGACCGAGGCACAAGGACATCAGGCGCTCGTGCCGCCCAAGCATCATGCCTGGTGTGCGTCCAGGCCCGCCTTCACCGGCGGCGTCGGAAGCAGAACGGCGCGAACGCTCCAGCCGCCGGCGGAGTTCGGACCGGCGGCGACCGTCCCCTGGTAGAGCGCAGCGCGTTCACGCATGCCGAGAAGCCCATGCCCACCGCCTTCCCGGGAATGATCCCGTTCCGTGGCGGGTGGACCCGTGTCCTCGACGGTGACGTGTACGGCATCCTGCTCCGCGATCAAGGAGACACGGACCGAGGTGTGGGAGGCGGCATATTTAAGGGTGTTCGTCAGAGCTTCCTGGACTATGCGGTACAGGGTGAGTTGCAGTCCTGCGGGCAGGGCGGTGAGGTCACCGGCCGTATGGAGTTCGGCGTCGGGACCGGCCGCACGGATCCGTTCCAGCAGAGCGTCGAGATCGCCGACACCCGGCTGGGGGCGGAAGGGCGTCTCATGAGGTCCCTCCTCGCGAATCCCGGTGAGGAGCCGACGCAGGTCGGCCAGGGCGCCGCGCCCGCTGTCCGCGATGATCCGCAGGGTTTCCGCGCTCTGCTTCGGCCTGGTCTCGGCCAGCCCCGCCGCACCGTCGGCCAGACCGACCACGACGGCGAGGGTGTGGCCGAGGATGTCGTGCATCTCCCGGGAGATGCGTGCCCGCTCCTTGGCCTCTGCGAGGCGGGCCCGCTGGTCGCGCTCCACCTCCAGGCGCACCGCTTGGTCCTCCAGGGCCGTGATGTACGAGCGCGCCACCCTGCCGGCCAGCCCCAGGCCGGCGATGGCGAGGATGCAGAGCACTAGGTCGGTGGTCACCGCCAGGGGGCTGTCGATCCGTTCGATCCGCCTGTCCGGTGCGAACGTCATGATCGTCACGATGGTCTGGGGAATGGTGATTGAGACGGCGACGGCCAACTGGGCCGGCGGTGCGAACCGGGCGAGGTTATACAAAATGATCAGTTGCGCGAGAAAATGAGCGTAGGTGAGAACTCCGGAAACAGCCTCCGCCGTGGAGAAGACCGTGATGACGGCGAAGACCGGAAGGGGATGACGATCCCGCGCGAGCAGCGGGACGGTGAACCCGATCAGCACGATGAGAGCGACCGGGAAACCCGGATCGGTCGCGGCGGCGCTGTCCAGAAGCCCCGGGACGCCGAGAGCCGCGCACACCAGTGGTGCCACCCACTGCCTGACCCGCGGGTGCTCTTGGCTGGCCCGCTGTATCGATATCAGCCAGGCCAGCAATCGCACGACTGTGCGATGCTCCGGGCCTCCCAGAACGCTGCTGGGTTCCACCGGGCGGACCCTCGAGGAGGTGGTGGTCACTGGATGCGTCTCCAGGGGTGCATGCGGACCGTCCGCTAGCCCTGAGCGGGAAAGGCCGGCGGACGGTGGCTGACAGGGAGCGGCTCACGCCCGCGATCCGTTCTCGTCGCGGAAGAAGTGTGGAGGGGTCATCACACGGCCCACACTTCACGTTAAAGGCGTCGCCTCGACAACGTGCGGCACTGGAGAACCCAAATCCAGGAGGACGGCTACTACCACGGTAGTGCTCGCCTTCCTCCGAAGGGACACACTCCGAGCACCGTAGCTCCCACCTGTCCTTCCGGAGGGGGCGGCTCCTCCTCAAGTACCAGTCGGCTCCGTCGTTTTCGCTTCTTCGGTGCGCTGTTCGTCCCGTACGGGATCACTAGCCTGGACACGCCACAGGGCACCGCGGGCGGGCCGGCAGAGCAGGGCGTTGCGCGAGTGACCGCCTCTCGAGCGGCGAGCCCGGCGCACCATCCCATCGAACGGAGCTGTCATGTCCTTCCTGGCCCGGCCGGCGCTGGCCTCCCCCGCCGCCAAAGTGATGCAGCGTCTGAACGCCCTGCTGGTGGACCGACACGCTGCGTCCTCCCTGCACAAGCGTTATCCGGAGTACCCCCGGAACACACACGAGCTGACCATCCCGACCTCCGTCGCCCCGGCCCGCGCTGTCGTGTACGTCCCCGACCGTCCCGCCGGCGGGCCTTTGCCGCCGGTCCACGTGAACTTCCACGGTGGGGGCTTCGTCCTGCCGCCGGTGGAGCTGGACGATCCGCTGTGTCGTTTCCTCGCGGCCGAGGCGGGTGCGGTGGTGGTGAACGTGGACTACGTCGTCGCGCCGCAGCATCCCTTTCCCGCGCCGCCTCGCCAGGCGTACGAGGTCGTCGAGTGGGTCGCCGGAAACGGCGCCGAAAACGGCTGGGACGGCAGCCTCCTCACGGTGGGAGGCCAGAGCGCCGGCGGGGCCCTCGCAGCGGCAGTGGCCCGTCAGGCACTGGAAAAGGGAGGCCCCTCCATCGCTCTCCAGATCCTGCACTATCCCCCTCTGGACCTCGTCACCCACGCCAGGGACAAGCACTCGGTCATCGCCAAGCCGTTGCTGCGCCCGTGGATGGCGGACATCTTCGACACCTCCTACGTGCCGGACCCGACGTTGCGCGGCGACCCTCTGGTCTCTCCCGCCCATCCGTCCGACACCGCCGACCTGACCGGCATCGCCCCCGCCTTCGTCATCACGCCGGAACACGACCTCCTGCGGGCCGAAGGCACTCGCTACGCCGAGCGACTGCGCGGCGTCAGGGCGCTCTACGACCACCTCGACGTGTCGGGTGCCGACCATGGCTACGACCAGAACGACGCCGAGACAGCCAGAGGCGTCTACGGTCTGATGGCCCAGCACATGTGTCAGGCCGTGTACCCCGACTGATCGCGTACCGCCCGACCGTAATCCACGAGTGGGGTATCAGCCGACTGCTCCTGGCTGGTACCCCACTCATGTGCGTGGGTCAGGCTCCGGACACCGTTCCCTTGGGTTTGCTGGGCAGACGCGATGGCATTCCCATGGCCGCGACGCCCAGTCGCCGAGACCGACGTCCCGGGCGTCGCGGCGGCTCGTCCTCACCTGAACGGGAGTCGTCGACGGCCTCGGTCTCGTGCGCCTCGGCAGCAGTCGGTGTCTCCTCGTACCGGCTTCGCAGCTCCGACAGCACCCCGAACACCGCCGCGGTCATGGGCACGGACAGGAGCATGCCGAGGACTCCGGCGACCGAGGCGCCGGCGGTGATTGCCACCAGGATCACCGCGGGGTGCATCTGCAGGGTGCGGCTCTGGATCATCGGCTGCAGCACATTGCCCTCGATGAGCTGCACGGCGAAGACGACGCCCAGGACCCACAGCGCGGTCCCGAGACCACCGTCGGCGAAGGCGACCAGGACCGCGACCGCGCCGGACAGGAGCGCGCCCAGGTACGGGATGTACGCACCGATGAACACCAGCGCCCCGAGCCCGACCGCGCCCGGTACGTCCAGGACGAGCAGACTGATGGTGATGCAGACGGCGTCGATGAAGGCGACGATCGTTGTGCCGCGCATGAAGCCCTCGATCGCCTGAAAGGCGCGACGGGCCATCACCTCGAGCGTCCCACCAGAGCCCCGGGGTGCGAGCGAGTGCAGTGCGGCGACGGCCCGGTCGGAGTCACGCAGGAAGAAGAACATGAGCAGGATTGCAAGTGTGCCCGTCGCGGCCAATTCGACGACCACGCTCACGCCGCTCAAGAGGCCGTTGACGGCGGTGCCGCCGAACTTCGACAGCAGGTCCTTCGCGTTCGCGGCGAGATCGTCCAGGGATGTCCCCGCCAGACCGAATCGCTCCTCGATCGACGCGGCCGCGTCGCGCAGGGAGGAGATGATCTGGTCACCGGTGTCGATGAGAGCGGTCACCACGATGTACGCCACCCCGCCCATGACCACGACGACGGCAGCACAGGTGAGCCCGGCGGCGAGGGACTTGTTGATCCTCATCGCGATCAGTCGGCGATAGAGCGGGCCGAGCAAGGCCGAGCCGAGCAGCGCGAGCAGAACAGGCGTCACGACGGTCTCGAACGCGACACAGAACCACACCGTCACGGAGACAACACCGCTGACGAGGAGGATCAGCGCGCTCCCCACGGCCAGGCGCCGTGCGATCCCGGGGAGTGGGTCATGCCGGTCGGGCCATGCCCGTATGTTCATAGACGTGCCCGTGCTCCTGATCACCGGACGCGCTCGGTGTACTGGTCTCCGCCGTCGGCTGCGCCCTGCTCCGGGAGAGACCCTTCGGGGCTCCCCTGTGTGCATGCTCACTCTGTTCTCCGTTCGCGCAGGGCCGGATCACAGCCCTTTTTCTGACTTCGTGAACCACACCGCGCCGGTTGCTCATGCCGGTCGTGCGAGCCCCACGTCGTAGGCGAAAATGACCGCTTGGACCCGGTCTCGGGCGCCGATCTTGGCCAAGATGCGGCTGACGTGGGACTTGACGGTGGTCTCGGCCAGGTGCAGGTGTTCGGCGACCTCGGCGTTGCTGCAGCCGGTGGCGACCGCGGTGAGAACCTCGATCTCGCGTTCGGTGAGGGCTTCGAGCTGTCGCGCCTGCTCGGGGGTGTGGCCGGGCAGGCGCGTGGTGAAGGCGTCGATGAGTTTGCGGGTCAGCCCGGGTGAGATGACGGCGTCCCCGGCCGCGACCGCGCGGATGCCGGCAAGGAGTTCTTCGGGCAGGGCGTCCTTGAGGAGGAAGCCGCTGGCTCCCGCGCGCAGGGCGTCGTAGGCGTATTCGTCCAGGTCGAAGGTGGTCATGACGAGAACGCGGGAGCGGCCGCCGGAGGTGACGATGCGTCGGGTCGCCTCGATGCCGTCCATGCCGGGCATGCGCACGTCCATCAGGACGACGTCCGGGTGGAGTTCGGCCGTCATACGTACCGCTTCGGCGCCGTGCGTGGCCTCGCCGACGACGGTCAGGTCGGGGTGCTGTTCCATGAGCATGCTGAAGCCGAGGCGTTGCAGGGCCTGGTCGTCGACGATGAGGACAGTGGTCATGCGGTGTGCTTCTCCGTAGGCGTAGGCGTGTTGGTGGGTGGGACGAGGTGCAGTTCCGCTCGGACGCTCCAGCCGCCCCGGGAGTTCGGGCCGGCGGTCACGGTCCCCTGGTAGAGCAAGGCGCGCTCGCGCATACCGAGGAGCCCCTGTCCCCCGTCGCCGGGGGGGCGCTTGCCCGGCGTACGTGGGGGGCCGCTGTCCTCGACAGCGACACGTACCGCGTGGTGGGTCGCCACGACGGTCACGTCGATCGTCGTGGCAAGGGCCGCGTGTTTGAGGGTGTTGGTCAGGGCTTCTTGAACAATGCGGTAGACGGTGAGTTGGAGTCCGGCGGGGAGAGCGGCGAGATCCCCTTCGGTATGCAGGGTCACGGTGGGGCCGGCGGCCCGGACCCTTTCCAAGAGTGCGTCGAGGTCGGTCAGGCCGGGCTGGGGTGCCAGCCGGGAGTCGCAAGACGACGCGGAGCCGTTCTTGCGGAGGGTGCCGAGGAGCCGGCGCAGATCCGCAAGGGCACCACGCCCGCTGTCGGCGATGATCTGCAGTGTCTCGGCGCCTCGTTTGGGTGAGGCCTCGGCCAACCCGGCCGCCCCGTCGGCGAGACCGACCATGACAGCGAGGGTGTGGCCGAGGATGTCGTGCATCTCCCGGGAGACGCGAGCCCGCTCCGCCGCTGCTGCGAGCCGGGCCCGCTGGTCACGCTCCACCTCCAGACTCACCGCCCGGTCCTGCAGAGCGGTGATGTACAGGCGCGCCACCCGGCCGCCCAGCCCCAGTCCCGCCATCGCGAGCATGCATAGCGTCAGCATGACGGCCAGTGCCAGAGCGGTAGTGATGCGCTTGAGCTGTACGTCGGAGGAGAAGGCGAGGATCGTGATCAACGTCTGGGGTACGGCGACCGACACGGCCCCGGCCAGAGCGAGAGGGGCAGCGAAGCGGGCCAGGTTGTACAGCATGATCAGCTGGGCGAGGAAGTGCGCGTGGGTCAGCACCCCACAGGCGGCCTCCGCCACGGAGAATCCCGTGACGATCGTGAAC
The DNA here is from genome assembly GCF_040704615.1 of Streptomyces sp. NPDC046862. Classification (NCBI taxonomy): domain Bacteria; kingdom Bacillati; phylum Actinomycetota; class Actinomycetes; order Kitasatosporales; family Streptomycetaceae; genus Streptomyces; species Streptomyces sp. NPDC046862. The sequence goes on along the minus strand of NZ_JBEYXP010000046.1, from coordinate 95,976 downwards.
ACCAGAACAGGACGGCTCTGGCGCCACAGCAGTGGGACGGTGATTCCGGCCAGCAGGCCCAGTGAGACTGGGAGCGCGGGTCCGGGGCCGGAGTATTCCATCAGGGGCTGGAGGCCGAGCGCGGCGCACAGGGCCGGCATGCCCCACCTTCTGACATGGGGATGTGCCTGATCCGCCCGGCCCAGGGAGGCCAGCAGAGTCAGGACCCGGATCACCGTGCGGTCCTCCGAGCTGCCCAGCAGGGCACCGAATTCGGCCGGGGAGTTCTTCGATGCTGAGGTCACGGCGGCTGTCTCCGAGATACCGGCGGACCGTCCGTCGGCCCTTGGGGGGAGTAAGGGCCGACGGACGGCGACTGAAGGGGCGGCTCCCACTGCCGTGGGATCACATGCGCCGGGCCACTGTAAGCGGAGCGGTGGTCAGTCCCGGGCCCGGCGGGCGAGCTCGAGCCTCCTGTCCTGAGCGCCTCCCGGCCTGGCTTCCCCACCCGGCCCTGTCGTGTCGGTCGGCCCGTCCAGGACGTGCCGCAACTTCTCGCCCTCGACATCCACGTTGGGCAGGATCCGGTCCAGCCACTGAGGCAGTGCCCAGGCCTGGCGGCCCAGTAGGGCCATGGCGGCAGGCACGATCGTCATGCGGACCACGAAGGCGTCGAAGAGGACAGCCGATGCGAGTCCCAGACCGATCGACTTGATCAGTGCGGCGTCGGCGAGCAGGAAGCCGGCGAAGACGGAGATCATGATGATCGCCGCGGCCGTCACCACACGGGCACCGTGCCGGAAGCCGGCGACCACCGCCTCGGTGGGCTCGGCACCGTGGACGTACTCCTCGCGCATCCGGGTGACGAGGAAGACCTGGTAGTCCATGGCGAGGCCGAAGACCACGCCGATCATGAAGATCGGCATCACGCTCACGATGGGCGCGGTGGTGTCGACGCCGAAGACGTCCTTGAGCCAGCCCCACTGGAAGACCGCGACCAGCACGCCCAGGGTCGCCACCACGCTGAGCAGGAAGCCCAGCGTGGCCTTCAGGGGCACCAGGACCGACCGGAACACGAGCAGCAGCAGGAGCAGCGCCAGACCGACGACTACCAGGAGGTAGGGCACAAGGGCGGCGCCGAGCTTGTCGGAGACGTCGATGTTCAAGGCCGTCGTACCGGTGACCACGACCTCCGCGTCCGAGGCCTTCAGCACGGCTGGGGCGGTGGTGTCACGGATCTCGCCGACCAGGTCCACCGTCTCCTTGCTGCTCGGGGAACTCTTCGGGACGGCGCGGATCAGTGCCACGTCACCCGATGCGTTGAACACGGCCGGGCTCACGGAGACGACGTCGGGCAGTTTGCCCAGCACGGTGACCGTCTCCTCGGCGGCCGCCTTCGGGTCCTTGCTGTCCCGGGCGTCGACGACGACCGTGAGCGGACCGTTGTAGCCCGGGCCGAATCCCTTGCTCAGCGTGTCGTAGGCAAGCCGCTGCGTGCTGCCCGCCGGAGCGGTGCTGTCGTCGGGCATGCCCAGGCGCATCGACATCGCCGGAATGGCCAGCACTCCGAGGGCGGCGACCGAGACCAGAAGCGCCCGCCACGGGCGGCGGACGACGAGCTGTGCCCACCGCACTCCCATCGACTCGCCCTCGCCGCGCTCCAGCGCCCGCATGCGCTTGGTCTTCAGGTTTCCCTTCATGATGCGCATCCCGGCGAAACCCAGTACTGCGGGCAGCAGGGTCAGCGCCACGACCACGGCCACGACGACCGCGAACGCCGCCGCCAGGCCAAGGTCGGACAGCAGACGGATGCCGACGACGCTCAGACCCGCCAGAGCGATCACCACGGTCAGGCCGGCGAAAACGACCGCTGAACCAGCCGTCCCCAGGGCCCGGCCACAGGCGTCCTCGGGTTCGTGGCCCTCCCTGATCTCACCGCGGTACCGGGAGACGATGAACAGGGCGTAGTCGATGGCGACGGCCAGGCCCAGCATCAGCGCAAGCGTCGACGCGGACGAGGTCATGTCCCAGATCGCGGTCGCAACGGTGATCGACAGGATCGCGATGACGACGCCCAGGAGGGCGGTCAGGAGCGGCAGGCCGGCGGCGAGCAGGGATCCGAAGGTGATCACCAGTGCCACGGCGGCCACCGCGAGACCGATCAGCTCACCGGCGTTGGCGCCCTCCTTCTCGTTGACGGCGTTGCCGCCCAGGCTCACCGCGAGGCCCGACTTGTGGCCCTTGTCGGCGACGGCGTGCAGGGCGTCACGCGCCTCGGCGGTGACCTCGGCCTGGGCGACCCCGTACGTCACCTGGGCGTAGGTGATGGTGCCGTCCCTGCTGATCAGACGACTCGCGTAGGGGTCACTGACGTTCGCCACCTGAGGAGCCTTCTTGAGGTCGGCGATCAGCGACTCGACCTCGCTCTTGTTGGCCCCGGACGTCAGCTTCTGCCCGCCGGGGGCCTCGAAAACGACACGGGCGGTGGCGCCGGAGGCGGATACCTGCGGGAACTCCTTGTCGAGCAGGTCCAGCGCCTTCTGCGACTGGGTGCCGGGAATGGTGAACTGGTCCGACGACTTTCCGGACACGCTCGCGGAGCCGATGCCGACGACCGCCAGAACGACGATCCACAACATCACCACGAGGCGTCGTCGCCTGAAGGCGAATCGGCCGACTCTGTAGAGGAAGGTGGCCACAGCGGTACTCCCACCTGGGAAATAACGGGACGAATCACGAGAACTGGGAGCCTGTGTGACCCCTGCCTCAAGGTAGGCGCGAAATTCTGGCTGCCCACGGCACCGGGGAAGCGAATACGCCGCTGCCGCCTCATACTCCGGTACTGGTCGCCCTCCTCCCGAAGCACACGGAGAAGTCCGGCGGGACAGCGCTCGCCCAGGCCCAGAGTCTTTGCCGCACGTGGGCGCGCAATCCGGCCGTCTTCCGGACGAAGCAATGCAGTACCCGGATACTCATTGACTCGGCCCTTTTAAGGTCCTCTGGTGGCTCGGGACTGAGCTTCGTTCGCCCTAGTCTCGGCGCATGGCCCAGAAGCACGTTCCCGGCACACCGTTCTTCGACATCACCAGGGAGCGCCCGCCCTTCACTTCACAGCACAGGGAGCCCGCGTCGTCCTTGCCGCCATCAACGGCGAGGGAGCCAAGGCAACTGCCGAGGCGAAAGCGACTGCGGGCGGCACCGCCGTCGCCTCGATCTGCGATCTCAGCGACCCGCAGGTCGTCGACCATGTCGTCAGCAGGGCCATGAACACTTTCGGCGGCATCGATGTCCTGGTCAACAACGCCGAGGTCATGGACCGGATGCATGCCGTGGGTATGGCGCCTTCCGTCCCCGAGATCGCGCTTGGAGCCGCGTACACCGTGGGCCGTGCGGTCTCGTGCACAACTCGCCTCGATGCTCACGAAGTTGCTCGCGCTCACTACCGAGGGGAGGCTCGACCCGATGCTGTCACGGACAGTTTCGCTGGACGAGGTTCCTTCAGCGCTCGTTGAGTTGTCGGGCCGCGGAGTCCGCGGCAAGATCGTCTATGCCCGGGGCTGAGCTGGCTACCATGACCGAGCAGCTCGGCCGCTGGCGCGTCGGTCCGCAGACCGAGGCATTTGACGAAGGACAGGGAAAAAGGGCAATTCTGCGTGTCGTCTACGACATGCTCGCCGACGTCGAGCGCCAGGGTGCGCGGTACGACGCGATCGCGGCTCGGCCCCGGACCCGCGTGTGTACCGCTACGGACCTGCATGGGGAATCGTCCTGGTCCGGGCATCGCTGGTTCTCACCAGCCACGAAGTGATCCGATCATACGGTCAGTGCGACCTTTCCGCGGGCCTGGCCGGATTCCACCAGCTTGTGCGCGGAACTCGCCTCGGCCAGCTTGAAGGTCGCGGTGACGTACGGGCGCAGCTGCCCCGCGTCGGCGAGTTCCGCCAGCTGCTCAAGAGCCACGTAGTCGGGCTCGACGGAGACACCAGCGAACCGCCGTCCGGATGCCCTGACCCGTGCCGCGAGTTCCCGGTCGCGGTGCTCACTGATGGTCACCAGGGTGCCGCCGGGGCGCAGCACGGCAAGTGACCGTTCTCCCTGGCTCGTGGAGTCGAAGACCATGTCGAGAGACTTCACCACTTCGGTGAAGTCGACGGCCTGGTAGTCGATGACCTCGTCGGCACCGAGCCCGCGCAGGAACTCGTGCTTGCCGGCGCTGGCTGTCGCGATCACGTGGGCACCGCGAGACTTGGCGATCTGCACCGCCAGGTGGCCGACTCCTCCGGCGGCTCGGTGGATCAGGACCCGGTCTCCCCCCCGTGATCCGTCCCGCGTCCACCAGGCCCTGCCAGGCGATGAGCCCCGCCATGGGAAGGGCGCCGGCGTGTACGTGGTCGAGTTGCGCAGGCTTGCGCGCCACCTGCCGTGAGGGGGACATGACGTACTCGGCCTACGCGCTCGCGGGCCGCGGGAAGAAGGGCATTCCGTAGACCTCGTCGCCGACATCGAAACGAGCCCCCGGCCCGGCCTCCTCGACGACACCCGACACGTCCCAGCCCAGTACGAACGGTGGGGCGCCCAGCAGTGGCACGTACCCCGCACGCACGCCGGAGTCGATCGGGTTGACTCCGGCGGCGTGCACCCGGATGAGGACGTCCCCCATCAACGGTTTCGGACGCTCGACCTCCGACACTTCCAGCACATCGGGTCCGCCAAGGGTTTTCTGGATCACTGCACGCATGGGATTCCTTCTTGGTCGGTTTCGGTGGCGGGCCGGGCAACGGGGCCCGCCACCGAAACGGTCAGCTGAAGACGAGTCCTTGGCCGTACGGGTTCATCGAGCCGAGCGCAGGAGCTCCGCCGCGCGCTCGGCGACGAACACCGTCGGGGCCATCGTGTGCCCGCGGATGATGGTCGGGAACACCGAAGCGTCGGCGACCCGCAGTCCCTGCACCCCACGCACTCGCAACTGCGGGTCGGTCACCGCGAAGGGGTCCGACGCGGCACCCATCTTCGCCGTCCCCACGGGGTGGAAGGCTGTGGAGGCATCGCTGCGGATGACGCTCTCGTACACCGCGTCCGGCGCGTCGACGGGAGGGTGGACCTGCTCCGTGTAAGGCGCCAGCGAGGGCGACTCGGTGATCTTGTGCGCCGCGCGCAGTCCTCGTACGAAGGCGGCCAGGTCCTCGGGGTGGCTGAGGTAGCGAGGGTCGATGACGGGGTGTTCGTCGGGGTCGGCGGAGGCCAGACGGATCGTGCCGCGGCTGTGCGGCTGGAGCAGGATGGCCGCGATGGTGTACCCGGTGCGGTCCTCGACGTCCCCGGTGAAGAGAGTGCCGTCGCCCAGATCCGGGTTGTACTGGAACATCAATTCGAAGTCGGGACCGGGCAGATCGGGCGTCGTGGCGATGAATCCCACGCCGTTTTGCTGCCAGTAGGCGGCCGGGCCCGTGCGGGCGGCCCGCCACTCGGCGAGCGCCGCCTCGTCCGCACGTGCCGGGTAGGAGCCCTCGACGCCGGCCTGGGCGATGCCCCGCACCGGGGCGAAGAGGTGGTCCTGGAGGTTCTCGCCGACTCCGGGGACATCGGCGATCACGTCGATGCCGTGCTCGCGCAGATGTGCGGTCGGGCCGATACCGGACAGCATCAGCAGTTGGGGAGTGTTGATCGCGCCGGCGGAGAGGACGACTTCGCGGGTGGCGGAGACCGTGTGGTCGCTTCCGTCCTTGCGGTAGACCACCCCGGTAGCCCGTGTGCCGTCGAAGACGACGCGCCGTGCGAACGCGCCGGTGACGATCGTGAGGTTCGGCCGGGAGCGGGTGGCCTCGTCGAGGTAGGCGTCCGCGATGGTCTGACGGTACCCCTCAGGGAAGATCGTCTGGTAGCGGTCCGCGGCATAGGGCGTCTCGGCGTCCACGTCACCCCGGGGCCCGTAGCCTGCCTCGGCAAAGCCCTGCAGAAGCGTGTCGGCCAGCGAGGTGGGTGACGGCAGGTCGGCCATGCGCACCGGGCCGCCACTGCCGCGCCACTCGGAGGGTCCGCGGTCGGTGTCCTCGACCTGACGGAAGACGCGGAGCGCATTCTCGAACGCCCACCCCTTGTCGCCGACAAGGCCGGCCCAGCCGTCGTAGTCGGCCTGGGACCCGCGCAGCCAGGCGCCCACGTTGATGGCGGTGGAACCTCCCATCACCTTGCCGCGGGGAGTGTAGATTTGCCGGCCGTTCAGCTCGGGCTGTGCGGTGGTCGAGTAGCTCCAGTCCGCTTCACCACCCCACAGCAGGAAGAACGCGCCCTGCGTGCGTCCCCGGTCGTCCGTGTTCTCCTGGCCTGCCTCGAGGAGAACGACGTTGACGTCAGGGTTCTCGCTCAGCCTGGCGGCGAGCACGGGCCCCGCCGCTCCGGCACCGACGATTACGTAATCCGCAGTGATCATGTGCGCTCCAGTGAGATGAGTCGTTGCCGCGCCTCGCGTAAACCTGGGATGAGGTCATGCGGCGGGAATCCGGCAGGTCAGATGCGTCCGCCAGGTGAGGACGCGCCTCGATGCGGTCTTCACGCCGCAGCGCCGGGGGGGCTCTCTGGCTAGATGTCCTTCCGGCCTGCCTCCTTGAGTCAGGCCCGTCGGGTAGGACATGTCCGTACGCGGTTTGGTCGCTGTTCTCGACGTGGTCGAGCCGACCGGCCACGGGGACGGTCTGGCGCGCCGTGGGCTCCTGTGTCCGTCGCGGCACCACACTGTGCAGACTCCGCCGTGGCCGAGGCACTTGGTCTTGGCCTCTTCATCAACCTAAGGCTCAGATCGTTGTGCGTGATTCGAGATTCCGTCTGTGCCTGGTCAGAATTCGACACGTTGCGGCCCAGGCCGCTGAGGGACCGGGCCGGTGGACGACTGCAGTTTCAGATACGAGCATCCTCTGGAGGTCCCAGGATCGCGTGGCAGCTCTCGGCGTGTGCGGGTCAGCGGAGCAGTGAGCCCCAGCCGCCGTCGATCGGAATGGCCAGCCCCGTGAGGTAGGAGGAGCGTTCCGAGGCGAGGAAGAGAGCCAGTTCGGCGACCTCCTGAGGGGCGCCACCGCGTTGCATCGCGGGCTTCTGGAGCTTTTCGGGTGCCGCCTGGACCGCGTTCTGGCCCATGTCGGTGAGGATGATGCCGGGGCAGAGCGAGTTGGCACGGATTCCCTCGGTGGCGTACTCGGTCGCCGCTGCCCGGGTCAGTGCGATGACGCCCGCCTTGGCGGCCGAGTAGACTCCGGCAGAGGCGCCGGAGGTGGCCAGGGCGGCCAGCGAGGCCCAGTTGACGATCGCTCCCCCGCCGGTGGCACGCATGGCACGGATCCCGTGCTTGGTGCCGAGGAACACGCCCTTGAGGTCCACGGCCATGATCCGGTCGTACATCTCCAGGGTCGAGTCGGTGAGCGGGGCACCGTCGGCAATGCCCGCCACATTCAGTACGGCGTCCACGCGGCCGAACTCGCGTACTGCTGTCTCGAACATCGCGACGACCTGGTCCTCCTGTGAGACGTCGCAGTGGACGGGTACGACCGCCTCACCGAGCTCCGCCGCGGTCTCCTTCTCCTTGCCGCTGATGTCGGCGGCAACCACCTTGGCGCCGTGCTGGACGAACAGCTCCGCGCAGGCCTTGGCCATGCCCGCGCCGGCTCCGGTGATCACTGCGACCTTGCCATCCATGTCGCCCATGCGGTTTCTCCTTCATCATGGTGGGGGCAGACCTGCCGACGGGCTCGTCGGCAGGCTGGTACGGATGTATGCCGGGGCGTCAGGCCTTGATGACGGCGGCCTTCTCCCGGGTGAACTCCAGGACGGCGTCGTGGCCGTAGCCGCTGTCCTTCACGCCGCTGAACGGAAGCTCGTACCGCGTCTGGCGGTAGGCGTTGACCCACACGTTGCCGGCGTCGAGGTCGCGGATGAAGCGGAGCGCGCGGGCCAGGTCCCGGGTCCACACTCCGGAAGCGAGGCCGTAGCGGCTGTCGTTGGCGAGGGCGAGGGCCTCGTCGTCGGTGTCGAAGGGGATGACGACGGCGACGGGGCCGAAGATCTCCTCCTGGCAGATGCGCAGCGAGTTGTCCGTGGTGGTGAAGAGGGTGGGCTCGACCCAGTAGCCGCCCGGCAGTTCGGGGACCAGTTCGGGGCCGTGCCGGCCGCCGAAGACCAACTCCGCTTCCTGCGCACCGGACTTGAGGTGGCCGACGACGCGGTCGTACTGCTCACGGGAGATGAGGGGGCCCATGGTGGTGGTGTCGTCGGCCGGGTCGCCGAGGACGATTTCCTCGGCGATCGCGCGGATGCGCTTGAGCATCTCGCCGAGGACGGGCCGCTGGACGAGGATCCGGGATCCGGCCACGCACACCTGTCCCGCGTTGCCGGTGAAGATGGACTCGACCGTCACGCCCTGCGCGGCGGCGTCGAGGTCGGCGTCCACGAAGACGATGTTGGGGGACTTGCCGCCGAGTTCGAAGATGCTCGGGGTGAGGGTATCGGCCGCCGCCCGCTGAATGGCCCGGCCGGTCTCCGTCGACCCGGTCATGGTGATCTTACGGACGTCCCGGTGCCGGACCAGGGGGTCCCCGACCTCCTCGCCGGTTCCGGAGACGATGTTCAGGACCCCGGGCGGCAGCGTCTCGGCGACGAGCTCGGCGAAGCGCAGCGATGAGACGCTCGCCTGCTCCGGGGGTTTGACGACCACGGTGTTGCCCGCCGCAAGCGCCACGGCCGCCTTGTTGCACAGCATCGCCAGCGGGGCGTTCCACGGCACGATCGCCGCGACGACACCGTATGGCTCGCGCCGGGTGAAGCCGAAGCCGGCCGGGTCGAGCACCACGCTGTCGCCGGTGACCGCCTCCAGCGTCCGGCCCGCGGCCTGGTTCCACACGAACGCCATGCCGATTCCGGCGCGCTGGATGTTCTCCCCGAGGAGGCGGCCGTTGTCGCGGGTCTCCAGCCGGGCCAGTTCCTCACCGTGTTCGGCGAAGACCTTCGCCACCTGCTGCAGGTAGTGACCGCGGACCGCCGCCGGCAGCGCCGACCAGCCGGGGAAGGCCTCCTTCGCGGCCCTGACGGCGGTGTCCACGTCCGCCTGGCCGCCTGCGGGGATCCGCGCCCAGACCTCACCGGTCGCCGGGTTCTCCGCGTCGAGCCATCGCCCCGACTCCGGTGGCCGCAGCGTCCCGCCGATCAGGTTCCGATACGCCTCAGTCATGCTTCGCCTCTTTCCGGGAGTGAACTGGCCTCCGCCCACGAGAGGGGCGAGGCGAAACGCCATGTGGCGCGAGGGGCGCACGTCATGACATCCAGGACGTGAAGCCACTAAGCGATCTGACGCTATCGCTTGACAGAAGCCAGCGTCAACGAGTGGGAAATTGCACTTCAGATGGCTCTTTTTCGCCTCGTTCTCGCGGATGCGACCAAGGGATGACGGAGCCAGCGACGCTTACTTCTCAAGTATGTTGCCCAACAATCTTCAGTAAATGAGAGTAGCTATCGTTAAGAAGGGTCGAGCGGTTCATCGCAACGGCTCAGCAAAGGAGACATCTGATGCAACTGACAGCCGACATCGGCGCACCCGGCCGTGGGGCGGCCTCGTGAACCGGATCGTGGTGGTCGGCGCGTCGGCGGGCGGTCTGGCCATGGCGGAGGCACTGCGCAGGGTGCGCTACGAGGGTGCCATCACCCTCGTCGGCGACGAGCCCCATGCCCCCTACGACCGCCCGCCCCTGTCGAAGCAACTCCTCAAGGGCGACTGGCAACCGGAACGCCTGGCCCTGCGCCCGGCGGCGGACATCCAAGCCCTCGGCCTCGACCTTCGCCTGGGAGCGACCGCCATCGGGCTGGACCGGAACTCCCGCCAGGTACACCTGGCCGACGGCGGCCGGGTGCCGTACGACGCGCTCATCGTCGCCACCGGAGTCCGGCCCCGCCGCCTGCCCGGCTGCGAGGGCGTGTCCGGTGTGCACGTGCTGCGCACCGTCGAGGACGCGCTGGCACTCAAGGAAGCGCTGCGGCCGGACCGGCGCCTGGTGATCGTCGGAGGCGGTTTCATCGGGGCGGAGGTGGCGGCCACGGCCCGCGCCCTCGGAGTGACGGTGACGCTCCTGGAGGCGGGCACGGTCCCCATGGGCCTGGCCATCGGCGAGGAGGCCGGACGGTTCCTGACCCGGATCCACCTGGCCCACGGCGTGGACGTGCGCACCGACACCTCGGTCCACGAGATCCAGAGCTCAGCCGACGGCCGGGTCACCGGCGTCCTGCTGTCCGACGGCAGCGTCCTGGCCGCCGACGGCGTCCTCGTGGCCGTCGGTTCCCTGCCCAACACCGAATGGCTGGCCGGCAGCGGCCTCCTCCTCCAGGACGGGTTGCTGTGCGACGAGTACTCCGCCGCCGCGCCCGACGTCTACGGAGTCGGCGACGTGGCCCGCTGGCACAACCCGCTCTTCGGCACGCCGATGCGCATCGAGCACCGTACGAACGCCGCCGAGCAGGCCCTCGCCGTCGCTCGCAACCTCCTCACCCCCGACCAGCGGCGGCCGTTCGCACCAGTCCCGTACTTCTGGTCCGACCAGTACGACGTCAAGATCCACGCGTACGGCCATCTGCGCGGCCACGACGAGGCGCTCGTCCTGAAGTCCGAGGAGGCGCAGCGCCTCCTGGTCGCCTACCGCCGGGGCGAACGGCTGACCGGCGTACTCGCCGCCGGGCTGCCGCCCAGGACCGTACGTGCCTGGCGCTCCCTCGTCGCGGCCGGCACCCCGTGGACGGAGGCCGTCATCGGCGCCTCCGTCGCGTAGCCCCACAACAGCCCCCACCCCCACTGGAGGACCCATGAGCACCGTCACCGACCCGACCGGCAACCTCGGTCTGCCGGACTACCCCGCCGCCCGCTCCTCGCGCTGTCCGCTCGACCTGCCCGCCGAGTACGAGCAGTGGCGGCTGGGCGACGGCCTGCAGAAGGTGCGGCTGTGGAACGGCGAAACCGCCTGGGTCGTCACCCGCCACGAGGACGTCAAGTTCGTCCTGTCCGACCAGCGGATCAGCGCCGACACCCTCCGCTATCCCCGGATGCACCCGAGCGGCGACCAGCAGGTACCGGCGTTCCCGCGCATGGACGACCCCGAGCACGCCCGGATCCGCCTCATGCTGACCAAGGACTTCACGGTCAAGCGCATGGAGGCGATGCGGCCTCAAGTGCGGGCGCTGGTCGACCGGTTCATCGACGAGATGACCGCCAAGGGCGACTCGGCCGACCTCGTCGAGGCCTTCGCCCTGCCGATGCCGTCCCTGGTCATCTCCCTGCTGCTCGGGGTCCCCTACGAGGACCACGAGTTCTTCCAGAAGCACAGCGTCACGATCAACCAGCCGGACGTCACCCCCCAGGACAAGAGCCGCGCGAGTGCCGAGCTGTTCGGTTTCCTCATGGAGCTCGTGCAGCGCAAGCAGCGCGAGCCCGGTGACGACCTGATCAGCCGGCTGATCGCCGAGCGCGTCGAGACGGGGGAGCTCAAGCCGGAGGACGTGGCCATGAACGGTCTCGTCCTGCTCATCGCCGGCCACGAGACCACCGCCAACATGATCGGCCTGGGCACGCTGACCCTGCTGGAGCACCCGGAGCAGGCGGCCGTGTTCCGGGACAGCGACGACCCCAAGGCGATCGCGAACGCCATCGAGGAACTGCTGCGTTACCTCTCGATCGCCCAGGACATGATCTGGCGCGCCGCCCACGAGGACCTCGTCATCGGCGGCCAGGAGGTGAAGGCCGGGGACATCATCGCCGTCAACCTGCCCGCGGCCAACCACGACCCGGCGTTCATGGACAACGCCGGGTCCCTCGACATCGCCCGCAGCACCCGCGGCCACATCGCTTTCGGCTACGGCATCCACCAGTGCCTCGGCCAGAACTTGGCCCGGGTGGAACTGACGGAGGCGCTGCCGCGGCTGCTGCGCAGGCTGCCCGGCCTCCGCCTGGCCGTACCCCTGGAAGAGGTCCCGTTCCGGAGCACCATGGCCGCCTTCGGCGTCCACGAACTGCCGGTCACCTGGTAAGGAGGGGCCCCACAGACGGGCGGCCTTCACAGTGGAGACGCCCCCAGCGCCGCCACACCCGGGGAAAGGTCAGGCGGCGCACCCGTGGGACCGGCGGTTTGTGCCACCCCCCGACCGTCGGTCCCACGTCCCACCAGTACGTCACTCCGTGCAAGAACATGCTGAGCGCTCCGCGGGAAGCGCCTCGTCGCGCCGTCGATCGTCTGCGGCACCGTCGCGGCGCGACGCTCACCACACACGAGGGAGAGAAAGATGAGAGGCCTGCGTGGCAAACGGATCGTCGTTGCCGGCGGAGCCACCGGTATCGGTGCCGCCACGGCCGAACGACTCGCTGAGGAGGGCGCGTCGGTGGTCATCGGCGACCTGAACCTCTCCGGTGCACAGGCAACGGCCGAGCGCATCGCCGAGGGCGGAGGGACCGCGGTGGCCGTGTACTTCGACCTGGCCGACGAGGGCTCCGTGCAGGCGCTGATCGATCGTGCCGTGGCCGAACTCGGCGGGCTGGACGGCCTTTTCAACGTGGGTGCCAATGTTCCGGACGCGGTGCCCGACCGGGACACCGATCTGCTCGGCATGGACCCGCAGGTCTGGCGCCGTACGTTCGAGGTGAACCTGCTCGGCTACAGCCTGGCCTGCCGGGCGGCCATCCCGCATCTGCTCGCCGCGGGCGGGGGCGCGATCGTGAACTGCTCCTCCGGGGGTGCGTGGTCCGGGCTGCCCGTACTGCCTGCGTACTCCGTCTCGAAGTCCGGGGTCAACGCACTGACCCGGCACATCGCCTCACGCTGGGGCCGGGAGGGGGTCCGCTGCAATGCGGTGGCACCGGGCCGAGTCGTGACCGAGTCCCTGCAACGCCAAGGCACCCCCGCGTCACAGCCGGGGCACGAGCTCCGCAGCACCCGATTCGGCAAGCCGAGCGACATCGCCGCGACGGTGGTTCTGCTGCTCTCGGACGACGGAGAGTGGGTCAACGGTCAGACGTGGTCGGTCTGCGGCGGCGCGAGCCTGCGGGAGTGAGAGAAACCGCGGGCGGCAGCCTCCCTTTGTCAGGCAGACCGGGACCCCCGCGTCGGCGACTGACGGAGCGGCTCCGGCGACGGAAGCACGGTGGGCCGCGCAGGCGCGAGGCCGTCGAGCATCAGGGTGATGTAGCGCTTCCAGCCGTCGCTGTCGGGCCGCACCGTGTGCAGAACGCTGAGCAGCATCACCGTGATCCGGTGGAGGTCGTCGGGAACGAGGTCGGCGCGGACATGTCCGGCGATCTGCGCCCGTCGGGTGACCACGATCAGTGCCTCGTAGAACGGTGCGGAGAGCTCCGAGGCCAAGGAGCCCGAATGGCGCACCGCGCCGAGCATGCCTCGTTCGCGTGCCGCGAAGGAGACCGAGGCCTCCCACAGGGTCGCGAGCCCGCGCAGGGGATCGCTGTCCTCGAGCGCTCGGCTGATCGCGGGCGACATCTCCTCGGTGATCTTCTGGTCCAGCGCCGCCCGGACGAGTTGCTCTTTGTTCGGGAAGCGCCGGTACAGCGTCGCGATGCCCACACCGGCGCGACGGGCGATCCCCTCCAGCGAGGCGTCGGGGCCGCTCTCGGCGTAGATCTCGCGCGCGGCCTGGAGGATCTTCTCCGAGTTGCGGGCGGCGTCGGCGCGCAGTCGACGCGGAGTTTCAGCAGTCACCGCTCCACCTTATCAACCAATAGTCAACCATCTATTGAGTTATCAGTCCGATCTCATATAACCGATAGCATCATCTCGGTTAAAGAGAGTCCCCTCCCTCCCACCCAGGAGCAGTCCATGCCGGTCACCCAGCCCGCCACGTACCCGTTCGCGGCCGAGAAGCTCGATCTCAGCCCTCTGTACTCCGCCCTGAGGGAGGAGCAGCCACTGAGCCGGATCCAGCTCCCGTATGGCGAGCCCGCCTGGCTGGCCACCCGCCACGCGGACGCGCGGTTCGTCCTCAGTGACCCCCGCTTCAGCCGGAACGAAGCCCTCCGGCGCGACGAGCCGCGCATGCGGTCCTTCCCCACCCCGCCGGACGCTCTCATGATCATGGACCCGCCGGAGCACTCCCGCCTGCGCCGGCTCGCGTCCAAGGCGTTCACCGTCAAGCGGGTTGAGGACTGGCGGCCCCGGGCCGAGCGGATCGCCGCCGATCTGGCCGACGGGATGCTCGCCAAGGGCGCCCCCTCCGATCTGGTCACCGACTTCGCGCTGCCGTTGCCGATCAGCGTGATCAGCGCCCTGCTCGGGGTTCCCTCCGAGGACCGGGGCGACTTCCACGTCTGGGCCGAGGCGTTCATCTCCACCACCAAGTACACGGCGGAAGAGGCGGCGAAGCACCGGGAAAGCCTGACCGCGTACATGGCCGGCCTGATCGCCGAGCACCGCGAGAATCCCCGCGACGACCTGATCGGCGACCTCGTCGCCGCACGGGACGAGGACGACCGGCTCTCCGAGGACGAGCTGCAGACCATGCTCTCCGGCATCCTCGTCGGCGGCTTCGAGACCACCGCCACCCAGATCACCAACTTCGTGTACGTGCTGCTCACCCACCCCGAACAGCTCGCGGCCCTGCGCGCCGACCTGGACCGGATACCGCAGGCGGTGGAGGAACTCCTGCGCTTCGTCCCGCTGTCCATCGGCACCACCTTCGCCCGCTACGCCCTGGAGGACGTCGAGGTCGGCGGGGTGACGGTACGGGCCGGCGAGCCCGTGATGGTCGCCCTGCACTCGGCCAACCGGGACGAGTCCGTGTTCACCTGCCCCCACCAACTCGACCTGGAGCGCCGTGAGGCCGCCCACGTCGCCTTCGGGGGCGGCATACACCACTGCCTGGGCTCCCCGTTGGCCCGGGTGGAACTGCAGGTGGCCCTGCACACCCTGCTCACCCGCTTCCCGGGCCTGCGGTTCCACGAGTCCGAGGCGGACGTCGTCTGGAAGACCGGAGTGCTCACCCGCGGTCCGGAACGCCTGCCGCTCACCTGGGACCACGCCTGACCTGCCCCACCTGACACCAGACCTGCCCCCTAAGCGGACACCCCCACACCACAGGAGAGAACCGTGCACATCGAATTCGACGAGCCCAAGTGCGTCGCCGCGGGACAGTGCGTCGTGGCCGCACCCGAGGTCTTCGACCAGCGTGACGAGGACGGCATCGCCATCCTGCTCACCGAGACCCCCGCCGCCGATCTGCACGAGGGCGTGCGGGAGGCCGCGGCGCTCTGCCCGGCGGCCGCCATCCGTCTGAAGGAGTAGCCGCGCACTCCCGCGCCCCGCGGCCGGGCCGCCGCCGGCCCGGGCGGCGCTCCCCCACTTCCCCGGGGAGCGCCGCCTCACCCACGCGCCGTGCCACTTCCCTTCGCACGCCCCTGTCCCACGCCCCACCTGAAAGGCCCATCCATGTCCGCAGCATCATCCCGGCCGCCCGCCGAGGAGACGTCCGCCGCTCCACGAGCGAACGCCGTCGTGGCTGCCCTGGCCTTCGGCGGGATCGTGGTCTCGCTGATGCAGTCCCTCGTCATCCCCCTGATACCCGAACTTCCCGACCTCCTCAGCGCCTCCCCCACGGACACGGCCTGGGCCGTCACCGCGACACTGCTCGCCGGCGCCGTCGCCACCCCTGTCATGGGACGGCTCGGTGACATGTACGGCAAGCGGCGCATGCTGCTGCTCAGCCTCGCCCTCCTCGTGGCCGGCTCGGTGGTCTGCGGCCTCAGCAACTCCCTCCTCCCGATGATCATCGGCAGGGTCCTGCAGGGTCTGTCCGCGGGCGCCGTCTCACTGGGCATCAGCATCATGCGTGACGAACTTCCCGCCGAGCGGCTGCCCGGCGCGACCGCCCTGATGAGCGCGTCCCTCGGCATCGGCGGTGCACTGGGGCTGCCCGCAGCCGCCCTGATCGCCGATCACTTCGACTGGCATGTGCTGTTCTGGACCTCCGGGGTCCTCGGCGTCGTGGCGGTGGCACTTGTCGTGACGATCTTCCCCGAGTCCGAGGTGCGCACAGGCGGCCGCTTCGACCTGGTGGGCGCGGCCGGCCTCGCGGCCGGGCTGGTCTGTCTGCTGCTGGCCGTGTCCAAGGGAGCCGACTGGGGCTGGAGCAGCACAACCACCCTCGGCCTGTTCGCCGCCGCGGCGATCGTGCTGCTCCTGTGGGGACGTTTCGAACTGCGCGTCAGCGCGCCGCTGGTCGACCTGCGCACCAGCGCCCGCCCCCAGGTGCTGTTCACCAACCTCGCGTCCGTCGCCATCGGCTTCTCCATGTTCGCACTGGCCCTGGTCATGCCGCAGCTGCTGCAACTTCCCGAGCAGACCGGCTACGGCATGGGCCAGGACCTGCTGACCGTCGGTCTGGCCATGGCCCCGATGGGCCTGGTGATGATGGCTACGGCCCCGCTCTCCGCGCGCATCACCAAGGCACGCGGCCCCAAGGTCACCCTGATGACGGGCGCACTGGTCGTGGCCGCCGGCTACGCGACCGGCGTCGTGCTGATGTCCGAGATCTGGCAACTGGTCATGGTCGGCTGCATCGTCGGCGCGGGCATGGGGCTGGCGTACGGCGCCATGCCCGCGCTCATCATGGGAGCCGTGCAGGTGTCCGGGACCGCCGCCGCCAACAGCCTCAACACCCTGATGCGTTCCCTCGGCACCTCTTTCTCCAGCGCCGTCGTCGGCGTCGTCCTGGCACAGCTGACCACCGACTTCGCGGGCCACGCCCTTCCGTCGGAGAGCGGCTTCAGGACCGTCCTGGCCATCGGCGCCGGCGCCGCCGCGCTGTGCTGTGCGCTCGCCGCCTTCCTGCCCCGCCAGCAGCCCGGCCCCGTCCCGCGGCACGCGCCGGCCAAGCCGTCGGAGCCGGCGAAGACCACCTCATAACACCTGGCACACGGCATCGCCACGCCTCTCGCGCGTTCGTCTCCGACGCGGGCGAGGCGCAGACCGACAGCGCTACTGAAGGCTTGGATCGCCAACAGGCCAGGCCCCCGAATCCTCCGGATGAGGATCGGTAGTACTCCAGTAGCAATCGTCGCCTCGCAATTCACTTCCAGGGTACAGGGGACGCCTGGGAAACCGCTCCTACAATGGGCTGGCCCCTGAAAAGACCCACTCCCGTGGCTCGATTCACACTATTACCGGACAAGGACTTTCCATGGGTTCCGTTCGAAACAACGAATCTCACTTCTTCAAGCGTCTCACCACAGGGCTCGCTGCAATCGCCGCCGCCTGCGGAATCATCGCCATCGCCCTGATGGCGGACAACAGCAGCACGCAAGCCGACGCACCATGGGACTGCAACCGCGACGGAACGGTTTGCAACCCCTTCTGAACCACGAATTCGAAGCGCTCTATCACTGTCTTCGGATATTCGGTTCGCGCTCACCATTCTTCTTACGTCATTCAGTTCTAGTAGCCTCAGAAAAAAATAGGAGTACGCATGCGCATCACAAACGACCAGGTCGCCGTCATCACCGGAGGGGCCAGCGGAATAGGCTACGGCCTCGCCGAAGCCCTCGCCGACCGCGGAGTGCGGCTCGTCATCTCCGACATCCGCGAGGAGGGCCTCAACAAGGCGCAGGCGTCGCTGACGGCCGCCGGCGCCGAGGTCACCGCCGTGGTGGCGGACGTCAGCGACGAGGCCTCCGTGCGCGCGCTCGCCGACCGGACCATCGCCGCGTACGGGAAAGTGGACCTGGTCTGCAACAACGCCGGCGTCGTCTCCCCGCCCGCTCCCCTGTGGGAACAGGAAGCGCGCATCTGGGAGTTGATGATCGGCGTCAAGGTGCTCGGTGTCGTCCACGGCGTCAAGGCCTTCGCTCCCCTGCTCATCGAGCAGGGCACGGGCCACTTCCTCAACACCGCATCCTCGGGAGGGCTCGCTCCCCTGCCCGACCTGACGCCGTACACCACCACCATGCACGCGGTCGTGGGGCTGACCGAGACGCTCGATCTGGAGTTGAAGCGCGTGGCGCCCGCGCTGGGCGCGACCGTGCTCTGCCCGGGGCTCGTCGACACGCCCCTCGGGCAGAACTCCGTGGCGCTCGGCGCCATCGATATGCAAGCCGTCTCTCCGGCTGCGATGCAGAACGCCGCCGCGAACTTCGGCGGGAAATTCTCTGCGCGTGAGGTCGCGGACTCGGCGATCGCGGCCATTGAGGCCGGCCGGGTCCATGTCGCCCCGGGCGGCGACGTCGCCGAGCGAGCTCAGGCGCGCGTCACAGCCCTGCTCGCCGACATCGCCGAGTGCTGACTCCACGGACCACGAACGCCTGTTGCCTGTTTCTGGCGAACCCCGGGAGCGGCAGCAACACCCCACGCCGTCCGAAGAACCACCACCCCGGCTCTGCACCAGCGCGGAGACGCCGGGCGGGTCCGCAAGCGCGGCCTGGTCGACGACGTCTTCGGGAAGCGGCACGTGCTGCGCATGCACGGGAGCGCTCTGCCCGAGGTGCTCGAACATTCCGGAGGCAGACGACATCTGCCGGGCCCATCAGGCCAACCACGCGCCCCCCGGGCGGACGGTGCCCTGTCAAAGAGTGCCTGCCCGGCGGTGTGGCCGCAGCGGAGCTGATCGCCTTCGGCGTGTGCGGCTACGGCGAGCTATATCTGCACCGCCACGACGGGACCATGCATGTCTGGATCCGACTGAATGACCGCATGAGCAAGAACCCACGGGTCAGAGCCATCCTGGAACACAAAACCGGCGGGCCCGGAACTGCCCGGCCAGGCCGTACAGTTCGGGGCCCGTATCGAAGAACTCGCCCAGCGACCAAGCGAACTCGACGCGTAGAGCGAGGAATCCCGTATCGCCCGCAAGAACCTCCTCGCTCTCCGGCTGCCCTCACCCGCCACCGGGCCGGACCGCCCCGACATCGCGGACCACCCCGCCGGCCAACAGATCCTCACCGCCCTGGCCGACACGGGCCGGCCGACTCGCGCCCGCGACCCCAGCCAGGCCCTCGACCTGCCGATCACAGACATCGACGTCAACGGCGACTACTGCATGACGTGACCGTCGTCCACGCCGTTCGCGGCCGACTGGCTCAGTACGTTGCGTGGCCGGCGCGGGGCCACGGGCGACCGGTCATCCGCTCAATGTCGGTGTTGAACTGCTCCAGATCATCGATGAAGCGTTCCAGGCGCTCCGGCGTCCAGTCGCTGAGGGTCTGGCCCAGGCCGACTGCCGTTCGGTCCCGCTCCGCCTTGAGGCGGCCGAGCCCTTCCTCGGTGATGCGGAACTTGTGCACGATGCTTCCGCTGGGATCGATCGTGCGCTCGACCAGGCCGTTCTTGAGGAGAGCGGTCGTCTGGCGGTTGAGGGTGGAGGACGCGAGACCGAACGCCTCGACGAGTTCGGGAATCGACATGGGGCCCTGCGCCTCAAGGCGGCTGAGCAGGACATAGGCGCTGCGGTCGAGCCCGGCATGCTTGCCCGGTCCCCGCGGTCCGGCCATGGTCATGTGCCGCATCAGGATGAGCAGCTCCCGCTCCATCCGCTGTGCCTGTTGCGCGTCCACTGGTGCCTCCTCTGCATTACGCGGCCAGGGAAGCGACGCGACGCTCATACCGACCACAGCTCATTTTTGCATCATACACACGGGTAGCACTCTGCCATTGTTGTGCATGATGCACTCCAATCGTACGATGCAATCCATACGCATGGTGCACAGTCATCGCGCCTTGTGCCCGAGTACGCCCATCAGGAGCACGTCATGGAAACACCGACCCCTGTCGCCGAGGTGAGCGGGCGAGAGCCGGATTCGCCCGAGGCGGACCGGAAGCGAGAGATCGTCAAGCGTGCCTTTCTCTTCCTCATCCCCTTCCTCATGGTCACGATGATGTACGCGACCTACATGGGGACCATGCACTCGCCGAAGACCCGGGACATGCCGGTCGCGGTGGTCGGCTCGGGGGCTGTGGCCGAGTCCGTCGTCGACGAGCTGAAGTCCGTGCAGGACGGCGCCGCCGATCCCCGGCTGGTCGCCGACCGCGGGAAGGCGCTCGACCTGCTCAAGGACCGTGACGTCGCGGGTGTACTGCAGATTCCCGCGGCCGGCGGCACGGCGGCGACCGTCTACACAGCCCAGGGAGCCGGCGCCTCGCAGGCGAGCAAGGTCAAGCAGATCCTGGCCCCGGTGGCGGCGGGCCACGACTGGACGACCAAGACCGACGACATCACGCCCCTGCCCTCCGGGGACAGTGCGGGCATCGCCGTTCTGCTCGCCGCGATCGGCATGATCATGGTCGGGTACGTCCCGCTGAGCGGGATGATGACGGCGGCGCCCCACCTGCTCGCCCTGCGCAGGTTCCTGCCGCTGCTGGCCGGCTGGGCGGTGCTGACCAGCACCGTGACATGGCTGATACTGGGGCCGATCGTAGGTGCCGTCGACGGTCACTACCTGGCGTTCGTCGGGATCGGACTGCTGGCGACAGGAGCCGTGGGCATCGGTCAACTGCTGTTCGCCAGGTTCCTGGGCGGGCTGGCGCTGCTGCCCGGCATGCTGCTGTGGGTCGTCTTCGGTGTGCCCTCCTCGAACCTCGCCACACCGATCTCCTCGATGCCCAGCTTCTTCGGCTGGCTACACGACGTGCTGCCGCTGCCGGCCGCGGGTGAGGCACTTCGGTCGGTCATCTACTTCGACGGCCGGGGAGTGGGCGAGCGCGTGCAGACACTCGCCATCTGGCTGGTCGCCGCCCTCGCGCTCGCCTTCGTAATGGAGCGCCGCAAGGGTGCCGTCCTCGCGGACACCCCGGAGTACGACAACCCCGATGCCCCGCGACCTGCGATGTCCGGTGGCCCGGCGCGCTCCAAGCGGCTGCGGTACTTCGCGGTGGCCGCCTTCCCGCTGGCCATCCTCACTGCCGTCGTCGGCATGATGAGCGCCTCGCTGCACCAGCCCGAGATTCGCGACATGCCCGTGGTGGTCGTCGGCGCCTCCCAGGAACAGACCGCGCAGGCGGCCAAGGGTCTTCAGCAGGGTCTGGGTGACCTGGTCTCGCTGACCACCACCACCTCCCTCGACAAGGCGACCCACCAGATCCGCGAGCGCGAGATCGTCGGCGCGTACGTACTGCCCGCCACCAAAAGCGGCGAGGCGAAGCTCTACACGGCCTCGGCGGCGGGAGCCGGCCAGCACAACGCCCTGCGGGGCATCTTCCAGCAGATCGCCCAGAGCCAGAAGACCCCGCTGGAAATGACCGACATCAAGCCTCTGAACGCTTCCGACTCCAACGGCAGCAACAGCATGTACGCGGCCATGTCGTGGATCATGTCCGGCTTCGTGGTCATGGCGGCGCTGCGCGGCGGCGCACCGGAGATCAAGAGGCTGCGTCAGCTCCTTCCGATGATGGCCGGCTGGGCGGTGGGCATGGCCGTATGGCTGTGGGTGCTGTTCGACGTCCTGATCGGCGCGATCAACGGCCACGGCTGGGCGATGGTCGGCTTCGGAGCACTGACGATCTTCAGCACCTCGCTGTTCACCGCGGTGTTCACCCGCACCCTCGGCATCGCCGGCGTCATCCCGGTGCTGCTGATCGCCCTGATGATCGGGGTCCCGGCCTCCGGCGGAGCCATCTCCCTCTACATGGTCCCCGAGGTCTTCCGTGGCCTGAACGACGTCCTGCCCCTGCCCGCCGCGGTCGACGTGGCCCGCGCCGCGGTCTACTTCGACGGCGCCGGCATCGGCGGCCACCTCGCGACGATCGCCGGCTGGGGCGCCGTATGCCTGTTGATCAACGTGGGGATCGACCGGTGGCTGGCCCGCCGTGACGCCAGGCCCGGCATGGACGCGGACGGCGGCGCCGGCACTCCCGTGGCCGGCGAGGCAACCGCCCTGGCCCTGACCGGCGCCGGGGACACCACCGAACCCTCCCGCCACGTACGGAGGCGGACCGCGCGCACACGTTCCTGACCGGTCCCACGTTCCTGTGCGTGCTGCGGCGCTGCACCGATATCGAGGTCGACCGGCAGTGCACCGACACCCACAGCGCCTCCATCGCCGGGTCCGCGAAGCTGTACCGGCCGGCGGCCGCCGACCCCGCGTCCAGCAGCCACAGTGTCAGTGGCGCGGTCGCCGGGCATGGCGGCACGGCGTACAGGACAGCCGCCTACTGGCCGCCAAACTCGGTTCCTGTGCACGGATAGCCTCTCGCGCCGTTTCCCCTTCACCTCCCGCGATTGGCATTCCGTGTCGCGCCGTACCGCACGGACTCCGGGGCTCCGGATCTTCCGGATGAGGATCGATAGCACTCCAGTAGCAATCGCCACCTCCCCATTCACTTCCGGGGTACCGGGGGTGCCCGGGAAACCCCTTCTACATTGGGCTGGGCCCGAAACAGGCGCGCAATCCCTTGCTCAATCATCGTCGTCGCCATGACGGCGGACACGGACGCATTCAAAAACGAATACGAGCCGCGCAGAACGGAAGGAAAAACAAATGGGTAGCGTCGGACAGCCGCTGCGCAGGACCATACTTTCTGGAGGAATGGTGGCCACCGTGGCCGCGCTTTCCAGCTGCTCGTCGAAGGCGGACAGCACAAAGACGGATAACTCGGCGAAGACCTCCTCACCGTCTCCAAGTCCCGAGGGCTCGCATTCGGGCGATCGGCCGGACTCGCCGTGGGCAACATTCGCCCGGCTGATGGAGGGCAACAAGCGCTGGGTGGACGGGAAGCTGCAACACCCCGACCGGGACCCCAGCCAGCGCCAGTTCGTCGCCGAGGAGCAGGATCCCTACGGCGTGATCCTGTCCTGCATCGACTCCCGGGTGCCACCGGAGCTGGTGTTCGACACCGGGCTCGGTGACCTGTTCGTGATGCGCACCGGCGGGCAGGTGGTGGGACCGGTTGTCACCGGCTCCGTCGAATACGGGCCCATGACGTTGGGGACGCCGCTGATCGTCGTGCTCGGGCACCAGCGTTGCGGCGCCGTCAAGGCCGCGTACAAGGCTCTGAAGGACAACAAGCCTCTGCCCGGCAATGCAGGCCATCGCCGAGGCACTGCGGCCCGCGTACGAGGAGACGGCGAAGGCCAAGCACGCCGATCCGGTCGACGCCATGATCCGCATCCACACCAAGCAGACCTCCGCCGGCCTGCGATCCAACGCCGACCTCGCCCCACTCGTGAAGAAGGGCGAGTTGGCCGTCGTCAGCGCTTACTACTCACTCGACACCGGCCGGGTGGAAGTCCTCACCGGTGCGCCTTCTGCCTGACGGAACAGATTTTTCCGGAGTCGACTCGATCGACCCCCATGTTCCCCGATGTCACACTCTGAACGTTTCTCGGCAGAAGGAGCCCCATGCCCCGCACGAACCGCATCCTCGTCATCGTCACCAGCAGCGGCGAGTACCAGAAGGTCGGATACCGCACCGGTCTCTGGCTGGGTGAGCTGACACACTTCTACGACGTCGCCGAACAGGCCGGCTTCGAAGTCACCATCGCCAGCATCGAGGGCGGGTCCGTGCCACTCGACCCGGAGAGCCTCGCCCACACCGTCCTCAGCGACTTGGGCACTGACAAGCGGTATACCGACCGCCTGTTCATGGACAAGCTCAAGGACACCGTGGCCGTGACCCAGGTCGACGTCGACGACTACGACGCCATCTACCTCACCGGCGGTCACGGCGTGATGTTCGACTTCCACCAGAGTGAGGCGCTGGAGACGCTCATCGCACGGTTCCACGAGACCGACCGGATCGTCTCGGCCGTCTGCCACGGACCGTGCGGCCTGCTCGACGTCACACTGAGCAGCGGCGAGCCCCTGGTGAAGGGCAGGAACGTCACCGGCTTCTCCTGGCGGGAGGAGGAACTGGCCCAGCGGGCGCACGCCGTCCCCTACAGCCTGGAGGACCGGCTCAAGGAACTCGGAGCGTCCTACAGCACTACGGAGAAGCCCTTCGACGTCCACGTCGTCGAGGACGGTCGCCTCATCACCGGACAGAATCCCAGCAGTGCCAAGGCCGTCGCCGAAGCAGTGGTCCGGCACCTGGCATGAGAACCCCCGTCATGCAGTTCCGGCCGTTCCGAGCCCCGGACGTGTCTTCTCGTTCCGTCTCCGTGGCCGCAGCGACGTGGTGCCCAGGCCGACGCCCCCCCTGTGGAGCGGAGATCTCGTACTGAGCGCCGCGACGCCTTCACCACGGGAGGCGGTGCGCTCACAGCGCGGTGACGGCCCTGCAGCACGTTCGTGCTGCAGGGCCGTAGCGTGCCGCAGTTCGCCACCTGGGCAGAGTTGCCCTCCCGTGGTCGGTGCGGACACCTAGCTCACTCGTCATGGAGCCGCCGCAGCCAGTCAAGACGTGCGGCCAGAGCTGTGCGGCTGATGGACCGCCTGCGAGGCCAAGCCCTCGAAACCGTGGAAGCCGCCCGGCCACACATGCAGTTCGGCCGCTCCCCCGGCCTGCCAGACAAAGAAACCCGAGGTCGACCGGCTGCGAGATCCGCCCCGATGCCGGCCCCAGCCGCCGCAGTCGCCGTCTCACGGATCACTCCAGCGGTACGGACGCTTCCGGTTCGTTCCGGACGCGCGTTCAGCCGGGCTGCAGCCGGTAGAAGTCGGTCGCGGTGCCGGCCAGGATCGCCTGGGTCTCGCTCGCGGAGCAGTCGGCGAGAAGTTCCTCGACCGTGGCGGCCCAGCGGTTCCAGCCGCCGGCGAGTACGCAGACCGGCCAGTCCGAGCCGAACATGAGCCGGTACGGACCGAAGGCGGAGAGCAGAACGTCCCACACCGGGCGGATGTTTGTGATGGTCCACTTCTCGTGGTCGGCCTCGGTGAGGAGGCCTGACATCTTGCAGCGGACCTGCGGGTGTCTGGCCAGAAGGCGGATCTGTCGTTCCCAGTCGGTCAGGTCGCCGTCGGCGATGGGCGGCTTCCCGGCGTGGCCGAGGACGATCGGCAGGTCGTGGATGCTTTCGGCGAGCCGGATC
Organism: Streptomyces sp. NPDC046862; assembly: GCF_040704615.1. NCBI lineage: Bacteria > Bacillati > Actinomycetota > Actinomycetes > Kitasatosporales > Streptomycetaceae > Streptomyces > Streptomyces sp. NPDC046862. The sequence goes on along the minus strand of NZ_JBEYXP010000046.1, from coordinate 71,025 downwards.
GCCTGGGGCAACTGGTGGTCGCTCACGGGCGTACTGACGCTCCAACTGGTTGTCAACGTAATGACCCTGGCCGGTGTGCCGCCGCTGTGGAATCAGTTCCTCAACGGCTTGATCATCATCGTCGCCCTGATCATTTCCCGCTTCGCCTCCGGCGAGAAGCAGGAGTAGGCGCACCGCCCCACAGGGACGAGGCCGTCGAAAGGTTAAAGGTGATGATCCTCGACGGCGAACCCACTCCACTCAAGTCCCACCCTCTGCCGGAGACCCTCTTCTTCGCCGCCGACGTGTGGATGCTGCTCCAGGTGCTTTCCAGCCGGACCCAACGCGTACGAATCCTGCGCGGCGGCCAGGTCGAATGTCCCTTGGGCAGCGCGCACTTCTCGCCACACCGGTCGAACGGCTGCCGGCGAAGAGCCTGACCGAACCGACCGTTCGCCGGTGGACATCGCCTGGCCGAGTGCCGGGAGTCGAACCCTGCCGTCCCCACCACGTCCGCGTCGCCTGCCATGCCGGAGACCCCGCCCAGCCACCGACCAACCGCGCCGGAGCCTGACCCTCTCGCGCTCGTCACTGTCAACCATCGGAACACCCAGTTGCCTTGGAGGCCTCTCAATGTCGAGAGCGATCAACAGACGGCAGTTTCTCGCCGGTACCACGGCCGTCGCGGCGGCAGTGGTCTCGGGCGGCCTGTTCGGCGCCGGCGCCGCTCTGGCCGCAACGTCCCACTACACGCCCAGCTGGGACTCGGTGAATCAGCACCCGGCGTCTCCCGAGTGGTTCAGGGACGCCAAGTTCGGCATCTACTTCCACTGGGGGGTCTTCAGCGTCCCCGCCTACGACAGCGAGTGGTACCCGCGGAACATGTACTTCGGCGGCAGCAAGGTGAACCAGCACCACGTCGCCACGTACGGCGACCCGTCGGTGTGGCCGTACCACAACTTCATCAACGGAGCGAACGACAAGGCGGGCAACTTCACCCAGTTCGCGCCCAAGTTGAAGTCGGCCGGGGGCAATTTCGACCCCGCCGAGTGGGCGCAGCTGTTCGTGGACGCCGGGGCGAAGTTCGCCGGGCCGGTCGCCGAGCACCACGACGGCTTCTCTATGTGGAACAGCCAGGTCAACGAGTGGAACTCGGCCGCCAAGGGCCCGCAGCTCAACCTGCTCCAGCTGTTCACCGACGCCGTCCGCGCGAAGAACCTCAAGCTGCTGGTGTCGATGCACCACGCCTACAACTACCTCGGCTACTACCAGGCGGTCCCGGCGCAGTCCGACCCCAGCCTGAAGAAGCTCTACGGACAGCTGGACAAGTCCACGGAGGACCAGCTCTGGTACGACAAGCTCAAGGAGGTCATCGACCTGGCCAAGCCGGACATCATCTACCAGGACGTCCACCTGGACCAGATCGCCGAGTCACAGCTGCTGAACTTCCTCTCCTACTACTACAACCAGGCCAACTCCTGGGGCCGGGAAGTCATCGCCACCTACAAGGACGGCTTAAACAGCCACGGCGAGGTCTTCGACTACGAGCGCGGCGGCCCGGCCGACATCACGTCGCCCTACTGGCTGACCGACGACAGCGTCTCCAGCACCAGTTGGTGCTACACCGAGGGCATCGGCTACTACACGGCGCAGTTGCTGCTGCACGCGATGATCGACCGGGTCAGCAAGAACGGAACCGTACTGCTCAACATCGCGCCGAAGGCCGACGGCACCATCCCCCAGGGCCAGCGCGACATCCTGACGGGCATCGGCGACTACCTCAAGCGCTTCGGTGAGTCGGTGTACTCGACCCGGGCCTGGACCGCCTACGGCGAGGGGCCGACGAAGATGGGCGGCGGCACCTTCATGAGCCCGAGCGCCGGCACCGCGCAGGACGTCCGCTTCACCAGGAACAAGGCGAACGACACCCTGTACGCCACGGTGCTCGGCTGGCCGGGCAGCTCGCTGACCGTCAAGACGCTCAGCTCCAGCCGCATCAACCTGGGCACGCTGACCTCGGTGAAGCTGCTCGACAGCACGGCCGGCACCTACATCGACCTGCCGAACCGCACCCAGGACGCGTCCGGCCTCAAGGTGACTCTGCCGTCGTCGGCGCCGTTTGCCGCACCCATGTACGTGCTGAAGCTGACCTTCGCCGGTCAGATCCCCACGCTGCAGCCGGTCGACGGCGCCCTGGTCTTCGGGGACGTCAACTACAGCGGTACCTCCGCCGCGCTCGGCCTGGGCGACTACACCGCTGACCAGCTCGACCTGCACGGGATACCCGCGCTCAGCATCTCCTCGCTGAAGCTCGCCCCGGGCCAGCAGATCGTCGCCTACTCCGGCGACAACTTCACCGGCACCCAGTGGACCTTCACCGCCGACAACGCCGACCTGCGGGTCACCGGCCAGAACGACAAGATCACCTCGCTGAAGGTGCAGTTCAACCCGTCGGCCTATCTCAAGATCATCAACTACACCGACAGCTTGGCCCTGGACAGCGGCGGCAACGTCGCCGACGGATCCGACCTCAAGCAGTGGCACTGGTTCAACAGCACCAACCTCCAGTGGCAGGCGGTCGAGGTCGGAGGCGGCTACTACAAGCTGGTCAACCGGACCAACGGCATGGTCGCCGACAGCTGGGGCGCCACCAGCAACGGCGCCACCTGCAAACAACTCGCCTGGAACGGCCACACCAACCAGCAGTGGAAGATCACGCACCGCGGCGGCGGCCAGTACAACATCGTCAACCGCACCACGGGCAAGTGCCTCGACGGCGGCGGCAACGTCCCCGAGGGCTCCGTCACCAAGCAGTGGGACTGGGGCAACAGCACCAACCTGCAGTGGACCATCAGCCCCGTCTGACCCGTTCCCGAGAGCCCATGACCCGGTGCGGCACCGGACCCCGGCCCGCACCAGGCCATGCGAACAGGCAAGACCCCAGCCGCAGCCATGCCCCGCGGCTGCGGCTGGGTTGCGCGACCGCAGCGAAGAGCCGCGCCGGACCAGCCCGCGCCGAAGGCAGACGACCTGACCCCCAAGTGAAGAGGGACTCTCCCATGCAGATGAGACAACCATTCCGCCCACTGAGCGCGCAGGCCGCCGCTCTGGCCCTTGCTGTCACGTGCGGAGTGGCGGTACTGGCCCCGACGCCGGCGTCGGCCGCGAGCGACACGATCGGCGTGACGCTGACCACGTCGGACCTGAGTCAGGCCCTGACCCCGCAGCCGGGCATCGCACTCGGTCCGGTGGCCTCCGGCAACGTGAACCTGAAGGTGGACGACACCCAGACCTACCAGACCATCGACGGATTCGGCGCCGCGTTCACCGACACCTCGGCCTACCTCCTGCAGAACAAGCTCGACGCCACCACTCGCGACCGGGTGATGCGTGACCTGTTCGCCCGCGGCTCCGGCATCGGACTGTCGCTGATGAGGACGCCGATGGGCTCCTCCGACTACACCGCGACCCCCACAAGCAACCCCGGGACCTACTCCTACGACGACAACGGCGGCGTCGCCGACCCGAGCCTGGCCAACTTCTCCACCTCGCACGACGACGCCTACATCATCCCGGTCATCAAGCAGGCCCAGGCGCTCAACCCGTCGATGAAGCTCTTCGCCAACAACTGGAGCCCCCCGGCCTGGATGAAGACCACCAACACGATGCTCGGCCAGGGCAACGGCACCCTGAAGTCAGACATGTACGGTCCGCTCGCGCAGTACTACGTCAAGTTCCTCCAGGAGTACAAAGCCAAGGGTGTCAACGTCTGGGGCATCACCCCGCAGAACGAGCCGACGATCTCCCCGTCCACGTACTCCGCCATGCTGTGGCCCGCCGGCAATGAGGCGAACTTCATCGCCGACAACCTCGCCCCCGCACTGCAGCAGGCCGAGCTGAGCGACACGAAGGTCCTCGGCGGGGACGCCGACCATGTGGACACCACCTACGCCAACACGCTGATGGGCAACCAGGCTGCGCACGACGCGATGTACGGCACGGCGTGGCACTGCTACCAGAACGACCTCGGCAAGATGACCACGATCCACAACTCCTATCCCGACAAACGGCTTTACGAGAGCGAGTGCTCCACGGGCCCGGGCATCGCCCCGATGAACGCAGCCCAACTCGCCCTGGAGTCCACCTTCAACTGGGCCAACGGCGCACTGCTGTGGAACCTGGCGCTCGACACCAACGGCGGCCCGAAGATGGGCGTCGGCTGCGACAACTGCACCGGCCTGGTCACCATCGACCAGTCGACCGGCAAGGCCACCTACACCGACAACTACTATCAGCTGGGCCAGTTCTCGAAGTTCGTCGTCCCCGGCGCCACGCGTATCGGCTACAGCGACGGCGGGGAGGTTCTCGTCACCTACAACAACAACTCCTCCGCCACCGCCCTCACCACCACCTGGAACAACTCGGGGTCGTTCACCTACACCCTCCCTTCGCACGCCACGGTCACCTTCACCCGCGGTGCGCAGACGGCCGCCGCCCCGATCGTCGGCCAGGGCTCGAATCGGTGCCTGGACGACACCGGCAACCCGGCCAACGGCGTCCAGCAGTACATCTGGGACTGCGTGTCCGGCAGCGCCAACCAGGCGTACACCTACTCGGCGGGCCGTGAACTCCAGGTCGCGGGCAAGTGCCTCGGCGCGTACGGCAACGGCACGACGAACGGCACGAAGGTGGTGACCTGGGACTGCAACAGCGGCTCCAGCCAGAAGTGGACCTTCCATGCGGACGGCAGCATCACGAACGACCTGTCAGGACTCTGCCTCGACGTGACCGGCACGGCCACAGCCAATGGATCCAAGGTTCAACTGTGGAGCTGCACCGGCGCATCCAACCAGAAGTGGTCTCTGTCCAGCCGCGGCTGACGAACGAACGGCGCCTGGCCGTCCGCGGGAAGCCCCCGGGCCGGCCGGGCGCCGTCCCGCTCCGGCACTGTCAGAACGGGAAGGCGCGGGATTCCCCGCGCAGTGTGATCCAGCGGAGTTCGGTGAACTCCTCTGCCGCGAAGCCTGTGCCGAAGCGGCCCCAGCCGCTTTCCTTCATGCCGCCGAAGGGCATGTTCGGCTCGTCGTTGACCGGTTGGTCGTTGACGTGCACAATCCCCGCTTCGAGACGGCGGGCGATGTCCAGTCCACGGTGGGCGTCGCCGGTCAGGACACCCGCGGTCAGCCCATAGCGGGAGGCGTTCGCGCGCTGCACCGCATGGTCGGCGTCGTCGACCGTCTCCAGGATCACGACCGGGCCGAAGGTCTCGTCGAAGGCGAGTTCGGCGTCCTCGGGGACGTCGGTCAGAACGGTGGGCGGGTAGCACGGCGGCTCGGCCACTCCCCCGGTCAGGAGACGAGCGCCCATCGAGACGGCCTCCTCGACGCGGCGCTCCAGGAGGGAGAGCGCCCATTTGTTGATCACCGGTCCGACGACGGTGCTTGGATCTCGCGGGTCGCCGACGGGCAGCGCCGCCGCCTTCTGGGTGAAGAGGCGGGTGAACTCCTCCGCGATGGGCCGCTCGACGTAGATACGGCGGGCGCACATGCACACCTGTCCCTGGTGCACGAACGCGCCGTAGATCGCGGCGTCGACCGCGTAGTCGAGGTCGGCGTCGGCAAGGACGATGAGCGGGTTCTGACCGCTGAGCTGGAGGACGATGCGCTTGAGGTGACGGCCGGCCATCTCCGCGAGTCGGCGGCCGGTGGGCGTGGAGCCGGTGAAGTTGACGCGGCGCACCGAGGGATGGGAGAGGAGGGCGTCCGCTATGGCGCCGGCGTCGCCGGGGGCATGGGTGATCACGTTGAGGACGCCCGGAGGGAGTCCGGCCTCGGCGAAGATCTCCGCCCAGAGCGTGCCGCCGGTCAGGGGGGATTCCTCGGACGGCTTGAGGACGACCGTGTTGCCGACGGCGATGGGGCCCACGACGCTGCGGCCGGACAGCACCAGGGAGGCGTTCCACGGGGCGATGGCCGCGACGACTCCGACCGGCTGACGGACGGCGAGTGCCCGGGTGCCGGGGATGTCCGAGGGCAGTACCTGTCCGACAGCGGTGTACGGGAGCCCGGCGGCCTGGCGGAGCAGCGCGACGCTGAAGTCCAGCTGCATCGTCCCGTAGTGGCGGCCGCACCCCGTCTCCCTTGTCAGCAGGCCGAGGACCTCCTCGCGTCGACGCTCGAGGATGTCTCCCGCGCGCAGCAGAACCCGCTGTCGCTCGGCCGGCAGCGCGTCGGCCCAACCGGTGGACGCCGCCTGGGCGGCGTCCACCGCCCGGCGGGCGTCCTCGGCGTCGCCGGCGGCGACCGTCGCCATGACGGATCCGGTCCAGGGGTCGTGGTCAGGGTAGGTACCTCCGCCCAGCGACTCGGTCCACTCACCGCCGATGTGGTGGCGCACCGTGACCGGGAGATCCGGTCGGCCCGCGTCCGCCGCCGTAGGGTCAGGAACATTCACCTGGTCAAGTCTTCCTCTTCGACGACCGGGGTGGAGCCCCCTGCCGTCGCAGATGGTAACCGACGGGTAGCAACTGCACGTGGAGCCGGTCGTTCAGCAGGCTCCACAGCCCGCGCGGGAGGAAGAGGGCGAAGGCTACGGCGGTCAGTCCGAGCCCGATGAGGTACCAGGTTCCCTGGTCGGCGAAGAAGTACTGCACGGCGAAGAAGAGAACGGCGCCGATGATCGGTCCTTCGAAGGTGCCGATGCCGCCGACCAGCACCATGAAGATCATGTACGCCGACCACTGCACTCCGAAGATCGACTCGGGCTGGATGAACAGGGTGTTGGCCAGGGTGAGCGCGCCCGCGGCACCGCATCCGAAGCCGGCGAGGACGAACAGCAGGAGTTTGAGCGGCCTGACCCGCACGCCGAGCGAGGCTGCGGCGTCCTCGTCGTCGCGGATCGCCTGCAGGGCCGCTCCGGTGCGGTATCGCAGCAGGAGGAAGAGCAGGACGAGAAGGAGGACCGCGAAGGCGAGGGTGAGCCAGTAGGTGAAGGCGCGGCGCACCTCGGGGGCGTAGGCGCTCAGCCCCTGGAGGGAGACACCGGTTCCGCCTCCGAGACTCTGGTCGAGCATGACGAACAGGGCGATCGTCTCGGCGACGACCCAGGTGCCCACGGCGAACTGGCCGCCGCGCAGCCGCAGTACCAGCAGGGAGAGCACCGCCGCGAGCACGGCGGAGGCGAGCGATGCCAGGACTACCGCGAGGTAGGGCTGTATGCCGCGCTGGGTGAGGTAGATCGTGCCGTACGCGCCGAACCCGATGAACGCCTGCTGGCCGACCGAGACGAGCCCGGCGTACCCGGCCAGGGCGTTCCACATGACGGCGAGGATGAGGAAGATCAGCAGGCTGGTGAGCTGCTGGACGACGTTCGCGCTGAGCACCTGGGGAACGGCGAACAGGGCGAGCGCGACAAGGACGAGGGCACCGGAACCGATGCGGGAGGCGAGGCCGGAGCGCTGGACGGACCATGCGCCGGGCGGGGCGGGGGCGGCTGCTGTGGTCATGCGTGGGCTCTCCTGGTGGCGATGAACCGGCCGCGGGGGCCGGCCAGGATGACGAGGAAGACCAGGTGCCCGGCGAGGATCGCGTACTGCGGGTCGATCTGGGCGCCGAGGGTCTGGGCGATGCCGAGGACGATGCCGCCGGTCAGCGTGCCCCACAGGGAACCGAGGCCGCCGATGACGACCGCTTCGAAGGCGAAGATGAGCTGGGTCGGGCCGCTGGAGGCGTCGAAAGTGGAGTGGACGGCCAGGAAGGTCCCGGCCAGGGCCGCCACCGCGACGGCGATCGCGGCGGCGCGGGCGTAGACGGACGCAGCCGGTACGCCCACGAGCGCCGCGGTGTCCGGGTCTTGGGCGGTGGCGCGCATCTCCCGGCCGAATCCGGTGCGTTGCAGCAGGAACTGGAGGGCGCCCAGGATGGCGACGGCAACGGCAAGGATCAGCACGCCGAGGTAGGGGACGGACAGCTGGTCGGTGATCTTCCAGCTGCCGGTCGACAGTGAGCCCACAGACGGGCCGAGGGAGCGCACGTCCGGGGAGAAGATCTGCAGCAGGGCGTTCTGCAGGACGATGGCGAGTCCGAAGGTTGTCAGCAGCGGGGTGAGTTCACCGCCGCGCAGGCTGCGGGCCAGGACGGTGCGCTGGAGGGCGTAGCCGAGGGCGAGCATCACCGGGAGCACCGCGAGCAGCGCCAGGAACGGCGACACGTCGGCCTGCGTGGAGACCCACCAGACCCCGAACGCGCCGAGCACGGCGAGGTCGCCGTGGGCGAGGTTGATGATGCGCATGACGCCGAACAGCAGGGACAGGCCGCAGGCGAAGAGTGCGTACAGGCCGCCGAGGAAGAGGCCCTGGACGATGGCGTTGATCCAGCTCATGTCCGCTCCGGAGTGGGGTGGGCCGCCGGTGTGTCGACCGGGGCGGAGGTCGTGTTCACACGGCCGAGGCCGAAGTAGGCGTCGGTGACCTGGTCGCGGGTGACCCCGCCGACGGGGGCGTCGAGGACGACGCGGCCCTCGAGCATGCAGACCACGCGGTCCGCCACCGTCATCGCGCGGCTGAGGTCCTGTTCGACCAGGACGACGGTGGCACCGTCGGCGATGAGTGCCGTGAGTGACTCGTAGACCGCGTCGACGGCGACCGGTGCCAGGCCGAGCGAGACCTCGTCGACCAGCAGCAGCCTGGGGTTGGTCATGAGGGCGCGGCCGATGGAGGTGGCCTGCTGCTGGCCGCCGGACAGGCTGCCCGCCCGCTTGTGGCGGATCGGCCGCAGCAGGGGGAAAGCGTCCAGGACGGTGTCGACACTCCAGGGGCCGGGTCTGGCGCGTCGGCCGGCGACGAGCAGGTTCTCCTCGACGGTGAGGTCGGGGAAGAGCTTGCGGCCCTCGGGAACGAGGGCCAGGCCGCGCCCCACGCGCCGGTGCGCCGCCAGGCCGGTGACGTCGTTCCCGTCGAAGGCGATGGTTCCTCCGGCGGCCGGATGGGCTCCGCCCACCGTACGCAACAAGGTCGACTTCCCGGCTCCGTTGGCGCCCACCAGGGCCACGGTCTCACCGTCGGACACCGTCAGCGACAGGTCCCGTACCGCGGGGAGGAGTCCGTGGCGGGCGTCGAGGTGGGAGACGTGCAGCAGGTCAGCCATGGCTGCCCCTTCCCAGGTAGGCGTCGACGACATGGGCGTCGCGCAGGACCGCCTCGGGATCGCCCTCGGCGAGGACCCGTCCGGCGTCCATGCAGACCAGGCGGTCGATGACCTGGACCAGTACGTGGACGATGTGCTCGATCCACACGATGCTGATGCCGAGGGCCCGCAACTGCTTGATGGTGCCGACGAGTTCGGCGGCCTCGGCGTCGGTGAGGCCGCCGCCGATCTCGTCGAGGAGCAGGACGCGGGGGTCGGTGGCGAGGGAGCGGGCGAGTTCGAGCCGTTTGCGGTGCAGCAGGCCGAGGCTCTCGGCGCGCCGGTTGGCGAGGTCGATCAGCCCGCACAGTTCCAGGACCTCGATGCACCTTCGGTGGGCCGCTCGCCGCGACAGCCGGGTGCCGTAGGAGGCGCCGACCAGAACGTTCTCCAGCACGGTCATCCCGCCGAAGGGACGCGGGATCTGGAACGCCCGGCCGATCCCCTGGCGGCAGCGCAGCTCCGGTCGCATCGGTGTGATGTCGTGGCCGTCGAGGTGGATGCTGCCCCGGTCGGGTGTGACCGATCCGGCCAGGGCGTTCAACAGGGTGGTCTTCCCGGCGCCGTTGGGGCCGACGATGCCGACCGCCTCGCCGGCGCCGACACGGAAGTCGACGCCGTCCAGGACGCGCAGGTCGCCGTAGTTCAGGGTGAGGCCGGCCCCCACGAGGACGTGCGGGAGGTCCTCCGTCCTCGTGGGGTCGGCCGCCGGGGTGCTCACGGCGCTCATGCGGTGTAGGGGCGCAGTCGCGCGGCGACGGGGACGTTGGGGTCGCTGGAGTTCTCGCACAGGACGAAGTCCAGCTTGTACGGGCTGCCCTTGGCGGCCTGCACCCACTGGCCGCCAAGGATGGGGGTGGCGACGACGTTGGCGTTGGGTCCCTTGCCCCACTGGAGCCTGCCGACTGGGGTCTGCACGTCGAGACCGGCGATCGCCTTGGCGACGGCCTTCTTGTCCTTGGGGTCGGTGGCCGCCTGGAACGCGGCGGCCGCAGCGTCGAACAGGGCGAGGCTGGGGCCGAGTTGCTGGGTCCACTGCTTGCCGGACGACGTCTGGTAGCCGTCGGCCAGGTCCTTGGACGAGATCTTGGTGAGGGAGGAGCTGTAGGGAAAGGTCGGGGTCCAGTAGGCGCCGCCGGCGATGCCGATGCCTATGGAGCCCAGCGCCTCGACCTGGGAGGGGAACAAGCCGGTCTTGGCGACCTGCACAATCTTGGGCTTGTAGCCCTGCTGCGCCGCCTGCCGCCAAAAGGTGGCGAAGTCGGAGGGGATGGGGAAGGTGTTGAAGATCTCGCAGTTCTGGGCCTTGAACCTGGCGATCTGCGACGAGTAGTCGTTGGTGCCGTCGGTGTAGGCGCCGGGGTCGACGATGTCGTAGCCGTCCTTCTTCAGCAGCGGCCCGAGTGCCTGCCGGATGGCGTTGCCGTCGGAGTCGTTGGGCCACATGACGCCGGTCTTCTGGTTCGTCTTCACCTGCGGCCACAGATGTGTGTACGCCTGGTGGAACTGCTCGACGCCGAAGCAGAAGTGGAAGGTGTACTGGTACGCCTGCTTCTGGGTCGGCTTGGCTCCGCGGCCGAAGTACCAGGCCTCCCAGGGGACGACGGTGGAGATGCACGGGACGCCGGCGGCCTCGCACGCGTCGGAGACCGGGTTGACCGTCTCCGGCGTCGACGTGGTGAGCATCAGGTCGATGCCCTCGGCGTTGATCAGGTCGTTGGCCACCTGGGAGCCGCGCTGCGGGTTGGACTGGCCGTCCTTGTCGATGATCTTGACCTGATACTTTTTGCCGCCGATGGTCAGGCCGTCGGCGAAGGCCTTGCGGGCCAGGCTGAGCACGTACGCGTCCGGCTCGCCGAAACCGGCCGCGGGGCCGGTGCGCGGGCTGACGAAACCGATCTTCAGTGTGGCCGCTCCGCTGCTGCCGCCGCTGTCGCCGCTGCCCACCTTGCAGGCGGCGAGCAGGGGACTTGCCAGGGCGAGTCCGGACACACCGAGCCCCGCCGTGCGCAGAATCTGGCGTCTGCTGGGTTTGGGAGACGGTTCGGGCATAGGAGACTTAGGCATGTTTGCCCTCCTGGTGAACCAAAGATGGGGGGGAACGTAGGAGCGGCTGTCACGAAAGTCAACGCGGTGTTCTAATAGCTGAAACAATCGGCGCTACCATGCGGCATGACCTCACGGACACCGTCGTCGGGATCCGACGAGCCCCTGGCCCCCCTGGCAGCCGATGACGCCGAGGCCCCGGCATCACCCCCGAAGGCCACCGCCGCGGGGTTCTCCCAGTCCCTGGAACGCGGACTGCTGATCCTCTCGTCGTTCAGCGAGACCCGGCCCGTGCTGGGTATTTCCGACCTGGGGCGGGCGGTCGGCCTCAACCGCAGCACCACCTACCGGTACGTGGCGACACTCGCCAAACTCGGCTACCTCCAGCAGGATCCGGACTCCCGGAAGTACTCCCTGGGACCCCGGGTCGTCGACCTCGGGTTCGCGGCGATCAACTCCATGGAGATCACCCGTGTCGCCGGGCCGTTCCTCCAGGCGCTGTCGGACGAGACCGGCTACACCGTCAGCATGGCCGTGCTCGACGGCCCGGACATCGTGTACGTCGACCGGCGGCGCAGCGGTCGCGCGGGCACCTTCGCCATGGGCCTCCATCTGCATGTCGGCTCCCGCCTTCCGGCCTACTGCACCTCGATGGGCAAGGTCCTGCTGGCACACCAGGAGCCGGCCGCACTGCGTGACCTGGTCGATCGCACGGACCTCGCCCGAAGGGGGCCGAAGACGATCACCGCACGAGAGCAGCTCATGGTGGCGCTGGCACGGGTCCGGCGTACCGGGTTCGCACTCAACGACGAGGAACTCGCGCCTGGCCTGCGGTCGCTGGCCGCGCCGGTGCGGGACCGGTCCGGCGCCGTGGTGGCCGCGGTGAACGTCGCGGTGCACCTCACGGTGTGGAACGCCTCGGTGGAATCCGTCATGTCGCGCCTCGAAGTCCCCTTGCGGCGCGCCACCTCCGAGATCTCCACCAGGCTCGGTCATCGGCCGCAGGCTTGATATCCAGCCCGGCATGTCGTCTGAATAGTTGAAACACCAGTCCCTGCAAGCGGAACGTTGTGGACTCATTTCGTTGACACCGGCTCCGGACGGGCGCAGACTCACGCCGCCACAGTCTGTGGAATTTACTTCACCAGGTGAACAAAGCTGTTCTCTGTGTCCGGGAGGCCGCCATGCGTATACAAGCCGCCGTGTTCGAGAAGCAGGACGGCCCGTTCCAGCTCCAGGACGTCGCGCTGGACGACCCGGAAGCGGGCGAGGTCGTCGTGCGGATCGCGGCCACCGGCATCTGCCACACCGACGGCCTGGCACGTCACGGTGACCTTCCGTTTCCCGCGCCCGGGGTGCTCGGCCACGAAGGCGCCGGTGTCGTGACGGCGGTGGGTCCGGGTGTCACGTCGGTGCGGGAGGGCGACCACGTCGTCATCGGCTGGCCCTGGTGCGGCGAGTGCCGCAACTGCCTGGCCGGCGAGCCCCGTTACTGCGCCCGGCTCGGCGAGCTCCTTGTCAGCGGGGTCCGGCCGGGGACCGGGGCCTCGGCCCTGAGCCGCCCGGACGGCGGTGCCCTCCACGGACACTTCTTCGGCCAGTCCTCGTTCGCCACGCACTCCCTGACCCGGGCCAACAGCCTGGTGAAGGTCCCGCACGACGTCCCGCTCGACCTGCTCGGCCCCCTCGCCTGCGGGCTGTCCACCGGTGCGGGCGCCGTGCTCAACACGCTGCGCCCGCAGACCGGCTCCAGCCTCGTGATCTACGGCACCGGCTCGGTGGGGCTCGCCGCCGTCATGGCGGCCCGCAACAGCGGCGCGACCACGATCATCGCGGTCGACCGGCACACCTCCCGGCTGGAGCTGGCGAAGGAGCTCGGCGCCACCCACACCGTGAACGCCGCCGACACGGATCCCGTCACCGCAGTGCACGACATCTGCGGCGGGCCCGCCGACAACGCTCTGGAGTGCACCGGCATCATCTCCGTCGTACGCCAGGCCGCCGACTCGGTCGGCATGCTCGGCACCTGCGCACTCATCGGCGGCGCCCCGGCGGGAGCCGAGTTCACCCTCGACCACCTCACCACCCTGTGGGGCAAGCGCATCGTCGGCGTCCTCGGCGGCGGCGGCCGCAGTACCCAACTCATCGGCGCACTCATCGAGTTGTACCGCCAGGGCCGCTTCCCCATGGAACGCCTCGTCTCCTGGTTCACCTTCGACCAGATCGAGCAGGCGCTTCAGGCGTCGTACGCCGGCGACGTCATCAAACCGATCGTCCGCATGCCCGCCTGAGCCGCCCCGCACGTTCTGCGGCCCCGCCACGACTGCCCCGTATCGAAAGAAGCCCTTCATGTCTCTCACCCGCGAACTTTTCATCGGCGGCAAGGACGTGCCCGCCGACTCCGGCCGCACCGCCGAGGACATCAACCCCTACACCGGCGAGGTCTACGCGACCGTCGCCGCGGCCGGCCCGGAGGATGTCACCCGGGCCGTGGACGCCGCCGACGCGGCGTTCGCCGCATGGGCCGCCGTCGCACCCTTCGCCCGTCGCGCGATCTTCCTCAAGGCTGCGGATCTGCTGGACGCCCGTGCCGAGCAGGTGGCCGAGATCATGGCCCACGAGGCCGGCGGCACCCGCCCCTGGGCGTTCTTCAACGTGGCACTGGCCGCGAATATCCTGCGGGAGGCGGCCTCCGCGATCACTGCCCCGCGTGGTGAGGTGCTCAGCGCCCAGGAGGAAGGCGCGCTGGGCCTGGCCGTGCGGGAACCGCTGGGCGTGGTGGCGGCGTTCGCGCCGTGGAACGCTCCGGTCATCCTCGGTGTCCGGGCCGTGGCCGCACCGCTCGCTGCCGGCAACACCGTCGTCGTCAAGCCCAGCGAGGACGCGCCGATCGCCTGCGGACTGCTTGTCGCGGACGTGCTGCGCGAGGCGGGACTGCCCGACGGCGTACTCAACGTGGTCACCAACGCCCGCGAGGACGCGGCTCAGATCGCCGAGGTACTGATCGCCGACCCCCGGGTGCGTGCCGTGAACTTCACCGGCTCCACCGGCATCGGCCGGATCATCGGCACGCACGCGGCGCAGCACCTCAAGCCGGCCGTGCTGGAACTGGGCGGCAAGAACGCGGTGATCGTCCTGGACGACGCGGACGTGGACTACGCCGTCGACGCCGTCACCTTCAGCGTGTTCATGAACTCCGGGCAGATCTGCATGTCCGGCGACCGCATCCTCGTACACGAGTCGCTGGCCGAGGAGTTCACCCGGAAGTTCACCGCGAAGGTCGCCTCCCTCCAGGCCGGGGACCCCGCCCACCCACATACCGTGGTGGGCCCGCTGGTCACCGCCTCCGCCGCACAGCGCGTCGCCGCTCTGGTGGAGGACGCGGTCGCCAAGGGCGCCACCGTGCTGACGGGCGGCGGACGCCCCGAGGGCGCGGTGCACGCGGCGACCGTACTCACCGGCGTTCCCCAGGAGGCGGACCTGTACTACGCGGAGGCCTTCGGGCCGGTCTGCGTCGTCGAGACATTCGGCGACGCCGACACCGCCGTGGCCGTCGCCAACGACACCGACAACGGTCTGACCTGCGGCATCATCACCGAGAACGCCACCCACGGGCTGAACGTCGCCCGTCGGATCCGGACGGGCATCGTGCACATCAACGACCAGTCCGTGGCCGACGAGCCCCACGCGCCCTTCGGCGGCGTGAAGGCCTCCGGATACGGCCGGTTCGGCGGACGGTGGGGCATCGAGGCCTTCTCCAACACCCGCTGGGTGACGATCGCGACCCAGCAGGCCCAGTACCCCTTCTGACCGGTCCACCCCGGGCACAGGACACAACGCCCGCACCCCCCGGGGAGGGTGCGGGCGTTGTGTCCTGTCGGGTCAGACCTGCGGGTTGCCGTTGGCACTCTTCTCCGCGACCGCCTGCAGGGCATCCCAGTGCTCGACGATCCTGCCGTGCCGGTCGAAGCGGAAGGTGTCCACCTCGACCGTGCCGCGGTCCTGGGCCGACGTCTTCGCCAAGCCCTGCACGACGACGAGATCGCCCTGGGTGACGGTCCGCTTGAAAGTCAGCGAAGCGTCCGGGAACTGCTGGAGGAAGCCCGTGACACCGGCGACGAAGGCATCGCGGCCGTTGCCGAAGTTCGGGTTGTGCTGGATGTAGGTGTCGGCGCTGATGTACCTCTCGGCGGCCTTGCCCGGACGGTGCTGGTTGAAAGCCTGGTCCAGCAGGGCCACGGCGGCCTTCTCGTTGCGCAGTTCCTGGGCGGAAAGCCGGCCGGTCGAATACGTCGGCGTGCCGTGCTCGGGCGTGGCCAACGCGGAGGGAACGATCACCGCGCCGGCCACGAGTGCGACGGCGGCTGCGGACAGAGAGATGCGAACTGAGCGGTTCATTGCAAGGATCGCCTTTTCTTTTTCTGCACGTCGAGAGTCGGATGGCAGCTGCCGAGGACGTTGATATTTCGCGCATCCGGCAGGTTGAGCCGTGTCAATGCTGCCCTTCGACAGGGGCGGCGGCGATGCCTGAACCAGTGTCCCGATGGTCAAAATACGACTCGTTCGTCGTGAGGCTCGGCAGGCATGGGAGGTGCGGCGGGTCGGAGCAGTGAAGCGCTCGCCCTCGGCCAGTCGTCACTGCGGGGTGTTGCCCTGACCGAGGGCCGCCGACGGCCCGAGGCCCTCAGCGTTTCCTGACCCCGTTGCGAAAGTCGATCGGGGAACGGCCCGTGCGTTGCGTGAAGTACTTGCTGAACTGGGAG
The DNA here is from genome assembly GCF_040704615.1 of Streptomyces sp. NPDC046862. Lineage (NCBI taxonomy): Bacteria > Bacillati > Actinomycetota > Actinomycetes > Kitasatosporales > Streptomycetaceae > Streptomyces > Streptomyces sp. NPDC046862. The sequence continues at coordinate 55,055 of NZ_JBEYXP010000046.1, read as the reverse complement.
GGCGTGACGAAGCCGAGGCGGTCGGAGATCTGGGCGGCGGTCTCGTCGCCGTGTGCCAGCAGGCGCTTCGCCTCCAGCACGACCCGGCGGTCGACGAACTCCTTCGCGCTGAGCCCGGCGCCCGCCAGGGTCGCCCGGGCGAGGGTGCGCCCCGAATAGCCGAGCATGCGGGCGTAGTCCTCCACCCGTCGAGTGGTGGTGAAGTGCCGTTCGACCGCGTCACGGAACCGGAGGTAGGTCTCGTCCGGCTCCGGAGCGGGGCTGCCGACCGGGACGGTGAGATGGGCCAGCCGCAGCAGGAGGACGGCGAGGAGGTGGCGCTGGGCTGCGATGTGCACTTCGAGAGGCAGGTGACCGAGCGAGCGGAACTCGCGGCTCAGGTGTTCCGCGGCCATGGTCACCGCCTCGGCGTCGGCGGCGACGGGGGTGATGACGGCCGGTGCGTGCGGGTCGTCGACCCGTGCGGCGGTCGCCGTGGCCGGGTCCAGCATGTCCTGCTGGAAGAGGATCAGGGTGCCCTCTGCGTTGGTGAGGTCGCCCCACTGATGCACCTGGCCCGGGCGCACCCACAGCCAGGAGCCCGGCCGCAGGGTGTAGCCGTTGAAATCGACGATGTGCCAGAGGTCGCCCGTGGTGAGGGTGAGCAGGTGATGGAAGTCGGGGCGCTGGGGTCGCACGAGGGTGCGCTCGCAGACGCGCCGCCGTAGCTCGGCCAGCGGCATGACCTCGACACCGGCGGGAGTGCCCGCGGGCGCGGCAAACGCGACCTCGGGGATCTCACGCAGGGATCCGTGTCGGTTTTTGGCCATCATGAGTCGGAAGTTTATCCGGCTTTCCCTGAGCGCTCTTCGTACGTTGGTCATGCCGCTGCGGAAACGGAACGTCTCCCTGGCGGAAACCGGAAAGGACGGCGCATGGCGACGATGGGAGAGCGGGTCGGGCTGACGTACGTCTTCGACGCCTACTGCGCTTGGTGTCACGGATTCGCCCCGTCCCTGCGGGCCTTCGTCGAAGCCCGTGCCGACCACGCCGACCTGCGTGTCCTGTCGGCCGGGCTGTATACGGGGGCACGTGCGCTGCCTGTTTCGGCCCATCCCGGCCTGGTGCGCGAGAGCGTCCGCGTCGCGGAACTGACCGGTGCCCACTTCGGTGCGGGACACCGGCGGACGGTGGCCGAAGGCAGCACGGTGATGGACTCGACCGACGCGGCAACCGGGCTGGAGGCCCTGCTGGCCCAGCCCGGGGCGGACACTGTGCGGACGCTCGAAGCGATGCAGCACGCCTGGTTCGTCGATGGCCTGAGCCTGTCGGACCCGGCGACCTATCGAGTGCTCGCCGTCGAGCTGGGGCTGAGCCCCCTTGCCGTGGCCTGCTCCTACGCCGCGCCCGTCACACGCGCGCGAGCAAGGTCCGGACTGCGCGCCGTCCGCCGCCTGAGTGTGGAGAGCTACCCGGCTCTGTTGATCGCCACCGCCGGCGGAAACCACCGGCTGGGCGGACCGCTGACCCGTGTCGAGGAACTGACCACGGCCTTCGACAAGTACATGCACCGCGTGTCCGCGGCACTGGAAGGAACCTGCACGTCGTGAGCACCCTGCACAACGTTCCCGTCTCGACCGCACCGGCGCTCGAGACCATCCGCGCCTGGCTTGAAGAAGCCGACCGGGTCCTGATCGCGGCCGGCGCGGGTCTGAGCGCGGCCGCCGGCTACGACTACGGCGACACCGAACGCTTCCGGGAACTGATGCCGGCGCTGTACCGGCTCGGCCTGCGCTCGCGCTACCTGCTCGGCGCACCCCTGCCGAAGGACATGATGTGGGGCTACTGGGCCGTGCACATCGACGACATCCGCTACAGCCCCCACCCCAATCCCCTCTACCGCAAACTGAGGGAACTGGTCGGCGAGCGCGACCACTGGGTGATGACGTCCAACGTCGACGCCCTGTTCGCCCGCAACGGCTTCGCTCCCGACCGGGTGTTCACCCCGCAGGGAGACTACGGCCGCCTGCAGTGCACGGTCCCCTGCTCGCGGGAGACCTGGTCCAGCAGGCCGTTCCTCGACACGATCCTCGCCGTATACGACCGCGACACCGGCCGGGTGACCGACCCGGCGGCCCTGCCGCGCTGCCCCAACTGCGGTGCCGATGTCTTCCCCAACGTCCGCGTCGGTCCGGAGTTCGTCGACGACGTCTATCTGCCCGCCGGGCAGCGGCTGGTCCGGTGGCTCGACGACGCGCCCACGGACAGCGCCTTGCTCGTGCTGGAAATCGGGGCCGGTTTCAATACCCCCGGCGTGATCCGTCGGCCCATGGAGAACCTGGTGCGCCATACACCTCGGGCCCGCCTCGTCCGGATCAATCCCGCCCATCCCGACGTCCCCTCGGACCTCGGTATACGAGCTCTGTCCGTTCCCCACGGAGCGGGCCTGCTCCTCGACAGGCTCCATCCCTGACGTCCGGAGGCAGCGCGCCTTCGTCACCACAGGAAGAGAGGTCACGGCATGTCCCAGGTATCCGAGGTATCCGTCCCCACGACCGCCGTCACCGGCTCCACCGGCCGACTCGGCGGGCGCGTCGCCCGGCGACTGGCCGAGCGGGGCGTCCCGCAGAAACTCCTTGCCCGTAACCCGGCACGCGCACCACGGCTTCCCGGCTCGGTGGCGGTGCGCGGCGACTACGCCGACCAGGATGCTGTCCGGGAGGCCCTCGCCGGTACCCGCACTGTCTTCATGGTCTCCGCCTCCGAGAGCGCCGACCGGCTCGCCCAGCACAAGACGTTCATTGATGCCGTCGCGCAGGCGGGTGTCCGGCACCTGGTATACGTCTCCTTCTACGGCGCGGCACCCGACGCCACCTTCACCCTGGCCCGCGACCACTTCCACACCGAACAGCACATCCGCGCCAGCGGCCTGGCGTACACCTTCCTCCGGGACAACTTCTACGCGGAGTTCGTCCCCGACCTCGTCGGCGAGGACGGCGTCATCCGCGGCCCGGCCGGCCAGGGACGCGCCGCGTTCGTCGGCCAGGACGACATCGCCGACGCCGCCGCCGCGGTGCTTTCCCGGCCCGACGACCACGCAGGCGTGGCCTACGACCTGACCGGGCCAGACTCCCTCACCCTTGACGAAGCGGCCGCGATCCTGTCCGATCAGCTCGGACGCACCGTCACCTACCAGCAGGAGACGGTCGAGGAGGCCTACGCCTCCCGCGCCTCCTACGGCGCCCCGTCGTGGCAGTTGGACGCCTGGGTGTCCACCTACACGGCCATCGCGTCCGGCGAACTCGACGGCGTCAGCGACGCCGTAGCCCGTCTCACCGGCCATCCCGCCACCCCCCTCTCCGGCGTCGTCCGCGCCGCAGGGGAATAACCCACGCCACCGTCGGCACTACCCCGGCCCGGTGACCGGCAGGCCAGCAGCAAGGAAGTGTGTCGCTTTTTAACCATCGAGAGTCGCTATTTTCGCCGATCGACCGGGTGCAGTCGGCATAGTTTGAACACATCACCGCTGGACCGCCGGTCCGTCCAGGCCAGTCTCCAAGCAAGGGAAGACAATCATGAGCAACGCGAAGAACACCGTCCTTCAGGCGGCCACCGAGCTGTTCGGCGACAAGGACCCCTCCGCCGTGGACCGCTGGGTGGCCGCGGACTACAAGCAGCACAGCGCGCTCGCCCCCGACGGGCCCGAGGCCCTGCGCGGGCTCGTCGCCGGCCTGGGTGAGGACTTCCGCTACGAAGGCGCCCGAGTCATCGCCGACGGCGACCTGGTCGCCCTGCACGGCACCTACCACGGCTTCGGTCCGGACCCGCTCGTCGGATTCGACATCTTCCGGGTCGACGCCGACGGCAAGCTGGCCGAGCACTGGGACGCCCTGACCCCGCTGGTCAAGGACACCGTCTCCGGCCGCTCCCAGACCGACGGGCCCGCGGCCGTCACCGAGACCGACAAGACCGAGGCCAACCGTTCCCTGGTGGCCGAGTTCGCGGAGAAGGTGTTCGTCGGCGCCGACTACTCGGTGCTCACCGACTACATCTCCACCGAGACATACCACCAGCACAACACGGATGCCGCCGACGGTCTCGACGGCTTCGGGGCGGCCGCGGCCAAGTGGGCCGAGCAGGGCAAGAACCTCGTCTACAAGAAGGTACACAAGGTCATCGCCGAGGGTGAGTTCGTCCTGACTCAGTCCGAGGGCGAGTTCGGCGTGCCCGTCGCCTACTACGACCTCTTCCGTGTCGCGGACGGCAAGATCGTCGAGCACTGGGACGTCATCGCCCCCGTCCCGGCCGAACTGCCGCACGGCAACGGCCTGTTCTGACATGAGCGATCTCACCTACGCAGGAAAGACGTACAGGTTCAGCGTCGACAACGGCGTGGTCTTCCACAACGCCTACAGCCCCGACGGCGCCACACTTCACTACGAGACCGTCGCCGGGCCCACCTCCGGAGCGAGCGAGGACGTCAGACTGCACGCGGCCGAGGTCGCCCCCGGCGTCTTCCTGCTCGGCTGGGTGGAGAAGTCCGGCATGACCGTCACCCACGCGATGAACCTCAACACTCGTACGGTCCACGCCTTCTGGGCCTACGACACCCCTGAGGGCCGGATCGGCGAGCTGCACGCCGGCACGCTCGAAGAGATGTGATCCACCCGCCATTGGCCCGGCCCCGCGCGCGCCGGCGTGCGGAGGCCGTGCCATCGGCACACCTCCTTCACCCGCCCCACCCGGAGCCTTTGATGATTCCGATCCGCGTCGTGCCCGATGACGTCGCCGGGGTGGAGACACAGCTCTCCGCACTGCCCCTGGCCGCTTACCGGTCGGCCGTCGCCCTCGACGAGCCCTTCCGCCCCACGGCGGCCCCGGCCGCAACCGCTCGGCTGGACGCGCATGTGCGCTCGGCACTGCACCTGCTCAGCGCCGATCCAGCCGTGGTCCGGCTCGGGCTGCGGGCCGATTCACTGAGGCACCTCGCCGACGCCGCCACGGCCCGTCGGGTGCTGCGCGCCCTGCTGACCGTACGTGATCCCGGTCCGCTGCCGGAGGGAGCGGACCGGGAGCTGGACGCGCTCCTCGGCGCGGAACGGCGCCTGCGGCCCGCCGTCTCGGCGCGTGAACTGCCCACGATCGCGGAGGAGTTCCACGGCACGGCCTTCCCGGCCGCGGCCGAGGCCGTGCTGTGGCGGGGAGACATCACCACGCTTGCCGCCGACGCCGTGGTGAATGCCGCCAACAGCCAACTGCTCGGCTGCTTCCGCCCCCTGCACCCCTGTATCGACAACGCCCTCCACAACGCCGCCGGACCTCACCTGCGCGACGACTGCCACACGATCATCACGGCCCAGGGAAGCCACGAACCGACCGGCACGGCCAAGATCACCCGGGGCTACCACCTGCCGGCCCGGTACGTCCTGCACACCGTCGGCCCTGTCGTCCAGGGCCGACCGCACGCGCACGACGCGCAGGCGCTCGCCTCCGCCTACCGGGCATGCCTGGACCTCGCCGCCGAGGTGGAGACCATCCGCACACTCGCCTTCTGCGCCGTCAGCACCGGCGTCTTCGGCTACCCCAAGGAGGAAGCCGCACCAATCGCGCTGCACACCGTCGCCGACTGGATCGCGGCGCATCCCGGACGGTTCGACCGCGTGGTGTTCACCGTGTTCGAAGACGACGACGAACGCGCCTACCAGAACGCCCTCGGCGACCGCCCCTGACACGACGCCCTTCACGCAGGCTGTCACCACGCCGGGCTTCACGGTGAAGTCCAGGACGTCGACAGCGGTCTTGTCGCTGTAGCGCTTGACCACGTGCTGGATCACGTGCTGGATCACGTGCGGGTTCCCTCCACGATGCCTGGCAGGGACGCCGACAATCCCGGCGCCCCTGCCAGGAACTCTAGGCGCGCCACACCTCGCGTCGAAGGCACCATGGAACCGGTCCTGTCTCCGCTATTGGTACTGCGGTACCAGGCCCCCTCATCTGGGAGCAGGACACGGTGCACACACTGCACTTTGCGGCGGCATGGTTGCCGGTCTTGGGCCGGGATACGGCATCGCACCGCGGCAGCTGCACATCTTGATCCCCCGATGGAGCGGAGCACGCCGTGCAGCTGACGCCCCACCGCCTGCGCACGTCGTCGCGTACGACGAAGCTCCCGCTGGCGAACGCCGGTGGGGCGTTCGCGGGCACGGGCAATTGCCCACCGTGGAGGAGACGACGTACTGGCTTCTGCGCAGCAGGCCGGCACACGGCTCGCCGAGAACGGGGTGCGTATGCCCCGCCTGCCCAGGCGTGGAGCGGACAGGTCAGTCTCGCAGCAGTGTGACGGCTGTGGTCATGGTCCGGGTGTGGTCGACGAAGCGCCGGGCTCCTTCCAGCTTCACCTGTACCGCACCGCCCGCATCACCCGCCGACTGCGCGACGGTCAGCGTGATCCAGCCGGGCTCGACGCGGCGCCGCAAGTCCCGCCCGGTGAAGCTGGTCAGGTCCGCATGGAACTGGAACTCCACTGCGCGGCTCTCACCGGCGGCCAGCTCGATGCGGGTGAAGCCGATCAGCTGGCGGACGGGACGGGTGACGGAGGCGACCGGGTCGGTGAGGTACAGCTGCGGGACCGAAGTGCCCGCACGGGGGCCGGTGTTGGAGACCGTGGCCCGGACGGTCACCGATCCGTCGACCGCGATGGTCTCCGTGTCGGCCCGCACGTCCCCGATGGCGAAATCGGTGTAGGACAGGCCGTGCCCGAACGGGAACGCCGGTGTGGGGTCGATGTTGCTCACACCGTCGCTCTTGAGCGCGAGCGGAGGCGCCAGGTAGGTGCCTGGCTGACCGGCCGTATCACCGGGGATCTGCACGGGCAGTCGTCCGGAGGGGTTGATCCGGCCGGAGAGAACACCGGCGATCGCCGCCGATCCTTCCTCTCCGGGGAAGAACGCCTGGACGGTCGCGTCCGTTGTCTGAGCATGCCGGCCGATCGCGTACGGGCGGCCCGAGACCACGACGAGGACGGTGTGGCTGGCCGCACCGAACACGGCCTCCACCAGGTCCTCCTGCACTCCGGGGAGCGTCAGTGTGCCCACGTCGCAGCCTTCGCCGGAGGTTCCCTCCCCGAACATGCCGGAGCGGTCGCCGACGACGAGGATCGTCAGGTCGGCCGCCGCGGCCGCCGCCACGGCCGCCTCGATGCCGCTGCGGTCGTCCCCGGTGATCGGGCAGCCGACCTCGTGGTGGACCGACGCGTCGGGGAACTCCCGCCGGATGCCCTCGAGGACCGTCGGGGCCTCGACGCCCAGGGGGGTTTCGAAGTGGTGGGGCAGGACGTGGTTGGGGAAGGAGTAGCAGCCGAACAGGCACCGTGCGTCGTCGGCGGCTGGCCCGATCACGGCGATCGACTTCGGGCTGGCGAGCGGTAGCGCCCCCGAGGGGTTGTTGAGCAGGACGACGGACTGTTCGGCCAGGTCGCGGGCGATGCCGCGGTTGCGGGGCGAGTCGAAGTCGGCCGGGGTGGTGTACTGCCCCGGCTTCCAGTCGGGGTCGAGCAGACCGAGTTCGGCTTTCTGCGTCAGCACGCGCAGCACCGACCGGTCCAGGGTCTCCGTGCTGACCCGGCCGTCCCGCAGCAACGCCTGCAAGGGCTCCCCGTAGCCGGAGGTGTGGGGCAGCTCGACGTCGAGGCCGGCCCGCAGCGCGGCCTGTGCCGCGCCCGTGACGTCGTCCGCCACATGGTGCATGGAGGCCAGGAACGCGACGGCCCAGTAGTCGGACACGACCGTGCCTTCAAAACCCCAGGTGTCTCTCAGCAGCCCGGTGAGGAGGGTTTCGTCCGCGCCGCAGGGCACACCGTCGATGTCGTTGTAGGCGTTCATCACCGAGCGGACGCGGCCGTCGACCACGGCCTTCTCGAACGGGACGAGGATGATGTCGGCGAGTTCGCGGGGGCCGAGGGCGGCCGGGGCATGGTTGCGGGCCGCGCGGGAGGTGGAGTAGCCGGCGAAGTGCTTCAGGGTGGCGACCACGCCGGAGGACTGCAGGCCCCGTACGTAGGACAGGCCGAGTTCCGAGACGAGGTAGGGGTCCTCGCCGAGGGTCTCCTCGACCCGGCCCCAGCGGTAGTCGCGTACGACGTCCAGGACGGGCGCCAGGCCCTGGTGGACGCCGACGGCCGCCATGTCCGAGCCGATCGCCTCGGCCATCCGACCGACGAGTGCGGGATTGAAGGTGGCCGCCCAGGCCAGCGGGGTCGGGTAGACGGTGGCCTGCCAGGTGAAGAAGCCGGTCAGGCACTCCTCGTGGGCGACCGCGGGGATGCCGAACCGGTTCGCCGCCACCACCTGTTCCTGCAGCGCCATCAGTCGCGCGCGGCCGGCCTCCGGGTCGACCGGTGCCGTGCCGAAGACCCGGGTCAGCTGTCCCAGACCCTCGGCGATGGCCTCCCCGAAGCGGTCGGCGCCGCGGAAGGTCTCCTGCATGGGCGCCACGTCGCCGCCGGCGTCGTGGTCCGGCCAGGTGCTGCCGAGCTGTGCGACCTTCTCGGCCTGGGTCATGGCGTCGAGCAGGGCCCGGGCGCGGACGGGCGCCGGCAGGGCAGGATCGTTCCACAGCCCGGTCGTCGGGCGCTCGTCACTGATCGTCAAGGTCTCATCCGTTCTGTTGCGGGCAGCCCGAAGGTCGCCGCGAAGGGCGTGGTGGAGAGTGAGAGAAGGGAGGAGCGCGGGGCACGCCCCGCCGTGCCGGTTACTTGCCGCCGGCTCCCATCAGGCCCGCGACGAGGGCGCGGCGGGCGAAGAGGTAGACGACGAGGACGGGGACCGCGGACAGCAGCACCGCGGCGAGCAGGGCGGGGACGTTGGCGCCGTACTGGGAGACGAAGTTGTACAGGCCCATCGTCACCAGCTTCTTGTCGTCCGACTGGGTCATGATCAGCGGGAACAGGAAGCCGTTCCACGCCTGCAGGGCGGTGAAGACGGAGGCGGTCGCGATGGCGGACTTCGACATCGGGACGACCAGCGTCAGCAGGGTCTTGGCGGGGCTGGCGCCGTCGAGGGCCATCGCTTCGTACAGCTCGGTGGAGATGTCCCGCATGCCGCCGCTGAGGACCAGCACGGTCACCGGCAGCGCGAACGCCGCGGTGGGCAGGATGATCCCCCACAAAGTGTCGTAGAAGCCCAGGTTGTTGATGATCAGGAACAGCGGGATGATCACGGCCTGGGACGGGATCGCCAGGCCCACCAGGAACAGGCGGAACACGCCCTTGGTGAGAAAGCCCCGGCCCCGCACCACCGCGTAGCTGATCGGAATCCCGAGGGCCAGCACGATGGCGACGGTGGCTCCTGCAACGACCAGGGTGTTCCAGATGTAGTGCAGGAACCCGCTGTCCAGCACTGTGCGGAAGTTGTCCAGAGTGAGGGTGGAGGGGAGCCCAAGCGGGCCTTTGTCGGTGTACTTCGACTGCGGTTGCACCGCCGTGTTGACCAGTGCGTACAGCGGGACGCCGATGATCAGGAGCCAGATGAACGCGGCGAACCCGGCCGCGTAGTTGGGGCGAGTCCTCACACTCCCTCCAGGGTGCTCGTCATCTTGTCGTAGCCGCTCAGCTTGGTCAGCAGGACGGAGGCGCCGGTGGCGAGCAGCAGCAGGAAGCTCGCGATGGCGCTGGCGTAGCCGTAGTCGTAGGTGCGGAAGGCGGTCTGGTACATCGAGAAGGGCAGGATCGAGGTGTCGGTGCCGGGGCCGCCGTTGGTCAGCAGCAGGACGATGTCGAAGGCGGTGAGGCCGCCGACGACCATGAAGATCGTCGAGGTGATCATCGTGTTGCGCAGCTGCGGCAGCGTGATGTGGAAGAACTGCCGGACCCGTCCCGCGCCGTCGATCGAGGCCGCCTGGTAGAGGGTGTGTGGGACGGCGCGGGCCGCGCCTTGGTAGAGCAGGCTGTGGAAGGGGACGAACTGCCAGCTGGTGACCAGGACCAGACAGGCGATCGCTCCCTTCTGGCTTCCTATGGGGTTGGAGCCGAAGAGCCACTCGATCTTCGACGGCAGGCCGAAGTTCGGGTCGAGGAGCTGGCGCCACATGATGGCCGTGGCCGCCGTGGACAGCAGGAGCGGCAGGAAGAAGATGGCCGACAGGACGGCCCGGTTGCGCTGGTTGCCGGCCGCCCACGTGCCGAGCAGGATGCTGACCGGTGCCTGGACGGCGATGTTCCCGGCCAGTAGGACCCCGGTGACCAGGGTGGACTGCCAGACCTGGCTGTCGCCGAAGAAGCGCGACCAGTTCTCCATGCCGGTGAACTGCGGGCTGCTCAGTCCGTCCCAGTGGGTGAAGGAGAGGTAGAGCACCCCGATCATCGGCGCGACGGCGAAGACGAGGAAGAACAGCAGGCCGGGAAGCGCCCAGGCCACGCCGGGCCGCTCCAGGGTGGGTGGAGCGGCCCGGTCACGAACCCCGTGCTTGCGCATGGGCCGCGAAGTCGTTGCGGAGACCACGTGGACGCGCCTTCCTACTTCTTGATCGCCAGCACCGCGCTGACGAACTGCTTGGGCGAGCTCTGGCCGTTGAACAGCTTCTGGATCTCGGTGAGCAGCGGGGTGCCCAGGGTGAGGCCGAGCGCCTGGTCCCAGGACTGCGTGAACGTGGGGGCGTTCTTCACCAGGTCGAACTGGAACTTCGCGTACGCCGGGTCGGGCGCCTTGGCGAGCAGCTTCTCCGCGTTCGTCGTGACCGGCACCTCGCCCTTCTCGATGAGGCCCTGCACGTAGGTATCGCTGTAGGTGGTCTTCAGGAACTCCGCCGCGGTGTCCTTCGGGGCGGTGGTGGTCACCGAGATGTAGTTGGTGGGGTTACCGACGATGTTCTTCGGGTCGCCCTTGCCTCCCTCCACCGCGGGGAAGGGCACGTAGCCCAGGCCGTTCTTGGCGAAGTCGGGGTCCGCGCCCTGCTGCACGGCGTACTCCCACGAGCCCATCAGGACCATCGCCGCCTTGCCCTTGGACAGCAGGGTGGAGGTGCCGCCGGCGCCGTAGTTCACCGAGCCGAAGTTCTTGCCGAAGGCGCCGGCGTCCACGAGGTCCTTGATCATCTGCGCGGTCTTGAGGATCGCGGGATCGCTCCACTGCGACCAGTCGCCGTCCTGGATCTTCCAGAACAGCCCGGGGCCCGCGAGGCGGTCGACGAGGTACTCCACCCACATCAGCTCGGTCCAGGAGGAGCTGGCGTTGCCCGCGACCGCGAACGGCGTGATGCCCTTGCCCTTGAACACCTTCACCAGGTGCTGCAGGTCGGCGTAGGTCTTCGGCGGCTCGACACCCGCCGCCTTGAACACCTTCTTGTTGTAGAAGAGGAACACCGGCTGGGTGCCGCGGCACGGGATGCCGACCAGCTTGTCGTCGATCTTGCCGGCCTCTAGTGCGGAGGACAGGAAGTGGGTGCCCAGGAAGTCGTCGAGCTCGACGAGCTTGCCGGCCTTGACGTAGTCGTCGAGGCTGCCGCCGCCCCAGTTGAAGAACATCCCGGGCATCTTCGCCGAGCCCATCGCGGTGCGCAGCTTGTCCTTGTAGCCGTCCGTGGCGATCACGGACATGCTGACCTTGCCCTTGCCGCCCTTGTCGAAGGAGTCCACCGCCGCTTGCGACACCGGGTTGGTGGGGTCCTGCAGCATCCAGAAGTCCACATTGCCTGTGGGCGAGGAGGTGGAGCTGCCGGACGTGCCGCAGCCGGCTACGGCAACGCTCACCGTGGTCGCCGCCGTCGCGGTGAGAAACCACCGTCGGGACACTCTGTTCATCGTTGAACACCTTTCGAATGCGCAGGATCCCCTTCGCGGGTGTGCTTCACCCGGCGTGCAGGCCGTCCCGGGCCTGTCGCGATGAGGGATGTGAGTCGAGGGCCAAGACCGTCAGGTGCTGTCGCGCAACGTTTGCGTCCCGTTGCTCCTGCGGTTGAGCTGGCGACGTCACGCTAAGCGGCGTAATTCGGCCACGGCAATAACGACGGCCGATCAGTTCCGAAAGGCTTTCGCGATCCGGGGGCTTGCGCAATCAGCCTCAATGCCGTTCGCGCGCCTCTGCTCCGGGAGGTGCCGTGGACATCCGCACGACCAGTTCCGTGGCGAGTTCCTTGCGGCTCGTCACTGGAGGCTTGCCGTCGGCCAGATGCAGCAGGACACGTGTCGCCTCCTGGCCCAGCTCCTGGAACGGCTGTCGTACAGCGCTCAAGGGTGGTGAGGCCATGGCGGCCACCAGGGTGTCGTCGAACGACATGACCGACAGGCGGCTCGGCACCGCGATGCCGAGCTGCCGGGCCGCCTCCAGGGCGCCGAATGCCTGTACATCACTCGCGGCGAAGAGGGCCGTCGGGCGCCCGCTCTCATCCAGAAGACTGCGGGCGGCACGCAGGCCCTCGCCGTAGTCGAAATCGGTCGAGCGGACCAGCCCTGGGTCGTACGGGATTCCGGCCTCCGCCAGGGCGGCGCGGTAGCCGTGCAGGCGCGCGGCCCCGGCCAGCGAGTGCGACCGGCCGGCCAGCATGCCGATCCGGCGGTGCCCGAGATCGAGGAGGTGCTGAACGGCCGTCGTCGCGCCGTGCCAGTTCGTCACTCCGATACTCGGTATCTCCGGCAGCGGCGCGTTCAGGGGATCGACGAGCACCACGGGAAGCCGCTGCTCCAGGATCCGGCGCTGGTCCTGCTCGGCCAGAGCAGAGATCACGATGACGACTCCCGTGGCGTCCAACGTCACGGATTCCTGGAGCCACTGGGCGATCGAGCGCCGGCCCGTCGTGCCGACGGTCGTGTGGACGCCCGCCTCGGCAGCCGCCCCGACGATGCCGCGGACCACTTCCAGGGTGTACGGACCGGCCAGATCCCGGAACACCGCCAGGATCTGCCGGGGCCGACTCGCTCCGCTCTCCCAGGCGCGGACATAGCCGTGCTCGGTCAGCAGCGCCTCGATGCGGACCCGCGTCGCCTCGGACACGTCGCGGCGCCGGTGGACGACCTTCGACACGGTCGTGAGCGAAACGCCGACCTCGTTCGCTATCGAGGTGAGCAATCCGTATTGGGCGTCCCGGTGCGATCTGGCCGAACCCGTCACTTCGGCAGGGACCTTCCTGTCGGCGTTCAACGAACTGTGCAGAGGGAACGTACATGCCCGTTCGATCACCGAGCCGGGAGCAAAAGCCCGGAACGGCCCGTCTACCTGCCCGGATGCGACGACCTTGCGGCTTACGAAAGTCTTTCGCCGTTCTCGCGGACAAAGCTTGTAGGCTCCGCGCAGCCTGTTCGAGCTGCTCAGGCGCGCTACTTCTGGGAGGCCGGGAATGCCGGTGCACAGCATCCACGACACACGACCCGCAGACCGCTGGGAGGACTCCTTCCTCTCGGGCAACGGCGAGTACGGGATCATGGTGTTCGGGCATCCGCACCGGGAACGGATCGTTCACAACCATCACCATTACGTGCTCCCGAACGAGTCTCTCGAGATGCGGCCGCCGGCCGTCGCCGACCGGCTCGAACAGGTCCGGGACCTGATCCTCGCCGGGGAACGGGAGCGTGCGCAGCGCGAGTTCTCCGACGGCCGGGCAATGGCGTGGACCCAGTCGTTCCACCCCGGGCATGTGCTCCACATCGACACCGGCGGGGCGGAAGGCCCCGTGGAGCGCTACCGCCGGGTCACGGACTTCGCCACCGGCGAGGTCCGGGTCACCTGGTCCGACGAAAAGCGGGAGTGGGCACGGCGTGCGTTCGTCTCGCGCACCGATGCCGTCGCAGTCGTCGAGATCACCGGTCTCCGGCTCGACCTGGTCATACGGCTCTCCGGCGAGTTGCCCGGGCGCCCGCCGGAGGTCATCTTCTCGACGTCCGCCGAGACCACCCAGGATGGTGAGGCGTGCCTCGCCGCTGTGGGGGCGTACCCGCCCGGGCCCGGTGCGGCGGGTTTCGTCGGGGTGACCCGAGTCGTCGTGACCGGCGGCCGGGTCTGCGCAGAGGGGGACACGGCCCGCGTCGAGGGAGCGAGCCGTGTGCTCCTGCTGACCCGGATGGACCGCTCGGCGCCCCTCCCCCGTACTGATGTCCTTCATGCGGGCCTGGCCGAACTGCCCGCCGACTACGACAAGTTGCTCGGCCGACACGCTCCCGTCCATAGCGAGCTCTACGGGCGTGCGGCACTCGACCTGGGTGCGCCCGGCAGCGACCGTGGCCTCCCCGTCGGTGAACTGGCCGCCCGCGCCGACCTCAAGGTCTTGGACGGCGCGCTGGCCGAGGCGTTGTTCCATTCCGGCCGCTATTTCCTGCTCAGCTCCAGCGGGGTGCTCCCGCCGCGACTGACCGGGCTATGGCTGGGGGCCTGGGGCGCCGCCTGGTCGGGCGACTACACCACCGACGCCAACATCAACCTGCAGATGGCCGGGGTGGTCCTGACCAGCATGCCCGAACTCATCGCACCGTACGCCGAGTTGATCCGCGGGCAGATCGAGGACTGGCGCACCAACGCCCGCACGATCTACGGCGCCCGCGGCATCCTCGCGCCCAGCCGCACCGACGGCGAGCACGGGCTGCTGTTCCACCTCGACGACGACTGGCCCTGGACGATGTGGACGGCGGGCGCGGACTTGCTGCTGTTCCCGCTGTATGAGTACTGGCAGGCGACCGGCGACGACGAGTTCCTCGCCGGCACGCTCGCCCCGTGGCTCGTCGAAGCCGCCGTCTTCTTCGAGGACTTCCTCACTCGCGAGGACGCCGACGGGCATCTCGTCCTCGTGCCGTCCTACTCACCGGAGGTCGGCCCGAAGGGCGAGCGGGGTGCGGCCGGGGTGAACGCCACCATGAACGTCGCCGCGGCCCGGCATGCGCTGACCATCGCCGCCGATGTCTGCGCACGCCTGGGCATCGAGCAGGAAGCGGTCGGCCGCTGGCGGGCGCTGGCTGAGCGGCTGCCGCCGTACCGCGTCGACGAGCACGGGGCGCTGGCTGAGTGGGCGTGGCCGGGGCTGGAGACCGCCGACGACCATCGGCACATCAGCCACCTCTACCCGGTGTGGCCGCTGCACGACATCACCCCGGACGACACCCCGGAGTTGGCCGCCGCTGCTCGAGAGGCCCTGCTGCGGCGCGGAGACGAGAACCTGTCCGCCCACGGCAGCCTGCACCGCGCCCTCGTCGCGGCACGTCTGAAGGACGGCGAGACGGCGAAGGCCAACGTCCTCAAGATCCTCGGCCAGAACATGGTCTACCGGTCGCTGATGACCTCGCACAACCCCGACCTGGACATCTACAACGCGGACGCCTCGCACTGTCTGCCCGCCGTCTTCACGGAGATGCTCATCGACTCCCGGCCCGGCGTCATCGAGGTGCTGCCTGCGCGGCCCCCGGAATGGCAGCGCGGCAGCCTGCGGGGCATCGAGACCCGCGCCGGGGTGCGCGTCGAGGAATTGCGCTGGAACGTCGAGGAAGGTGTGGCGCGGGTGGTGTTGATGTCTGCACGCGAACGGACTGTTGTGGTCGTGTGCCGTACCGCCACCGAACGGCGGCAGTCGGTGCGCCTTGCGCCGCGTACCCCTGTCACGGTGACGATCCCGCTCTCCTGACACAGCGCGGCCGACATGCGAGGGGAGCCCGGCAGCTGGCCGGGCTCCCCTGCTGATGTGCTGCTGTCGAGCTGCCGGTGCCTACGAAACCTGCACCAGGGTCCACTGCTGGGACGTGGCGCCGGTGTATGCCTCCTGGTCGATCTGCGCGCCGTCGCTGGTCGACCCTCCGGACACGCTGAGGGCGAGACCGGAGTTGCGGTTGATCAGCTTGTAGTTGGAGCCGACGGCGACCAGCTGCCACTGCTGGTCGTTGCTGCCGTTCTGCACCCACTGCACGGCGCTCGCGCCGCTTGACGTACTGCCCGCCAGGATGCCGAGGGCCCGGCCGCTGTTCTTGTCGAGCAGCGTGTTGTATCCGTTGCCGAGGTCCGTGACGTGCCACTGCTGGTCGGCCGAGGTGTTGCCGGTCCACTGCACGACGTTCTGCCCGTCGAGGAGGTCCGCGGCGTACACGCCGAGATTCTTCCCGCTGTTGACGTTGACGAGCTTGTAGTACGTGCCCGCGGAGTTCCCGAAGTCGATGTCCGCGTAGGAGATGGTGGTCGTTCCGCCGACGATCTCGACGCGGCCCGTGTTGGGGATGTAGGTCAGGCTGCGGCTGTAGGCGGACCCCATCGTCGTGTGCTGCTGCGTCCACGCACCGGTGCTGCTCCCACTGGCATTCGTCCAGACATCCCCGCTGCCGGAGGCATTGAAGAGGATCCGCCCGCTCGGCATGCGCATCATCACCGGACTGCCCCCGCGGGACAGGCGGCCTGAGCCGGAGGTCACCGGAAGCGAGGTGATGCCGGTGCCCGCGTCACCGCCCACCGAGAAGAAGTGCAGCGGATCGCTGGCGACCTTGTAGCGGACGTTGTCGCCGCCACCCCAGTATTCGTAGGTCAGCATCCACTTGCCGTCACTGGTCTGGACGACATTGGTCATGCCCGGGCGGCCACCACCGATCTCGCTGTACCCGGACGAGTTGGTGACTGTTGTTCCAGAGACATCGACCACCGGACTGCTCCATGCCGAGCTGGAGCCGTCCCAGGTCCGGTGCGCGAGGATCTGCAGGTCGGGGTCCGTTGTCGTGTTGTTGTTCGAGTCGAGCGTGGGAACACCGGTGGTCGAGTTATAACCGGTATAGTCGTTCTCGTCGGAGTAGTAGGCGACGAGCTGGTTGTTGTAGACCATCAGGTACGGTTCCCACACAGGGTCGTTCTGGTGGTTGGTGTTCTCGGTGGCCGGGTAGTTGTATCCATTCGACCAGGTGCCCGTCGTGATGATGTTCACGACGTTCCAGGTCGCTCCGGAATCGGTGCTCGAGTAGAGCGCGATTGCCGTGTTACTGCGATCACCGTCGTGCGTCGGCTGGTAATTGGGGTTGGACGCCTTCTGATCGAGATAGTTGTAGTCGTCGCCTGATACGACGGTGGCCATCAGCAGTGTGCCGGATGCGAGATTGCCGACTGCCTGCGGCAGCACGTAGAGATATGGGTTCGTCCAGTTGCTGACGTACTGGGAGTAGGCTGGGTTCGACGACGCGTACGCGGGTGCCTTGACGTTTGCCAGGGACTGCCAGGTCGTACCGTTGTCGTCACTCTTGTACACCGGGATCGTCTGACCGTCGGCCGAGCCGGAAGCAGCCACCGTTGACTTCTCGAATGCCGCGACGAGGCGTCCGCTCGGCAACACGGCTGTCTTCGGGTAGAGGGCGCAGTTGTTCGTGGCCTTCGTACAGGACGAGCCGCTCGGGAGTTGGTAGAGGGTAGCGGGAGTCGGCGTGGACGCCTGCGCGGGCAGCGCGAACGTCCACATGGCGGCGGCCATGGCCAGGACGACGACAGCGGCGTTACGAAGCCGTGTTCTTCTACGTTTCACTGTGCCTCCGAAGATGCGAGGATGACCGGCGGTTGGAGAGCAACGCGAGCTGGGATCCGTATGCCGGTAGTGGTGACAAAAAGCGGCGAGCACTGCGTGATTGTGCAAGGGCCCGGAAATGTTCGGAGTCGCTGAACCTGCGGTTCAAGTCGCAGAGATTCCGAACGGCCTGCCTGCCTCAGCCGTTGACGGCGCCGTGGGCGTCGCTGCTGTCGTGCCAACAACGCATTCCCTCGGCCTCCTTGAACTCCCTGACGGGAGCGGGGGATGCCGTAATTATTCGGACGCACGCCGTCCGTGTCACCGGTTCGTTTCGAAAGTGTTTCGCGAGAGAACAGCTCGCTGTGTATTGACGTGGCGGCGTACCGATGTCGAGGTGCGCAGCACGAGTTCGGTCACCAGTTCCATGCGCGGGGAGGCCGGGGGTCGCCCCTCGGCCAGTTGGACGAGCACTCGTGTGGCCTCGCGGCCCAGTTCCTCGAAGGGCTGGCGGACCGCGCTCAGCGGCGGGCAGGCCATGGCTGCCACGAGGGTGTCATCGAAGGACATGACCGCCAGGTCCTCGGGCACGCTCAGCCCGTGCTGGCGGGCGGCTTCCAGGACGCCGAGCGCCTGCGCGTCGCTGGCAGCGAAGACAGCCGTGGGTGGATCGTCGCAGCGCAGGATCTTCAGGCTGGCCCTGAGTGCCCCTTCGAAGTCGGTGGAGCGGACGATCGCCGGATCGTAGGCGATCCCGGCTTCCTCCAGGGGGCCCGGTAGCCGTGCAGCCGTGCCGCGCCGGTCAGCGAGTGCGCACGGCCCGCGACCATGGCGATGCGGGTGTGACCGAGCCCGAGCAGGTGCTGCACCGCGTCCCTCGCTCCGCTCCAGTTGGTCACCCCGATGCTCGGGATGTCCTGGCTCGGGGCACTGAGCGGATCGATCAGCACGACGGGCAGCCGCTGCTCGACGATCCGGCGCTGGTCGTCCTCGGACAGCATCGAGATCACGATGATCAGCCCGGCCGCGTCGAGTGCCATGCACTCCTGCAGCCACTGGGAGATCGAGCGATGACTGGTCGTCCCGGTCACCACGTTCACACCCAGTTCGTCCGCCGCGTTCACGATCCCGCGGACGACTTCCAGCGTGTACGGGCCGGACAGGTCCCGGAACACCGCGATGATCTGGCGCGGCGCTGCGGGGTCCCGCTCTCCCGGTCGCACGTATCCATGCCGCTCCAGCAGTTCCTCGACTCGGGCGCGCGTCGCCGCGCCGACGTCAGGACGCCGGTGCACCACTTTGGAGACGGTACTGAGGGACACCTTCGCCTCAGTGGCGATGGTGGTCAGCAAACCGTATTGCGCGTCCCCGTGCGTCTTGTCCCGACCCGTCACTCGTGCACCTCGCCTTGCGCCGTCGCTCGATGTCCGTTTCCCACCGACACCGACGTGCTGTTCACACTCCACTCCCCGTCTGCGACTGAGCCGCAATCCCTGCGCGTCCTGCACGAATACGAAGGACTGGGCGTCAAGGTCGTCACGGGCAACCGGATCGGCACCCTCCTGGGGCGGACGGCGCCTTTCTGGCTGTGCTGACGTCCAGGAGCCCGTCGCTGGGCCTGACCCGAGCGGAGCGCGGAGAGCAGCGCGTCCGGCTGGGTGTAGACGCGGAGTTCGACCTTGTCGAGGTAGGGGCGGTCGGGAATCCAGTACTTCTCGTTGCGGGTCAGGCTCAGCCCGGTGCCGGGACTCCACTTGGCGAGCTCGAAGGGCCCGGTGCCGTTGAGTTTCGTGCCCTTCAGGGCTTGGTCGACCGTATGCCGGTCTCGACGCTCTCGGTCTCCTTCCGCGTAGTCGGCGGCGACCCGCCCGAAGAGCGCCCCCTGCGGGGTGGCGGGGTGCGCAGAGGTGTCGTTCTCCGGGAGTGAGGAGCGAGTGCTCCTCACTCCCGCAGGCACGGGGGTCCCTCAGGTGTCAGACGACCATCCACTGCTGGTTGGCGCCGGCGTTGCAGGTCGACTGGTCCAGGGCCGCGCCGTTCGCGGTTGACGCCCCGGCGACTTCGAGGCACTTGCCGCTGTTGACGTTGGTGAAGGTGACGTAGCCGCCGATCACCGGTGTTCTCGTCCACAGTTGGTGGGCGGCGCCGGTGCACGTCGACTGGACGGCCACCGCGCCGTCGGCGATGGAGGCGCCGGAGATCTGCAGGCATTTGCCGCTGTTGACGTTGACCAGTTCGTAGCCGGCGCCGACGGCGGTGGACACCCACTGCTGATTGGCTCCGGAGTTGCAGTTCCCGGAGTTCACCGCTGCCCCGTCCGCCGTGCTCAGGGACCATACGTCGGCGCACTTGGCGCTGTTGCGGTTGAGCAGGTGGTTGTTGGCCGCGCTGAGCGGACCGGCGATGACGGGCCAGCCGTTCGCGAAGGTCACCTGGCGGATGTCCAGGGTCTCCTGGCCGGAGTTGTCGCCGTCGTAGTAGTGGTAGGCGAGGAACTTGGACGTGCCGTCGTCGTAGGCGTCCGCGCCGCCGGCCGCCACCTTGGGGTAGGCACCGGTGAGGACGGTGGTGCCGCCGCCGGAGGCCATGTCGGTGCCGCTCTGGTCGAGATAGGGGCCGGTGATGCTGGTGGAGCGGCCGACCACGGTGTAGTAGGTGCTGTTGACTCCGCTGCAGCACAGGCCCTTTGAGCCGAAGAGGTAGTAGTAGCCGCCGTTGAGGATGATCGTCGGGTTCTCGATGCCGACGGCGATGTGCCACAGGTTGTTGTCGGTGGTGGACAGCTTGCCGGTGGACTGGTCCAGGACGTGCATGTAGGTGCCGCTGCCGGTCCAGGAGCCCCAGGAGATGTACAGGCGGCCGTCGGGGCCCCAGTCGACGTTGGGGTCGATCGGGTAGTTGACGTCCGTGACCATGCCCTGGTCGGTCCAGGGACCCTCGATGTTCGTGGCCGTGGCCAGGCCCATCACCGCGTAGTTGGTGCCCCAGAGCGAACCGGCGTAGTAGAGGTGGTAGACGCCGTTGAAGTACTTGATGTCCGGGGCCCAGATGTTCGGCGGGGTCGAGCCGAGCTTGGCGGTGATCCAGGACGGGGTCGACTCCCAGACGTTGCCCACCTTGGTCCAGCCGGAGGCCGCGGTGCCGCCGCAAGTCTTGCGGATGGTGATGGAGCCGCTGGGGTTGAGCGGGTCGTTCTCGAATCCGGTGGAGAAGCCGTAGTAGCAGCCGCCCACCTTGATGACGCTGGGGTCGTGCATACGCAGGTCGCCGCTCAATGCCTGTGCGGGGCCGGCCGTGGCCAGGCCCAGCAGGGTCAGCAGCGCGACCAGGATCGCGGCGAGGGCAGGGCGCTGCCTCTCCCGTCTGGGTATGCCGGGACGGGACTGTTCGTGGTGATGGCTGGTCACGCGAGACTCCTTTGTGTCGCTGTGGGCCGGTTCAAGCCGGGGGTGATGTGCTGTCGGCGGGTACTGGTCGTGCCGGTCGGCAGGGTGGTCACGCCTCCGTCGGGCCACTCGATGCGTCCTGTGGCGCCGGTGGGCACGGTCGTCTCCACGGTGAGTTCGGTCGCGTCCAGCTCCCAGCGGATCGCGACACGCCCGTACGGCGACTCGTGGGCGGCGCTCGCCCAGGTGATGCCGCCGCCCGGTCGGGGGCGGAAGACGACGTCGCGGTAACCGGGCTCGCTCGCGCCCAGTCCGGCGACCGTGGTGTGCAGCCACTGGGCGACGGCGCCGAGGGCGTAGTGGTTGAACGAGGTCATCTCGCCGGGGTTGACGGTGCCGTCGGACAGCATGCTGTCCCAGCGTTCCCAGATGGTGGTGGCGTCGTGCTTGAGGGCGTACAGCCACGAGGGGCATTCCTGCTGGAGGAGCAGGGCGTAGGCGGTGTCGTCGTGGTCGGTCGCGCTGAGTGCGGGGGTGACCAGCGGGGTGCCGATGAAGCCGGTCTGGATGGTGTGCCCGCCGTCGGCTACCAGGTCGGCCAGTCGGCGTCCGGCGGCGGCCCGGGCTGCCGCGTCGGGCAGGAGGTCGAACTGGAGCGCGATGGCGTAGGCGGTCTGGGTGTCGCTGGTCATGAGGCCACCGGGCCGGACGTAGGCGTCGACGAACGCCTGCCGCACGCGTTGGGCGAGGTGCTCGTAGCGGCGCTGTTCGTCGTCGCGCCCGAGGACGTCGGCGGTCCGTGCCACATGCCGCACCGACCAGGCGTAGTAGGCCGTGGCGATGAGGTGGCGGTCGGTGCGGCCGGCTCCCGGGTCCTCCGGTGGGGCGAACGGGTCGAGCCAGTCGCCCAGTTGGTAACCCCGGCTCCACAGGCCGGACTCGTCGGCGAGTTCGGTGACGAGGTCGACCCATCGCCGTGCGCTGTCGTACTGGGCGGTTAGCAGGCCCGCGTCGCCCGAGGCACGGTAGAGGTCCCACGGGGTCAGTGCCACGACATCCCCCCAGCCGGCGCCCGGTCGGGCCGGGGTCCACTGCTCGCCGCCGGGGATCTCGGGCACGTACCAAGGGACGGTCCCGTCGGCGTGCTGCTCGACGGCGACGTCGCGCAGCCAGGAGGCGAGCATGCCGTGGCAGTCGTAGAGGAAGGCGGCGGTGGGCGCGAAGATCTGGATGTCACCGGTCCAGCCGAGCCGTTCGTCACGCTGTGGGCAGTCGGTGGGCAGGTCGACGAAGTTGCCGCGCAGGCTCCAGACGACGTTCTGGTGCAGGCGGTTGACCTGCTCGTTGGAGCACTCGAACCAGCCGGTTCGCGCCATGTCGGTGTGGAGGACGCGGGCGACGATGTCACGGCCGGGGAAGCCTCCGCCGCGCCAGCCGGTGATCTCCGCGTACCGGAATCCGTGGACGGTGAAGCGCGGCTCCCAGGTCTCGGGGCCTTCGCCGCGCAGGATGTAGCGGTCGGTGGAGGCGGCGCCGCGCAAGGGGCGTACACACAGCTCTCCGTCCTGGAGCACCTCGGCGTGGCGGATGACGACCGTGTGCCCGGCCGGGCCGGAGACCGTGATGCGGACCCGGCCCACGAGGTTCTGTCCGAAGTCCACCAGGAGCCGGTCGGCGTCGAGAGCGGTGACCAGGACCGGGCTGATCTCCTCGGTGCAGCGCACCGGGGGGCCGGTGGGTGCGACCAGGGTCGTCGGGTCCCGGTCGACGAGGTCCACGGACGACCAGTCGCCGTCGTCGAATCCGGGGCTCGACCAGCCGGGCAGCTCCTGCCGCGCATCGTACGTCTCGCCGTCGAGGAGCCCGGAGGCGAGGATCGGTCCCCGGCCGGCGCGCCAGGAGGTGTCGGTGCCGATGACGGTGACGGTTCCGTCGCGGTGGACGATCTCCAGCTGCGCGAGGAGCGCGATGCGGTCGCCGTAGAGGTCGGCATGGCCGCCGCCGAAGCCGAGGCGTCCGCGGTACCAGCCGTCGGCCAGCCACGCGCCGATGGCGTTGGCTCCGGCCCGCAGGTGGTCGGTGACGTCGTGGGTCTGGTAGCGCAGCCGGTGATGGTAGCTGGTCCAGCCGGGTGCGAGCGCGTGGTCACCCACCCGCCGGCCGTTGATCTCGATCTCGTACAGGCCGTGGGCGGTGACGTGGAGCCGGGCGCGCTCGATGTCCGCGCCGGCGGTGAACTCCTTGCGCAGCAGCGGCGGTTGGCGGTCGACAGGGGGTCGCTGACTGTCGTACGACTGCGGTGGCTCGCTCGGTGAGATCGCGCGGGCCGTCCAGTCGGCCGGTGTCAGCAGCCCCGTCTCGATGTGCAGGAGAGGGCTCCAGGCGCTGGTGACGTGGTCGGCTCCGCGGACCCGCACCCGGACCTGGCAGGCTTCACGGGACGCCATCGGTCGCAAGGGCCAGGGGACGAGGACGGAGTCCTGGGAGGTGACCCATTCCGTGCGGTGCGTGCCGTCGGCGCGAATGGCCTCGGTCTGATAGGCGTGCTGCGTCCAGCCCGTGGGTGCCGTGGTCTTCCAGGAGAGCCGGGGTGACGGCTCGCCGATGCCGAGCGGCTCGCGGTGGTGTTCCGCGGTCGGGGCCGCCACGGACGGTATGGGCTCCCGGGTCATCCCTTCACCGCCCCGGCGGTCAAGCCCTTGATGATGCGCTGGTTGATCAGCAGGTAGAGCACGAGGGCGCCGACGACGTTGATGCTGATCGCCGCGAACAACGGCCCGTAGGCCGTCTCCCCGTACTGTCCGGTGAAGTTGAGCAGTCCCACCTGGATGGTGCGCAGGTCGTCGCTGGTGGTGAAGGTGAGGGAGATCAGCAGGTCGTTCCAGATGAAGAAGAACTGCACCAGCGCGACCGTGAAGACGGCGTTGCGGACGACGGGGAAGCCGATCCGCCAGAAGGCGGTGAGCATGCCGGCCCCGTCCAGGGTGGCGGCCTCGAAGATCTCGCGGGGGACGGCACGGAAGTAGGTGGCCATCATGAAGACGGTGAGGGGCAGGCCGACCGCGGTGTAGGTGATGATCAACGGCCACATCGTCCCCGACAGCCCGGACTGGAAGTACACGCGGAACAAGGGCAGCAGGATCATCTGGCTCGGCACCATGATGCCCAGCAGGAAGACGAGCAGGACCTGGTGGCGGCCGCGCCAGATCATGACCTCCAGGGCGAAACCCGCGGCGGTGCCCAGCACGATGATGAGCGCGAGGGAGGGCGCGGTGGCCAGGAGGCTGTTGCGGACGTAGAGGGCGACATGCCCCGTCGTCCACGCGTCGGCGTAGTTGTGCAGGTCCCACTTTCCGGGCAGCGACCAGGCCGGGTCGTTGACGAACTCCGACTGAGTCTTGAAGGAGCTGAGCAGCAGCCACAGCAGCGGCGTCACCTCGACGACCACCAGCAGGGCGACCAGCAGGTTGCGTGTCAGGCGCCGTGCGTACCCGCGTTTTCGGACGGTGGCCGGCCGTGGCAGGGGCAGGAGTTCCCGCGGCGGTGCCGTCATCGTGTCGGTCATGGCAGGTTCAGCCCTTGGTCAGGTCGCGGCGCGAGAAGCGGAAGATGAGCAGGGTGACGCCGAGGCAGACGACGGTGAGCAGCGACGCGATGGTGCTGCCGTAGCCGTAGTCGCCGTAGGAGAAGGCGGTGCGGAACATGTAGAGGGTCAGCGGCGTGGTGTCGCTGCCCGGGCCACCGTTGGTGAGGGCGAGGACCGAGTCGAACACCTTCAGCGTGCCGTTGATGCTGAACACGATCGACGACAGCAGCACCGGCGCGGACAACGGCAGGACGATGTGCCGGATCAGTCGCCAGCCGGTGGCGCCGTCCAGCCGCGCCGACTCGAGCGTCTCGTCGGGGATGTCGAGGAGCCCGGCAAAGATGAGGACGCCGTAGA
Organism: Streptomyces sp. NPDC046862; assembly: GCF_040704615.1. Taxonomy (NCBI): domain Bacteria; kingdom Bacillati; phylum Actinomycetota; class Actinomycetes; order Kitasatosporales; family Streptomycetaceae; genus Streptomyces; species Streptomyces sp. NPDC046862. The sequence goes on along the minus strand of NZ_JBEYXP010000046.1, from coordinate 30,311 downwards.
AGCCCATGGAGCGCCATACGTCCATGACGACCAGGACGATGAACGATCCGCCGGCGCCGGCGAACCAGTCGCCGTGGTGGATACCCAGCCCTTCCAGAGCGACGTTGGCCAGGCCGTTCTGCGGCGCGACGGCGAAGAGCTTCTGAAACATCAGGGACACGGCGACCGTCGGAAGGATCACCGGGAAGAACACCAGCGTACGGACCACCGCCGACGACCTGCGAAGGACGAACACGTAGAGCAGCGCGAGCAGGTACCCGCAGAGGACCTGCCCGGCGCTGACCGCGAGGGCGTACTTGAAGGTGAACCACAGCGCGGAGTGCGCCTGCGGATCGTGCCAGAGCTTGGTGAAGTTGCCGAACCCTCCGAAGGTGAAGCCCTCGATGACGTTGCCCTTGAAGAAGGTGTACCCGAGGGACCAGCCCATCGGTACCAGCATCACCAGGGTGTACACCGCCAGCGCCGGGCCCAGCAGGACGGCGATGGCACGGCGGTCTCCCAGAACTGAACGCATGACGGCTCTCTCACGAAGGGGTCGGGGCGAAGCGCGGTGGGGCGGGAGGGTCACCCGTTGTCGAGGTCGGTCTGGACCTTCGCCATGAAGTCCTTGGCCGAGAGGGACCCGGTGACGAGCGGCGCGGCGTTGGTCTGGCTGGTCTCCGTCGCCTTCGTGTTGAACAGCGCCTCGAACCACAGGGTGCTGGTCGTGGTCCTGGTGATGGTGTCCTGGACCGTCTGCGTGAGCGGGGGCAGTGTGCCGGTGTCGCCATTGGGCTTGAAGCCGGAGATGGTGCCCTGGTCCTTGAGGGAGGCGGCGCCGTAGTTCTTCGTGATGCAGGACAGCCAGTCGCCGACCTTGGCGTTGTACGACTTCGCGGACACGGCGACCGGGAGGCCGACGTTGGCCGGGATCTGGTCCGCGCTGCCCTTGCCGCCCGCGACGGTCGGGAACGGCATGAAGCCGACGTTGTCCGCGCCGATCTTGTTCTTGGTCTTGTCGTTGAAGTCGCCGAGCTCCCAGCTGCCCATGTAGAACATGGCAGCCTTGCCGGTCAGGAACTGCTGCACGGCGGTGTCGTAGTCGATCGATCCGACGCCCTTGCCGAAGTAGCCCGCCTTGCCCAGGTCGGCGACGGCCTGAGCGGCCTTCACATAGGCCGGGTCGGTGAGTTTGGCCTTGCCGTCCGCGACCGCCTGCAGGGCGTCCGGGCCGAGCTCGCGGTAGACGTACCCGCTGATGAGACGGGTGAGGGGCCAGCCGTCCTTGCCGTCGGCGGCGAACGGGGTGACGCCTGCGCTCTTGAACTTCGCGGCGGCCGCGACCAGCTGGTCGTAGGTCGTCGGGGTGGCTATGTGGTGGTCGGCGAAGAGCTTCTTGTTGAACCAGATGCCCTCGATGTTGAACTGGTAGGGCATGACGTTGAACTTGCCGTACAGGTTCTCGACGGTCTTGACGGCGGCCGGCTGGAGGTCGTTCCAGACGCCGAGGTCCTTGAGCGTCTTCTCCAGGTCGAGGACCTGGCCGGCCTTGTCCAGGGTCTTGGTCAGCTGCGGTGTGCCGCCCGCCGCGAACTGAACCGGCAGCGCGTTCTGGCCCGCGAGAAGCTGCACCTTCTGGTCGACGTTGCCGATCGGCAGCGTCTGGATCTTCAGCGGCAGCGTCTTGTTCTGCGCCGCGCACGAGCCCTTGCCCAACGCGGTGAGCTCCTGCTGCACGATGTGGTTGTCGTCGTTGATGGTGAGGGTGAACGCCTTGGCCTCACTGCTCGAGACGCTCCCGCCGCCACAGGCGCTCAGCAGCAGGCTCGAAGTGGCGGCGGTCGCCAGGAGGGCGATACGGCGGGTTCTGAGGGTCTTGTGCACGGGTGCTCCTCGGCACATAGAGCGTTGAAACGCTTCAAATGAGGGATGCCCGGAACCTATGACCCGTTTCGGCGTGTGTCAAGGATCTGGCGCGGCTGTTTCCGAACCGCGTCAGAGCCTCCTGGACGGTCGTCTGGATACAGCACTGCAGGCGCGAGACCAGAAAACAGCTGGTCAGCGTGGGGCACTGACATACAAGCCCGCGATAACGCGCGGATCTGCCAGGTACTGGCACAAGGCCTGCAGGGAAGGCCACGGACCGGGCGGATACGCCCGGCCGGTCCGGCGAGCGGGCCCGGACGGTCAGAGCGGCGCGCTGGCGCGGACGATCAGCTCCGGCTCCAGCACGACCGTGGCATGACGGTGCTGCCCGCCCGACGACACCTCGTCCATGAGGAGCCGGATCGCTTCCTGGCCCATCATCCGGCCCGGCATGTCCACCGCGGTCAGCGGCACCGCCGCTGCACCGGCTGCGCGGTTGTTCTCGCAGCCGACGACCGCGACCCGGTCGGGCACCCGGACCCCGGCCACGGTGTGCAGTTCATGGATGATGGCATTGGCCAGCTCATCGGTGACGACGATCAGACCGTCAGGCAGCTCGCCGGGGGCCCGCCGCGCGAGATCCCGTCCGACCACGTGCCCATGGGAGGCGGTCAGGCCGACGCTGCCGATCTCCTCCAGGGTGACGCCGCCGCCCGCCTCCTCGACCGCCGCACGCACTCCCCTGCGGCGGTCGCGCACGGGCTGGTAGTCGTCGTGCGCGACCACGTACGCCAGCCGAGTACGTCCGGTGTCGATGAGATGGCGGGCCGCCAGGTACCCCACGTGCTCGTTGTTGACCAGCACGGAGCAGCAGGTGCCCGGCCTGGGAGCGTAGTTGAGGAGCACCACCTGCCGCCCGTGCGAGCGGATGCGGGCGATACCGGCCGTGGAGTCCTCCATCGGCGCCAGCAGCACACCCGTCACCCGGGACTCGTCGAACAGGTCCAGGTAGTCGTCCTGAAGTCTCATGTCGCACGCCGTGTTGGCCAACAGCAGGTTCTGCCCGATCGCACGGGCGGCGTCCTGCGCGCCGTGCGCCATGTCGATGAACAGGGAGTTCTCGATGTCGGCGAGCACCATGCCGACACTGTTGGTCGAGCCCGACACCAACGACCGGGCCGCGTCGTTACGCACGAAACCCAGTCGGCTGATCGCTTCCCGGACGCGCTCCGCCGTCGCCGGGCTCACCTTCGCCGGATGGTTCAGCACGTTGGAGACCGTGCCGACCGAGACGCCCGCGGCGTCGGCGACGTCCTGCATGCTCGGACTCGCATGCCCCTGCACTGCTCGCGGACGGGCGGTTGCCACAGCGCTCCTCGACCTCCGGTCTCGTTCCGTCCCCGGACCGCACGGCACCCACAGTGACCAGGCTGTCGCGGACAAGGGGCAGGATACATGACGCACGTTGAAGCGCTCCAAGATCGACGCCCATTCGCTCCCTTGAGCACGAAGGGCAGCGAGCGACAACAGCCGGTCGCCGCCCGGGCCGGACACCGTGCCGGGAGCTCCACGCGGTCACCGACACCTCGATAGGGATGACCGGCCGAGACGACGGCGTCAGCCGGCGAGAGCGGAATGAACTGGCAAAACGCTGTTCCTGGTCTTGACGGCCCGCTCGGAGAATGCGAGCCTCCCACCGCTCATCCGATTGAAGCGCATCAACTCATCGACCTCACGCAAGCGGCGCTGCTCCTCAGACGCCGCACCACCCCAGTGGTCTGCCGTGAACAGCACTTCTGACCTGCGTCGACGGACATCCGGCACTCGCTCACATGCTGTCCTCGCATCCCACCTCTCAGCGGCAAGGGAGTCCCCGAAAAATGCCCGGACGACGAAACGTACTGGCGAGAGCCGCTGTCATCGGCGCGGCCGCCGCCCTGATGGCACTGACCACTTCGGCTCCGCCTGCCGCCGCTGTGACCTACAGCGGCGGCACCATGTGGCAGCCGCCGGGCGGTGCTCCGTCCTACGGCTCGCTCTACGCTCATGCGATCCGGCTCGAGCACAGCACCGACTCCAACGGCACCCTCCTCGCGTCCTTCGAGCAGTACTCGGGCAACGGCATGCCGGTGTACCGCAGCACCGACTCGGGGCACACCTGGACGCAGATCTCCACGATCAACGACCAGGTGAACTCGTGGAACAACATCCAACTCGAGCCGGTGCTCTACGAACTGCCGCAGGCGGTCGGCTCCTTCCCGGCCGGAACGATCATCGCCGCCGGCGACTCCATACCCGCCGACAACTCCAAGACCAAGATCGACATGTACGCCAGCACCGATCACGGGGTGACCTGGAGCTTCGTCAGCTCCATCGCCACCGGCGGCAAGGCCGTCGACACCAACGGGAACACCCCGGTGTGGGAACCGTACTTCATGGTGGCGAACAACAAGCTCATCGCCTGGATCTCCGACCAACGCGACCCGGCGCACGGCCAGAAGCTCGCCCACTTCACCACCACCGACGGCGTCAACTGGTCCTCCGAGGTCGACGACGTCACCTACCCCGCCTACGCCGCCCGGCCGGGCATGGCGATCGTCGCCCACCTCGGCAACGGGAAGTACATCCTCACCTACGAGTACTGCGGCGCCCCCAGCGGCGGCTGCCCGGTCTACTACAAGATCGCCGACAACCCGGAGAACTTCGGCTCGGTCACCGGAGTGCAGCTCATCACCACGGACAACAGAAAGCCGGACGGCGACCCGTACGTCACCTGGCTGCCCACCGGCGGTCCCGACGGGACGATCGTGGTACAGGCGTACAGCGACCAGCAGTTGTACAAGAGCACGGACTACGGCGCGACCTGGGTGCGCATGTTCTCCAACACCGTCCAGGGCTACAGCCGCGGTCTGCTCCCCCTCGCCGACGGCAAGAGCCTCCTGGTCACCCGGGGCGGCGCCCTGGTCACCAACGGCACCAACAAGGTGACGTACGGCATCGACGACTACGGCGGCGGCATCTCCACCGGCGCCACCTACAAAATCCAGAACAGCCTCAGCTCCCAGGTTCTGGGCGTACCCAGCTCCACGTCCGGCTCCCCGGTCGTGCAGGCGGCCGACAACGGAACCCCCGACCACAACTGGCAGTTCCTTCTGCAGAGCAACGGCTACTACCGCATCCTCAACACCTTCAGCGGCAAGTACCTCGCCGTCCCCAGTGGATCCCTGTCCTCCGGTACGGGTGAGATCCAGTGGACGTCGACGGGCGGCGCCGAGCAGGACTGGTCCGTCGAACCCGCGCCCGCCGGCGGCTACACCATCACCAACCGGCGCAGCGACCTGGCGCTGACCATGGCGACCGACGCGAACGGCCAGACCTCCACGAACGAACAGGTCACCCAGGCACCGCTCACCTCGACCACGAACCAGCGATGGAACCTCCTCCAGACAGCGCCCCCGGACTTCACCGCCGGCCAGTACGTCATGGCCAACGTCAACAGCGGGAAGTACGCCGAGGTGGTCGGGAGCGTCAGCGGAACGCAGGCCGACCAGTACCGCGATGTGAACCACCCGGACCAGTACTGGACCTTCACACAGGTCGGCTCCTACTACACGATCACCAACGTGTCCACGGGCAACTACCTGGACTCGGCGGGGAACGGGACCAGCGGCAGCGCCGTCGTCGAAAGGCCGTCGTCGGGCTCGACCACCCAGCAATGGTCCCTGATCGACTCGGGCAACGGTGAGTACCAGGTCGTGAACCGTGCCAGCGGACTGAGCCTGGCGGTCGCAGGCGCCTCCACCGACGACGCGGCACCGCTGGACCAGGAGACCGCCTCCACCGCGTCCTCCCGCCTGTGGACGATCACGAAAATCAACTGACTCCCCTGTGGCACACCACCACCTGGATGCACCGGGTGCGAATCGAACCGCCAGTCGGGCTGTTCGTCTTCCTCGGTGGAGACGAACAGCGCGCAAGGGGCTGGGCGGCGGGCGAGTCCACATGCACTCTTCCGCATGGGACGAATCCCTTTCACCGCGCGAGCGCAGCGCGGTCGTCGGTCACGCGGGACACCACGGCCGGGCCGGTGGGAGGCACCGTGCAGGCTCGACCAGCCTCATCATCCGAAAGGATCAGCATGGTGAAGCGTGCCGCCGCGCGTAGCCGGACGACGCTCACGGTCATCGCCGAAGCCGCGGGAGTGTCCGTGGCCACCGTCTCGAAAGTCGTCAACGGCCACAGCGACGTGGCTGCCCGGACCCGCGCGCGCATCGAGCGGTTGCTGGTCGAGTACGAGTACGTCGCGCGCGGCCTCCGGGGCGCACGGTCGCCCGTACGGACGGTGGACCTCACCTTCGACCAGATGGTCAACCCCAACAACCTGATGATCACCCAGGGCGTCACGGAAGCCGCCGCCGAGGCGGGAGTGGACGTGGTGATCGGCACCGCGCCCCATGATCCGCTCGGCGCCGCCTGGACCGGGAAGATCACCAACGCTGGACGAGAGGGAGTCATCCTGGTCTCCTCCGAGCTGACGCGGCATCAGCTGGCGCAGTTCGCGCGGGCCGAGATCCCCCTGGTGTTGATCGATCCGATGAACGTGCCCGACGAGTCGGTGCCGAGCATCGGGGCGACGAATTTCAGCGGCGGCATGACCGCCACGCAACACCTGCTCAAGCTCGGCCATCGCAGGATCGCGATGATCGGGGGACGGCACGACACCGTAGGCAGCACCGCACGTCTGCACGGCTACCAGGCCGCGCTCACCGGCGCCGGCGTCAGTGCCGACCCCCGGGCTCGTCAAGGGCGGCGCCTTCTCATTCCAACCCGCCTTCCAGGCCGCTGTCGACCTGTTCACACTGGAGGATCCGCCGACCGCCGTGTTCGCCGCCACCGATCTGGCGGCGTTCGGCGTCATGGAGGCCGCCCGCCTGCACGGCCTGCGGGTGCCCGGCGACGTGAGCGTGGTCGGCTTCGACGACACCGATTCGCCGGTCACGGACTTGACCTTGACACGGTGACAAGGTTTTCACTTGGGCACAGGAGGTGGTCCCGATCAACACGACCGACGTAACCCCGCAGAACACCCGTGTGACCAACGCCCTGGGCGCCGAGGACTCTTCGGTCCGGCTTCAGACGGCGCTGGCGGTCGGCTCGAACCCCGACCCTGTGTTCTTGGAGATGCTCGTCGAGCGGTGCGCGGTCGAGCCGGACTTCTTCGTACGAGACATGCTGTCCTGGGCGCTGACCCGTCTCCCGCCGGAGATCAGCCTGCCCAGGATCCGCCAGGAGCTCGACTCCGAGCGTACCCAGGCCCGCAGCCAGGCGCTGCACACACTCTCCAAGATCGGCGACAAGAGCACGTGGGCCTGGATCACCCGCGACATGCTGCGGGACGCCGACGACGAGGTCGCGCGCACTGCGTGGCGCGTCACGGTCGTCCTCGTGCCTGAGGACGAGGAGAAGGACCTGGCCGACGAGCTGGTTCTGCAGCTCGGCCGTGGCGACCGCGATGTGCAGCTGAGTCTGAGCCGGGCCTTGGTCGACCTCGGTGACGTGATCAAGCCCGCGCTGGAGAGGGCCGCGGAGAGTTCCGACCCGGCGGTGGCCGCGCACGCCCGTGCCACCGAGCTGCTCTGGCAGAACCCGGAGACCGGTTTCGACGTGGCCCTCGACGAGGCGAAGCGCGTGGTCGCACTCGGCCCGGAACGAGCTGCTGCTGCCGCGGCTGCGTCAGCAGGCACCGAGACCTCGGAGACGGCCGAGCCCGTGGAGACGACCGAGCCGATGGAGGCCGCGAAGACGGAAGAGGGATCGGAGTGCGCGGATTGCTGATCGGCGATGTGGCCCGCCGCTCCGGAGTGAGCGCCCGGATGCTCCGGCACTATGACGCCCTGGGACTGGTGCGGCCCACGGGCCGCACTGTCGGTGGCTACCGCGAGTACTCCGCCGAGGATGTCCGCAGGATCTTCCACGTGGAGAGCCTGCGGTCCCTCGGGCTCTCGCTCAAGCAGATCGGGAGCGCGCTGGAGGACCCGGCCTTCACTCCGTCCACCCTGGTCAGCGACCTCATCCGGCGAACGGAGGACCGCCTGGCGCGGGAACAGGAGCTGCTCGAGCGACTCCGTGCGATCGACGCGTCGGCGCCCAACGACTGGCAGGGAGTGCTGCGCATCGTCGAACTCATGCGAGAACTCAACTCGACCAGCGCTGCGCGCAGACAGCAGGCCATCCTGGACCGGCCGGAGGACGTGTCGGTACCCGCCGAACTACTGGCCGGGGCGGTCCTGACCGAATCCGACCCGCACGTCGCAGGCGCCCTGCGCTGGGCGCTCGCCCGATCGGGCGGCGACGGCATGGCGACACTGACCGCCGGCACGCACGCGGAGGATGCCGACATCCGGCGGCGCGCGGTGCTGGCAATCGCTGAGATGCCTGAGGCTCCAGGTGCTATCGAGGTGCTCGCGAACGCCCTCGGGGACCCGGACACGACGGTGCGCAGACACGCTGCCCTGGCTCTGGGCAGGCAGGGCGAGGCCGCGGCCGTCCCCACACTCGTCAGCATGGTGGTGACAGGCTCCAACGACGTGGACGCGGCGGAGGTTCTGGGAACGCTGTCCCTGGACCCCGCGTGCACGGATCGGATCACGACCGCCCTGGTCGACGAACTCGCCGCGCACACCGCGGACTCCGCAACGCGGATCCGCCTTACCCAGGCCCTGGTCGAACTCACGGGAACCACCGCGCAGGAGGTCCTGCGCCAACTGGCCCACGACGAGACAGCGCTGTCGCCCTCGTCGCCTCGGCCCTTCTCGGAGTTCTCAAGGACCAGCCCCTCGAAGACCAAGGTGACGAGCAATCCTGAAAGCGCGATCTGAACGAGCCATCACCCATGGCCTCTCAATGCGCTTCACGAGAGGCTCGCCTGGTAAGTAACCGGTGTCACGGGCATAGCCGGACGGCAGTGCGCGCACACCCGGATTGCTCGCAGGGCCGGCCAATCAGAGAGCGCAGTACGGGCACTGTGGAGCCAGCCGCGCTCAGTCCGGCCAGCACGGCGCCCGCTATGGGGGTGCCGGTCTGCTCCAGGCTCTTGGGGCTGTTGTGGTCCATCATCCAGCTGAACGTGGTTCAGCCAAAACTCACTTATTGACTTCGACTTGTCTGGGTGCCGCGGGGTCGTCGAGGGTCAGGCCGGTCCCGGCTATGAGGCCGTCGAGGGTGTCGGGCCGGTACTGAAGTTGTTTGAGCCGCTCGGAACGTTCCGGTGGCATGAGACGAGACGCGCTTCCTGGCCGTCGACCCACCTTGACTTCCTGCCCGAACAACTCCGCCCTGGCGCCATCGGGCGGGTGTGAGGGCGTCAGCGGGGAGGGTTCACGGTCTCGTGGTCCCGGCCGGCGTAACCGTGACCATCAACGTCCAGACCCACACCGACCCGCACGGCCACACCGCTGACGAAGGCAGCGCGGAAACCTACAGCTGGGTCATGTACGGCACTCCGCCCGGGCGCCCAGGGAGGCCGCGTCGTCCAGAGTGAGCCCGAGAGGGCTGGGGGGCTGCGTTTGATATGTGCCCATACCCACTCGCCGGGGTTGAGGTCGGGCGAGTAGGCGGACCAGCCCCGTGACCAGCTCTTCAAGATGGTGGATCTTCAGTGCGTTCAGTCATGTGGAGGCCGCTCCCATGGCCGCTCCAGTCGGGGCGGCTCAACGTGGTGAGGATGACGCCGATTCCCATGCGCGCCGTAAATTCCCATGCCGCTTCCCAGGACGTACAGCAGCGGGATGGTGGTACCAGTAGCCGTAAGAACTAAGGCGGTGGTTACCGCCAGCAAGCCGGCTCCCATGATGACTATCGCCGCCCGGCGCGGAAGACCTCCACTCATGGCTTCAGTGTCCCGGTATGGCTTCGGGAGGGGGCCCGCTCTGCTCCGCGATACCCGAATGGACTACCGCCAGCCCCGAAAAGTGGAAGATCTTGGCTCGGCAGCGCAGCACACCAACCGGCCGCCCGCGTACGGGGAGCACGTCCGGCGCCGATCTTGCGCACTCGGACGGCGCCCGCCGATTGCAGGCCGTCGAGATGTGGGCAAGACCTACACCCGCCACAGTGGCGGGACGCACAAGGCGCGTCAGCGTCGTCGCGGAGTTGGCCGGCGAGTGCGGCGCAGATCCGGTACCCGCTGTCTACGCGGCCTGGCCCGACCACCTGCTTCATCCCCATCTTGTCGACTGCTGTGGGCAGGCGACCCACCCGGTCTGGTCAGCGGCTCCCGACCTGATCCGGCTGTGGTGGTTGCGGGCTCGTGGACGCGGTCGCCCGTCTACCCGTCTACCTCGTTCCGGCTGTCTGAGTGGCCCGAGGGGCAACGCGCATAGAAGCTGATCCAGAGCAGACAGGATGCCGCCGATGAGCGAGGGGACAACGATGGACTGCGTTTCCTCGGGAAATTGGGCGTTGCCCTGGGCACTCAGAGCACGGCAGGTTCCACACGGTGCAGTCGTGACGGCACTGCTTGTGGATCTTGCCACCGGTGGGCGACAGACCGCTCCGGTTCACACCGTTCTCACCCCGCCGCCCGGGCCCTGGGCGTCCAGCCCGTTTTGGTTCACACCGCTTTGCGGCGGCTTGCCGAAGCCGGCCTAGTGCACTTCAACATCGACGATCATCCCGTCGATGGGCCGCAGGTGACCGTCCAGGTGGATCCTGCGGCCTCGGCGTCTGCACCGCCACGAACACCGCGCACCGTAGCTGAGGGCACCGCATGATCACAGGTGGTCAACGTCCGAAGACCGGGGCAGCCGTGGCGAGAGCGCACGCGCCCTTCCTCTGCGCGGTGGGGTGTCGGCGCCCTTCAGGGGAACACCGGGGGTTTCCAGCACGATGTGCATGATCTTGTAGGCATGCGGGGTGGCCATCTGGCCGAACTCCCCGAAGGCGTTGAGGCGGACGGTGCCGGCGAAGACGTCCTTGTAGAACTCCATCGCCTGCCGGGCGCTGCCGTCGAACCTGAGGTGCGAGTTGCGGCGCAGGGGCATGACGACTTTCCGAAATGGGTCAAACGGTTAGGACGTGGGTACAGTCGCTCGGGCCGCTGACAACGGCCCGCCGTGCGCACTGACAGAGCTGTCGAGTGTCGGTGTTACGGGGCCGCGGGGCTCGCGAGCACATCGGCGAGGCGGCCGAGTACGCCGGGCCAGCCGTGCCCCATGCCGTCGAAGGCGGCCTTGCCGAGCGGGGAGTCGAGGTCGAAGCCCTCGTGGGTGAGGAAGAGCCGGGTGCCGTGGCCCTCGGGTTCCAGGCGCCAGGTGACGGTGGTGTCGAGATCGCCCTCGGCGAAGCTGTAGCGGAGCAGACGCTCCGGGTCGACGGCGAGGACCTCGCAGGGCTGCTCGCCCCAGGGGCCCATGTCGAGGGTGAAGCGGTGGCCGACGATGGGGCGTACGTCGCCTGCGGCCCACCAGCGGGCGTGCAGCTCGGGGTCGGTCAGAGCATTCCAGACGACCGAGGGGGCATGGGGCAGGAACTGGTCGCAGTGGATGACGGGAGTGCCGTCGGCGGGTGCGGAGCTCATGGCTGGGTGTCCTAGCTGTTCTGGTCGCTGTTCTCGCCGGTCTGTTTCGCGTCGAGCCCCCGCTCCCGCAGCTCCTTGTCGTCGAGGATGTCGCGCAGCGAGCGCATGCGTGCGCGCCAGTAGTGCTCGAAGGGGTGCAGCCACTCGCTGACTTCCTCCAGGGGCATCGGTTCCAGGTGGTAGAAGCGCTGCCGCCCGCGTGGCTCCTCTCGTACGAGCTGGGCCTGGCGGAGGACCTGGAGGTGCTCGGAGATCGCCGGCCGGCTCAGTTCGAAACGGCCTGCGAGGTCGTTGACCGCACGTGGCCCGTCCCGCAGCGCATCGAGCAGTCGGCGCCGCACGGGGTTGGCGAGTGCGCTGAAGACGTCCGAGGGCATGACCGCAAGAATAGGTCGGAGATTTCCGACGCGTCAAGGATTTCCGACGCGTCGAGTGGAGGGTGGTTCCTGGCGCTCCGAGAGCGCGGGCGTCGTGGATGCGACCACGCCACGCCGGTCGGGCCTGCCGCGGCTTATGCCTGTCGGCCGGGAAGTGATCGCGGCGGCCCGAACCACGGGAGCACGCTGTTGCCGACGCGAGTGAAGGCACAGATTCGGCCGCCGGTGAGGGTGCGGACCAACAGGTCTCCCTCACGGACGCCGGTGGCGGAGTGAAGGCAGGTCCCGAACGCCGGTTGACCATTGGGCCGCGTGGGCACGAGGTCAACCCTCCTGGCCGAGCTGAAGATGCCGGCGAAGAGACGGGCCACGACGTCGCGGCCATGGTATTTCGAGGGGATCGGCGCATCGAGATGAAGACGTGGTCGCTGAGCAGGGCTGTCGACGGTCACGCAATAACGTGATCGTCCACAAGGGCGAGTGGCGCGTCCCCATCCCCGGGCTCGTAGAGGAAGATCGCAGCACATCGGATCTGTGTTCGAGGCCCATCGGGGCGTCGATCGCGCGCCGGTCGAGAAGCCTGGTCAGCGCGGTTCAGTGTCGGTCGAGGCTTCGCCGAGTGCAGCGCGGACCTTGCGTTCGACCAGGACGGGAACGAAATCACGTACCGGTCGGGCCTTGCATGATGCGTGGGCCGCGGCGACTGCCGCCTCGATCTCGTCGGGCGTACGGATTGCGCGGTAGGTATCCGTGAGGCGCTCGACAAGCGCCCGGATGGCTTCTTCCTCGCGTGCCTCGATCGCCACTGTGTTGCCCCTGACCTGGAAGAAGTTCTGCTCAGCCGTCACCCGCGCTCTCGTGCGCCAGTCGCACGCCGTGATGATCATTGCACTGCGCGGACGGCGTGCCGTCGGCTTCCGGCCAGCCCTGGTGCGCCTGGAGGGCGACGCTCACCAAGGTCATGAGCAGATCTATATCGGCGTCGCATTCCAAGCGGATGGTCACCCAGTGGGAGCCGGGCACCAGCCGGACGGCGGTCGACTCCCTCAGGTCGTCCTCGAAGCGGCGGATCGTCCTGGCCGTGAGGTGCAGGTCGACGCGCCGGTCGGCGTGGAAGTGCGCGATTTCGGCTCTGGCCGAGCGCAACGCCCGGCCGGTGCCGCAGCTGGGCCGGGCCTCCGCGAGGTCCGGCCAGCTCGCCAGTTGCGTCAAAGCACGCGTGGCCGCCGTCATGCCCCCATCACGGGGCGCTCACCATCAAGCCACCAGGGCTTGAAGAAGCCGTAACCAAGTGATGGCGCCGCGATGTCCGGATTGCTCGGACGTTCGACGGCGCCGGTGGCCGGCGCGGGGCCGGAGCCGGGCGTTGTCGACACCCGGCTCGCGGCTGCGCCATCGCGGTCAGGCTCACTGACCGCATACGACCGCTGCCCCCTCGGAATCGATCACCGGGCGAACCAAGCCCGCAGAGTGCTCCGAAAACGGAGAACATACTGGTTTGAGTCATTTCGATTGCGTCAACGGGCACTGTATGGCCCAGACGAAACGAGAGACAGAACGCAAGTACGCGGCACCCGCGGCCAACGACGTCTCATGGCTGCCCAAGCTGACCGGTGTGGACCCGGTCGTCTCGCTTGCCGATCGCGGGGTGCAGGAGCTGGACGCCGTCTACTACGACACCGACGACCTGCGACTGACCCGCACCAGCGCGTCACTGCGGCGCAGGACGGGCGGCACAGATGCCGGCTGGCACCTGAAACTTCCCCTGCCGGGCGACAGCCGGGAAGAGATCGGGGCCCCGCTGTCGGAGGGCGTCCCCGCAGAACTGCGGGAGCTCGCTCTCTCCCGCACCCGCGGGTCACCGCTGCGGCCGGTGGTGCGGATCCGTACCACACGCTCCCTGCGCCAGCTCCTCGACGCCGAGGGCGGCGTCCTGGCCGAGGTGAGTACCGACGCGGTGCATGCCGACTCGCTGCTCGACGACGGCGAGCGCACGACGTGGACGGAGTTGGAGATCGAACTCGCTGACAGCGGCGACCCCGCACTCCTGGACGGTATCGAGAAGGTGCTGCACAGCAACGGCGTCGACCGCGCGCAAGACCCCTCCAAGGTGGTCCGCGCTCTGACACAGACCACGCCTGTGCTGGAGCGCACGCAGACTGCCCGCGACGAGACCACCCCGGGGACGGCCGGCGACCACCTGCTCGCCTACGTGGGCCGGCTGGTCGATGCCCTCACGGACCTCGACCCGGCCGTCCGCCGCGACACGCCTGACGCCGTGCACCAGATGCGCACCACGGCCCGTCGCCTGCGCGGCTGCCTGCGCTCATACCGCTCCGTCCTCGACCGTGAGGTCACCGACCCCATTCGGCGGGAACTGAGCTGGCTCGCCGGTGAACTCGGTGCAGAACGCGACCACGAGGTGCTCCGGGAGCGGCTCACTTCCGGCGTGCTGGAACTGCCTGGCGAGCTGGTTCTCGGCCCCGTCACCGCACGGCTGCAGACCTGGGACACGGCGCAGCGGGCCGAAGGCCGTCGACGCACCCTTGAGGCGCTCGCCTCGCCCCGCTACCTGGACCTGCTCGAGAAGCTGAGGACTCTGGCCGACACGCCGCCGTTGCGCGCCAAAGCGGCCGACAAGTCCAAGAAAGTGCTGGCCAAGGCACTCCTGAAGGAATACGACCGGCTCATGCAGCGCATGGACCGGGCGCTCGACATGCCCTCAGGGGCTGAGCGTGACGCCGCGATCCACTACGCCCGCAAAGCGGCCAAGAGGCTCCGCTACGCGGCGGAAGCGGCCCGCCCGGCCCTCGGAAAGCCCGCGCGACGTCTCGGCAAACGCGTCAAGGCCGTCCAGCAGGTGAGCGGTGCCCAGCACGACAGTGTCGTGGCCCGCGACGCCCTGCGCCGCCTGGCGATCTCCGCGCACGCAGCAGGCGAGCCCGGCTTCACCTGGGGCTTGCTGCACGGTCAGGAGAGGGCCACGGCCAGCGCCAGGGAGGGGCAGCTTCCCCAGGCGTGGGCTCGTGTCCGCGCGGCCGCCCGGCGCAAGGACCTGCGCTGACGGATCCCTGACGGATCCGGGAATCCTTGAGACAACGCGATGCGCGGCCGGGCACAGGCACCCGCAAGGCCGACGCGGGTGCCCGACCGGAGGCGATGCAATGCTCTGCGAAGCAGGCCCGTGACCGGGTTCATGAGCCAACTGCGGGCGCAGCCGGACCTGCCCTCGGTGAAGTGGGCCCTGCCCGCCTCGCCGGACCGCCCGGACGAACCCGCCACTGCTTCCCGAGGCCGGATCCCTGACGGACGGCGTCCCCGGACGACGATGAAGCCGTCGAACGGGGCGGTGTCGACCGTGAACCCGTGCCCGTGCATGGCCGTCAGGCGCAGGGCCGGATCGGTGAGAGAGGGGCCGGTGCAGAGCCGGAGCATGCCCGCAACCAGCGCGAGCACACCATCCCCAGCTCAAGGGGCGAACAGCTTCCAGTGCCCCTCGGAGACGACTTCGACGCTGCCGTCGGTCACCTTGATGGCGGTCTCGTCGTCGATCGCGTACCCCGGTCGCGGGATCCCGGCGGCCCACTTCTGCGCGTTGGCCATGGAGTTGTCCGGGAGATTCTCGTGGTCCAGGTGCGGGAAGATCGAGAAGTCGACCATGCCCAGCGCACCGTCGCCACCGGTGGGCGGCTTCCAGACGTAGGACTCGCTGACGTCCTTCCCGACGCTGGGGGTCATCACCATGCTCCCGGCGCTCGCTCCCACATAGACCGTCTCGCGCAGCGACGGCAGCAGGTCGGCCAGCCCGGACTGCCGCATCCAGTGACACAGATACAGGGCATCGCCGCCGCCTGCCAGCAGGACGTCGGCCTCTCGGACCGAGGGGAGCCACAGCTCCTCGCCGAGGCTGGGCAGCGCGGTGAGCTCCAGCACCCCAAGCGACTTCCAGCCCACCTCGCACAGGGAGATGACGGATCGTCCACTGATGAACCGCCATGCCGAACCGACACCGCCGGGCATGGCATACGCCGCGGTGGGGATGCACAGGGCGTTGGTCTCGGCAACTGGTTTGCCCAGCAGGTCGACCAGCGCGTCGTGGATGCTCGCGTTCTTGATGCCGGCGGATGTGAGAAGAAGCCGCACGATACCTCCCGATTCGAATGCGATGAAGCGGTCTGACATACAGACCTGGGACCACCGCGAAACTCATCGCTGCCGAACAGGATCCAGCTCCCGCAACAGGCCGCTTGCCGCGTAGGACCGGCTCGTGCGCTTGCAGCACGCGCGAACAACGGCGGGTTCCGGCGAACGCCCCGTGGCAGGCGATCACCTGGTGCCGATCACGCCGCCGACCAGGACGAGTACCGCGGCCACCGGTCACACCAGACCCGTGACCAGCGACTTCAGGATGAGACACCCTCAATGAACAGCGAGCCATCCGGAATGTTGGGATGACTAGGCCGCTGATCAAGGTGACGAGGTGGGCTGCCCGGACCGGTGGTCGGCTGCCGCGCGCAGACTCGCCTCCAGTGTGGCGATCAGATCCGCCGCCGGCTTCGGCTCCACAGGCTGTGTGGTTTCCTTTCCGGACTGTTTCGCCGCCACCAGCAGATCGAGAGCGGCGGCGTACCCGTCGTGCACAGACGCGAGGTCGGGCTCGGGCAGCTGGGCCAGCAGCAGCGAGGCGAGCTCCGGTTCCTGCCCGGTCACGGAAACGGCCCCGGCCGGTCCGTGAGGTTCGCGTACTTCCTCGGGTCACAGCAGCGTCTGGACCACCAGCATCTCCTGCCACGGCCACAGCGCGGCCAGACGCTCCCTGGTGCGCAGGGTCACCTTGGCCAGAGCAGTTCGCTCGGCCAGGGCCAGTGCTGCCACCAGTACTGGCGAACGTGGCTATGCGAACCTGCGGAATGGTTGAGCGTTCGGTGAGGCTGCCGAGCGGACCCGACCGCGGTCAAGGCCAGTCGGGGTGTGACACCGGTAGGAGTCCGTGATCGATTGGTCGGAGTTTCTGTAGCTGCCATGTACCTCCAGGCGGCGGCCGAAGTACGACCGTCTGCTGGCGGCGAGTCCTTCGGCGACTGACCGTGCAGTTCAAGCCCGGCGGCGCGTTAACCTGCGGGCCGTGTCTCCGCGGCGTCGAAGTGGGCAGACAGCACCAGATGCCTGTGCAACGAGGCCGGCCGTGCCCTTCTCAGGTGTGGCGCGGGCGAGGCAGCAGGGCGAACACGCTCTCCGCAATCGAGGTCAGGCGGGCGGGACTGTGGCCGTACGCGCCTATGACATCGGTCCCGCGGATGACGCTCAGTAGAAGGTACGCAAGGTCGTCGGGATCCGCGTCGGGGTCGATGTCGCCGTTGCGCTGCGCCGCTCGCACACACTCGGCCACCGCCGTCGCGACCACGGAGAAGCAGTCGTTGGCCAGGCGTTTCACCTCGGCGTCGGAGGCGCCGATCTCCAGGGCCATCTTGGCGGCGAAGCAGGCCGCCCCCGCCCGGTCAGAGGCGGGGGGTACGTCGGCGGCGAGTGGCACCCCGTGGACGGCGCGGAGCAGGTATGCGTGCAGTCGTTCCAGGGCGCCCTCGTCCGGTCCGGCGAGCATCTCCCGCGGACCCTGCGCCAGCCGGGCGAAGTAGCCGGTCATCGCCTCCAGCAGCACGCCGTGCTTGCCGTCGAACGCGCCGTAGAGGCTGCCGCGGCCCAGGCCGGTGGCGGCGCTGATGTCGTCGACGCTCGTGCCGTTGTAGCCCGAGGCGCGGAACTGCCGCTCGGCGGCATGGAGGACGTGGTCGCGGTCAAAGCTTCGTGGTCTGGCCATCCAAAGACGGTAAAGCCGACCCACCCTTCTTGACAACTCAGTACAGAACTGCCTAGGTTTCGGACTGTTCAGTAAACAACCATCCTGAGCTTGCCGGACAGGCTTGGTCCGGGCTTGCAGGACCGGTGCGGACCGTGTCGGCCTCAGCGCGGGCGACCCCGCGCAGCGCCCGACGAAGCCATGCCCACAACCGAAGGAACCACCATGCAGACAGCTCCCCGAGTGGCCCTCGTGACGGGCGCTTCCTCCGGGATCGGGCGGGCGGCGGCGCTCGCCCTGGTGGGCGTCGGCTTCGCGGTGGTCGGCACGAGCCGCAACGCGGCGAACGCCGAGCCGCTCGCCGGGGTGACGTTCCTCGATCTCGACGTGGCCGGCGACGAGTCGGTCCGCTCCCTGGTCGGGGAGGTGATCGATCGGTTCGGCCGGATCGATGTCCTGGTCAACAACGCAGGCGTGGGCGCGGTCGGCGCCGGCGAGGAGAGCTCGATCAGCCAGGCCAAGGAGGTCTTCGACATCAACGTCTTCGGCGTGATTCGGATGGCAAACGCAGTGCTGCCCCACATGCGCGCCCAGGGCAGTGGCCGCGTGGTCAACGTCTCCTCGGTACTCGGTCTGATCCCAGCCCCCTTCATGGCCGTCTACGCCGCCACCAAGCATGCGGTCGAGGGCTACTCCGAGTCCGTCGACCACGAGCTTCGCGAGCACGGCGTCCGGGTGCTTCTGGTCGAGCCGGCCTACACAAGCACGAGTTTCGAGGCGAGCAGCATGGCATCCGACTCGCCTTTGCCGATCTACGCCGCACAGCGGGAGGTCTCCCGAGACGTGCTGGCCACGGCCGTGCGCAACGCCGATCACCCGGACGTTGTCGCGAAGGTGATCGTCGCGGCCGCCACCGATTCCAGGCCCAAGCTCCGTTACACCGCCGGCTCGATGGCCGGACGCGTCAGCGTCCTGCGCCGGATCGTGCCCTCGCGCGCCTTCGACAGACAGATCCGCAAGATCAACCGACTGGCCGGCTGACTCCGCAGTACACCCGGCGCCTGAGAAGTCGCACGTGTCCAAAACCAGAGACACCGAAGCCAGCATGAGCATCTCTCGTCCGACCGCTCTCGGAGAAGGCTGACACACATGGAGTTCGAACGCGTCGCCTTCGACCTGCCACACGGCACCTTTCACGCGCTGCAGGGTGGTGATCCCGATGGTCGACCGACGCTCGTCCTGCACGGCTTCCCGGACCATCCGCCGACCGCGAAGCCCTTCCTTGCCGAGCTCGGCCGCCGCGGCCGTCACGTCGTCGCACCTTGGCTTCGCGGTTACGCGCCGTCCCCGACCGCGGGGCCGTTCGACTTCGCATCCCTCACCAGCGATGTGCTGGCGCTGATCGACCGCTGGTCTCCGGGGCGAGCTGTGGAGTTGGTCGGCCACGACTGGGGCGCCCTGATCACATACGATGCCTGCGTCACCGCGCCGGAGCGGATCGAACGCGCGGTCACGCTCGCGGTCCCCCACCCACTCACGTTCCTGAGCCGGCCGCGCCCCGCTCAGCTACGCCGGAGCTGGTACATGGGGCTCTTTCAACTGCCGGGAAGCGGCCGTATGGCCACCGCCCGCGATCTCGCCTTCATCGACCGCCTCTGGCGTCAGTGGTCGCCCAGCCTCTCGCTCGATCCAGCTGTGCAGACGGAGCTACACGAGCACCTGCGGGCGAGCATGCCCGCGCCTCTGAAGTACTACCGGGCGATGCTGCGACCCGGCATGCTCGGGGCGGCGCGCCGCCTGTCTCAGCCGATCGCGGTGCCCCTGCTGCACCTCCACGGTGCCGACGACGGCTGCTTCCTCCCCCCGCAGGTCGACGACCGACACCGGTTCGCCGCCCCGCACGCGATGGAGGTCGTCCCCGACGTCGGTCACTTCCTGCACATCGAGGCCCCCGAGGCGATCGCGGAACGGATCGTGGCATGGGCCCAGTAGCGGATCACTCGACCCTCGCGGCGAGACCACCGATATGGGCGACGCGGAGCCGACCGGCAGGCCGAGGCCGACCGGCTGCTGGCCCTCGGGGCGCGAACCAGGGCGACGAACAAACGATGGCTGAAAGGCGGCGCGGCACCGAGCCGGCGCCGACCGGTGATCCGATCACTCGGGGTGGGGGACGTATGGCACAGACCGCGGACGCTGCGCGGACCGTCATCATGACCGTGGACGACGATCCCGGGGTGTCCCGGGCCGTCGCCCGTGACCTGCGGCGGCGCTACGGCAAGTCCTACCGGATCGTGCGCGCGGAGTCCGGCGAGTCCGCGCTGGAGGCGCTGCGGGAGCTGAAGCTGCGCGGTGATCTGGTCGCGGTGATCCTGGCCGACTACCGGATGCCGCAGATGAACGGCATCGAGTTCCTCGAACAGGCCCTGGACGTGTATCCGGGCGCCCGGCGCGTGCTGCTGACCGCGTACGCGGACTCGAACGCGGCGATCGACGCGATCAACGTCGTCGACCTCGACCACTACCTCCTCAAGCCGTGGGACCCGCCGGAGGAGAAGCTCTACCCGGTGCTCGACGACCTGCTGGAGGCGTGGCGGTGCAGTGACTTCCGGCCGGTGCCGGGCACCAAGGTCGTCGGTCACCGGTGGTCGGCCCGCTCGTCGGACGTGCGGGAGTTCCTGGCCCGCAACCAGGTGCCGTACCGCTGGTACTCCATCGAGGAACCCGAGGGGCAGCGGCTGCTCGCGGCCGCGGGCCAGGACGGACAGCGGCTGCCGGTGGTGATCACGGCGGACGGTACGGCGCTCGTCGAGCCGGAGGTGCCCGAACTGGCCGCGCAAGTGGGGCTGGCGACGACACCCACGGCCGACTTCTACGACCTGGTCGTCATCGGCGGCGGGCCGGCCGGGCTGGGCGCGGCCGTGTACGGGGCCTCGGAGGGGCTGCGTACGGTGCTCGTGGAGCGGTCGGCGACCGGCGGGCAGGCGGGGCAGAGTTCGCGGATCGAGAACTATCTGGGCTTCCCGGACGGGGTGTCCGGCGCCCAGCTCACCGACCGGGCCCGGCGGCAGGCGGCGAAGTTCGGGGCCGAGATCCTCACCGCGCGAGAGGTGACCGGTCTGGAGATCAACGGGGCGGCCCGCACCGTGCGCTTCTCGGACGGGTCGCAGATCGCGGCGCACAGCGTGATCCTGGCGACCGGTGTGTCGTACCGGCAGCTGGAGGCGCCGGGTGCCGACGAGTTGTCGGGCCGCGGGGTGTTCTACGGGTCCGCGCTCACCGAGGCCGCCGCCTGCCAGGGGCACGACGTGTACATCGTCGGCGGCGCCAACTCGGCCGGGCAGGCGGCCATGTACCTGTCCCGGGGCGCCAAGTCGGTCACCCTGCTGGTGCGCGGAGCGGACCTCACCGCGTCGATGTCGCACTATCTGATCCAGCAGATCGCCCAGTCGCCGAACATCTTTGTACGGGCCCACACGGTCGTCGAGGCCGCGCACGGCGACGGCCACCTGGAACAGCTGACGTTGCGCGACACGACGAGCGATCAGACCGAACTCGTCGACGCGCAGTGGCTGTTCGTGTTCATCGGCGCGGCCCCGCTGACCGACTGGCTGGAGGGCACGGTGTTGCGGGACGAGCGTGGGTTCATCCTCGCCGGGCCCGATCTGACCGCCGACGGGCGGCCACCGGCCAACTGGGAGCTGGACCGGCCGCCGTACCACCTGGAGACCAACATCCCCGGCGTGTTCGTCGCCGGGGACGCGCGCGCGGAGTCCGCCAAGCGGGTCGCGTCCGCCGTCGGAGAGGGAGCCATGGCCGTGATGCTCGTACACCGGTATCGGGAGCAGTCGTGAGCGGGCGGCTGATGCCGTGCAGCGCGGCGGAGATCAGCTCGCTGTTCCTGTTCGAGAAGCTCAGCGCCGAGCAGATCGGCAGGCTGTGCAGCGAGGGACGGGTCGAACTGTTCGATCCGGGGCCGGTGTTCACCGAAGGTGACCCGGCGGCCTGCTTCTACGTGATGATCGAGGGCACGGTCGTCATGTCACGCCGGGTGGGCGGCGACGACATCGAGGTGAGCCGCACGGCCCAGCCAGGGGTGTACGCGGGGGCCGTGCGGGCGTACGTCGGGGACGGGAAACCGCAGCGGTACATGAACTCGGTGCGGGTGTCGGAGCCGACGCGGTTCTTCGTCCTGCCCGCCGAATCGTTCGCGAACGTCATGCACCAGTGGTTTCCGATGGCGGTCCATCTCCTGGAGGGGCTCTTCCTCGGCGCGCAGACCTTTCAGCGGGCCGTCGGGCAGCGCGAACGGCTGCTGGCGCTGGGCTCGTTGTCCGCGGGTCTCACCCATGAGCTCAACAACCCGGCCGCGGCCGCCGTACGGGCCACCTCGTCACTCAGGGACCGGGCCGCGCACATGCGCCACAAGCTCAGCGCCATCGCCTCGGGCCCCTACCACGGCGACGCCCTGAAGACCCTGGTCGACCTCCAGGAGCGTACGGCCGAGCGGGTCTCCAAGGCGCCGCCACTGAGCCCGCTCGAAGCGTCCGACCGGGAGGACGAACTCACCGACTGGCTCGACGACCACGGCATCCAGGGCGGCTGGCAGATCGCGCCGACCTTCGTGCAGGGCGGTCTCGACGTCGACTGGCTGGAGCAGATCGCGACGGCCGTCGACGAGCAGGAAATCCTGCAGACTGCCATCGAGTGCCTCACCTACACGGTCGAGACAGAGCTGCTGATGTCCGAGATCGAGGACTCCACCACCCGTATCTCGCACCTCGTCGACGCCGCCAAGCAGTACTCACAGCTGGACCGCGCGCCCTACCAGGTCGCCGATGTCCACGAACTCCTCGACAGCACGCTGCTGATGCTGTCGGGCAAGATCGGTCCCCAGGTCGAGGTCGTGAAGGAGTACGACCGTTCGGTGCCGAGGATTCCGGCCTACCCGGCCGAACTCAACCAGGTGTGGACCAACCTGATCGACAACGCCGTCTTCGCCATCAAGAGCGCGGGCGGCGAAGGGACGTTGACCGTACGCACCGCTGTGGTGCACGACCGGCTGCTGGTGGAGTTCCGCGACACGGGCCCGGGAGTGCCGGCCGAGATCCGCGGCCGGATCTTCGACCCGTTCTTCACCACCAAGCCGGTGGGCGAGGGCACGGGGCTGGGGCTCGACATCTCCTGGCGGATCGTCGTCAACAAGCACCACGGTGACCTGAAAGTCGAGTCCGTACCCGGCGACACCCGCTTCCAAGTACTGCTCCCCCTCACCGCCACCGACCCCGACACCGTCCCCGACCCGGCCCAGGAGCCGTCATGACCAAGGACAGCGGAATCGACCCCAGCGTCCCGCCCAGCGGTGCCGGATGCGTCGAGTGCGACGCCGACGGCGGCTGGTGGTTCCATCTGCGGCGCTGCGCCCAATGCGGCCACATCGGCTGCTGCGACGACTCACCCGCCAAGCACGCCACCGGCCACTTCCGGGACACCGGCCATCCGGTGATCCGCAGTTACGAGCCGGGCGAGGCCTGGTTCTGGAACTTCGAGACCTCCGAGCTGTACGACTCCGGTCCGGCCCTGGCTCCCCCGGACGCCCACCCTGCCGACCAGCCCACGCCGGGACCGGCGGGGCGCGTGCCGGCGAACTGGGCGAACACGCTGCGCTGAGCCTGGCCGACCAGGGCTGTCAGCGGTGGAGGTCAGGATCCATCTGTGCCGCAGAACCTGTTCGGCACTCCACTCACCGGCCGCGACGACGAGCTGACCCGTCTCGCATGATCGAGTTCTTCGCCGCCTGCATCCGGCTGGGGCAGCGGGACGGTGACGTCGGCCAGGGCGTCGACTCCAGAGCGCAGGCGCTGCTTATGCAGAACACCCGCGCCGGGCTGCGGGTCATGGCCAAGCCGTGCGACCGGCCGACGCTCCACGGGATCACCGACACGGCCCTCGCGGACCTCTGAGACAGGACACTTCGGGCGACCGCACCTCTTTGCCCCCTGATCAACTTCACCGACCGACGAAATAAGGAAAATGCCCATATTGCGGCATTCTCCTCACCTGAAAGGACAGAACCATGGAACGCAACGAGTCTCCCGACGCGACGTACGCGAGAACCTGGAGCAACGGCCGCGGCGAGGTGCGGTTCTTCACCCGGGCCGATGGCTCGCGGCTGCGCTACTACACGGTGGGCACCGGCCCCGCCCTCGTGCTGATGCACACCGTGCGCGGCCAGCTCGACTACTTCCAGCGGGTGATCCCGCTGCTGTGGGACCGCTACACGGTCTACGCGCTGGATCTGCCCGGGATGGGGTGGTCCGACATCGTCCCCGGCGCACAGTACGAGGAGCCGCAGCTGCGGGCCGCGGTCGTCGAATTCGTCCGCGGAATGGACCTTCACGACGTCACCCTGTCGGGCGAATCGCTCGGGGGCGCCCTGTCCCTGTCGGCATCGGTCGACCTGAAGGACCGGGTCAGCCGGGTCGTGGCGTTCAACAGCTACGACTACCCCCAGGGCGGAGAGCGGGGAAACTGGCTCTCCCGCGTCATCATCTCCAGCGTGCGGATGCCCGTGCTGGGCCCCCTCTTCGCCCCCCTCGAGCCGCGGCCCATCTTTCGGGCAATTCTGCAGGGCGGCTACGTCGACAAGACCCGACTGCCCGAGGACTTCATCACCGAGCTACTGAGGAGCGGCCGCCGCAAGGGCTACGCCAAGGTGTCCCGAGGGATCTTCCGCAGCCTCAAGGGATTCAACCGGGCCCGCGAGCGCTACCCGCGCGTGTCGGCACCCGTCACTCTCGTCTACAGCGAGAACGACTGGTCCCGGCCCGCCGAACGAGACCGCGTGGCCAACGCGCTGACGGACCTCCACCGCATCACCGTGCCCCGCACCGGCCACTTCTCCGCCTTGGAGCGCCCCGACGAGATGGCACGGATCCTGCTCGACGCGGCCTGACCCCAAACGACTGGCACCCGCGCCCATCCCCGTCCAGACATGGGAAAGAGCCATGACTCAAGCCGTCCCTCACCTCGTCAACCGCCTTGTCATCGACACCGAGGACTCCTTCGGCGACCTCCGCCGGCGCTACGAATCGCTGGTACCCACCATCGATTTCGCCGAACTCGCCGGGGTGGTCGGCACAGGCGACCTCGCGGCGTTGCAGGCCTACATCGCCGCACACACACCCAATTCGTTTGCCATCTACTGGACGCTGGACCCGATGCCGGTGATGCGGCTGTCGGGACACCAGCTGCGCGCCGTCACCTACATGATGGGCAACAACGTCATCGCGGAAACCATGTTCCGACACGACCCCGGCACCATCCTGTACGCCCCGCTGCGCACCGCGATCTACGAGACCACCTCCGGCCACGTACAGATAAGCATCGACCAGCCGTCGAGCAAATTCGCCAGCTTCGGCGATCCCCGCATCGCCGAGGTCGGAGCACAACTCGACGCCAAAGTCGCTGAACTGCTCCGCCTCATGACACTGCCGGTACCACCGGAGCTGATCACGGCCTGACCCATGGCACTCCAGCACCGTTTCGCCGTCTGACCTGGCCAGAGGCATCGTCGGGAGTGCAGTGGGCTGGTGGCCCATCGGGGGCGGCCTTGCCGGACCGCCCCCGCCGATGAGGGGCATCGCCGCCGGCGCGGCCTGCTCAGGTAGGGCCGCCATATTGCTGCGGCGGTCCCCCCTCAGAACCGTGCGGGCCCGTTGTCCGAGCACATGGCTCAAGCAAGCCCTGATGGCTCGCGGGCGTATGCAGGTGCTGGCTTGTGTTTGCGACGTCGTTCCCTCCAGTTGTCGGCAAGAGCTGGGGCGTCGACGGACGACGTGCCCTTGACCATCTGGTGTCGGACGATCTTGGTCCAGGAGAACTTGGCGAGGTAGCGGCCGCTGTCGCGGTCGCCGAAGCCCCCATGGTCTCGCCTGGCCCTGTTGAACGTGCCGGAGTAGCGGGCGGTGACCCAGTGCTTCGGCTTGTTCGGGTGTGTGCGGGTTGCCCACTTGTAGATGAGCTTCCACACGTAGGCGTCCAGGGCCAGGAGGCGGCTGGCTGGCCCGGACGGACGGGGCCGCACTGGAGCGTGAGTTGGGGACGCCGATCGTCGGCATCCCCCGGGCCGTGCCGCACCGCCTGCTCCGCGCAACTTGGACACAGTCGGCACCGCCGCGGCACTTGGTCGGGTACTCGGCACGGTGCTCCAGCACCAGCTGAGTCTCGATCAGAGCGTGGCACTGCGGTCTTCTGCTGTTCGCCCCGGCGAGGACTCCGCCGGCATCTACGGGCCCGTAGCCATCGAGCGCCCTGATCGGTGCCTTGCCGCTGTTGGCCAAGCCCGCGATCACCCAGAAGCCCAAACTCGACATTCCGGGCATCATCGTGGTGAGCGGGGATCGACCTGCCGTACTTGACAACTCAGTACAGAACCGCCTAGGTTTCTGACTGTTCAGTACACAACGGTCCTGAGCTCACCGGACAGGCCCGCGTGCACGCCTGGCGCGATTGAGGGCGACCCATGCCTTTGAACTCCTCCGCGCCGCCCGGCGTTGCGACGCCTTCCAGGCCGGCAAGGCACGGTCTGATCCTCGCGATCGTGGCGACGGCGAGTTTCATCGCCGTACTGGATCTCTACATCACGAACGTCCCAAGCAAACCGGGGCCGGAATCTCCACAACAGCCCACGACGGTCGCCGACCACTTCCTGGGCTTCCTGAACAGCCGCCCCCCTGCAACCGCCCAGAACTCGAAGGGTTGACCGAACCATGACTGACAAGGAAAAGCAGGAGGCCATGGCTGTGACGACTCCTCCGTACGCGAGCGACGCACTGGTCGAGGGGACCGTCGACGCGGTGGTGATCGGCGGGGGCGCTGCGGGGCTGAACGGTGCACTGATCCTCGCCCGCTCCCGCCGCTCGGTCGTCGTGATCGACAGCGGCGCCCCGCGCAACGCGCCCGCGGAGGCCGTGCACGGCCTCATCGCCCTGGACGGCACCCCGCCGTCCGAGATCCTTCGACGGGGCCGGGAGCAGGTGCGCCAGTACGGCGGACGCGTCGTGTTCGGCGAGGTGGTCTCGGCCGAGTCCGCCGCCCCGTCGGCGGACGGGGACCTGCGGTTCACCGTCAGCCTGGCCGACGGCCGCCACATCACCGCCCGCCGCATCCTGGTGGCCACCGGCCTCACGGATGTTCTGCCGGAGGTGCCCGGACTCGCCGAACACTGGGGGCACAGTGTGGTGCACTGCCCGTACTGCCACGGCTGGGAGGTGCGCGATGAGCCCATCGGCATCCTCGCCACCGGCCCGGCCTCCATCGGCCACGCGTATCTGTTCCGTCAGCTGACCGAGGACCTGACCTACTTCACCCACGGCACCGACCTGGACGAGGACAGCCGCGCCCGCTTCGCCGCCCGCGGCATCCGCGTCATCGACACCCCGGTCACCGAGGTCGTCAACGACGAGGACGGTGCCCTCGCCGGAGTGCGCCTGGCCGACGGC
Source organism: Streptomyces sp. NPDC046862 (assembly GCF_040704615.1). NCBI lineage: Bacteria > Bacillati > Actinomycetota > Actinomycetes > Kitasatosporales > Streptomycetaceae > Streptomyces > Streptomyces sp. NPDC046862. The sequence goes on along the minus strand of NZ_JBEYXP010000046.1, from coordinate 3,212 downwards.
CAGGTCGTGGCCCGCCGCGTCCTCGCGGTCGGCCCTCAGATGCAGCCCCGCACCCAGGGCCTGGAAGGTCTGCGCCTGCCGGTGCAGGACCTGCCGAACATGGCCCGCGGCTTCGCCTCCGGCATGGCCGGCACCACCGAGGTGCCGGGTGTGTGGGTGGCCGGCAACGTCACCGATCCGGTCGCCCAGGTCGGGGCCTCCGCAGCGGCCGGCGCACTGGCCGGCGCCGACATCAACAAAATGCTGGCCATCGCGGACACCGAAGCGGTCCTCCAGAAGATCGCCGAGGCAAGCCCCAAAGCGGCCACACGATGATCTCGAAGCCCTGAGATCTCAGCCCGTCACCCTCGCCTCACCTTCACCGGTGAGGAAACCAATCAAACCAATCAGTTTCCAGACGGCTTTCAGTCATGCCCACCAAGCAAGGGAAGAAAATGAGTACCAGCATCGACCGCGGGGCGCCCGCCCCCGGAAAGAGAGAATCGGGCCTTCGCGGCTCGCATGCCGTGCGCTGGTGGGTGCTGGTCGTCATAGGCGTGGCACAGCTCATGGTCATGCTCGATGCGACCGTCGTGAACATCGCGCTGCCCGAGGCGCAGCAGGACCTCGGCTTCAGCGACGGCAGCCGGCAGTGGGTCATCACGGGTTACGCCCTGGCGTTCGGCAGCCTGCTGCTGCTCGGCGGCCGACTCGGTGACCTGTTGGGCCGACGCACCCTCTTCGTGATCGGCTTGGCAGGTTTCGGGGCCGCGTCCGTCGTCGGCGGCTCGGCCGGCAGCTTCGAGATCTTCGTCGCGGCACGTGTGGCCCAAGGCCTCTTCGCCGCGGTGCTCGCGCCCGCGGCACTCTCACTGCTCAGCGTGACCTTCACCGAACCGTCCGAAAGGGCGAAGGCCTTCGGTATCTTCAGTGCCCTGGGTGGTGCGGGCGGCGCGATCGGGCTGCTGCTCGGCGGCATGCTCACCGAATGGGCGTCGTGGCGCTGGGTGATGTACGTGAACGTCGTCTTCGCGGCCCCCGCCCTGATCGGTGCGTTGCTGCTGCTGGCCAAGCCCGCGATCACCAAGAAGCCCAAACTCGACATTCCTGGCATCGTCGTGGTGAGCGCCGCGCTGTTCGCCGTCGTCTACGGGTTCGCGCACGTCGAGTCCACCAGCTGGACCGACCCGGTCGCCCTCGGCTCCATGATCACCGGCGCGGTGCTGCTCGCGGTGTTCGTCTGGCTGGAGACCAGGGTCGCGCATCCGCTGCTGCCGCTGCGAGTCGTGCTGGACCGGACCCGCGGTGGTTCGTTCATCGCGGTGTTCGTGCTGGGCATGGGGATGTTCTCGATCTTCCTGTTCCTGACCTACTACTTCGCGGCCAGCCTCGGCTACTCGCCGATCAAGACCGGTCTGGCGTTCCTGCCGATGGTCGCGGCCGTCGTGGCTTCGTCGACCACGATGGCTTCGCTGGTGCTGCCCAGGGTCGGCCCGAAGATCGTCGTCAGCGCCGGCTTCCTCGTGGCCGCGTCCGGTATGGCCCTGCTGACCCGGCTCGAACTGGACAGCACCTACGCCGCCCACATCATGCCCGGCCTGATCCTGCTGGGTCTCGGCATCGGCGCGGTGATGTCCACCGCGTTCCAGGGGGCGACCTCGGGCATTCACCACGAGGACGCGGGTGTCGCCTCGGCGCTGATCAACACCGGTCAGCAAATCGGCGGCTCCATCAGTACGGCACTGCTGACCACCGTTGCCTCGTCGGCCGCGACCGACTACCTGACTTCGCACAAGCCCAGCGCGCTGGCCGCGGCGCAGGCCGGGGTCGAGGGCTACACGGCCACCCTGGCGTGGGGCTCCGGGTTCTTCGTGGTCGGTGCGGTGATCGCGGCGTTCCTGATCCCGAATCGGGCTCTGGAGCCGTCCGAGGGCGAGCCCGTGATGGCCCACTGAGCCTGGATCCACCCTGGAGATGTCCTGCTACCTGCGATGACTGTTGTTCTCAGGACACGAATCAGCGCAGGAAAGCAGGGCATCTTCAGGGTGGTGAATACGCCGTCACTGCGCGCCCGGCACTTCGAGAAGCAGTTGGGCCGGCAGGAGATGTTGGTCCCGGAGCTCGCACGGCGACTGGGGGCCGACCCCGACCGGCCGGAGGATCCCAGGCCGACCGCCCTGGTCGCGGCCGCCCTCGCCTGCGCGGATGCAGCTACGGCGGGCTGGGTGGCCTGCGAGGGAACTGTCCCCATGGCCGTGCTGCTTGACCGCGGCATGAGCGCCTTCATCCCGTAGCCCCGCGCGTGGCCTGCTCCGCCGTTCACGCCGTGCCGGGCGCCCCACGCCGCCCGGCGCACTGCCGGCGTCAGTCGGAGGGCCGAGGTCTGTTCGGCTCGCTGTCGGTGCGTCGGCTTTTGCTCAGGCTGGCGGCGTACTCCGTTCGTGAGCTGCCGGCGGCGTCGACCCATTGGGTGGCGGCCTTTATACCGCCGCCGAGGACTTGGCTGAGGACGGCGGGGGGCATCTGGGCGGCGATGTCCATCAGGGCGCTGTTGCGGCCGCGTCGGGAGGGCAGGACGTAGGCGGTCAGGCGGGAGCGGAGGTGGGCCGTGCCGCGCGGGCGTCCTGGGAAGAAGCCGGGGAGGAGCCAGGGCTGGTCGGCGCGGCCGAGGCCGGGAGGGCCTTCGCGGTCTTCGGCCAGGGCGAGCAGGAGACGGTCCAGCGGTGGCGGGACGTCGACGGGGTGGGTGCCGAGGGCCAGTCGGACGCGTTGCCCGGCCTGGATGACGTGGCTGGTGGTGAGGCGCGAGATCTTGGTGAGGGGCTGGCCGTAGAGGAGGACGAGCAAGCCGACGACGCGGTCGACGGTGTCGATGGTGTCGTCGTGAAGGAAGCAGTGGGCCAGAGGCCACCGTTCGTCGTCTGTCAGGGAGCGGCGCGGCTTGTCACTGGCCTCCCTCGGCGGCCTGATCACCATGGCGCCCACGGTGTTCCGCAATGCCGACGGACGACTGGAGGTCTTCGCCCGCGGAACCGACGGCGCACTCTGGCACACATGGCAGACCCGCCCCAACGGAGGCTGGGGCGGCTGGGCCACGCTCGGCGGGCAGGTCGTGGGCAGCCACAACATCGCCGTCTAAGAGAGCATCTGATCTGAGTAGTTGGTAGTTAGGGATGATTTTGTGACGGCTGGTGTGGGCGGTCGTTAGGCAAGGTGTGAGTGCTCGTCGTCCG